>NZ_MCRJ01000179.1 GCF_001720135.1 Methylobrevis pamukkalensis
CACTCTGGCCGCTGTTGGTCTCGGACTCTACATTGCCGCCAGGATGGTGTCGCGCATGCAGGAGCCGAAGCTTCAGCCCGTCCGTGCGACGTTGCGCAAGCCGGTCCGCCTGGAACGCGATCCGGTTACCGGCGTGTATCGTCCCATCGACCGCTGAGCGCATCCCTGTCCGGCCACGTGCCGTCGCATCCCGGGCGTTCCGGGGTGCGAGGTCACGGTGTTCCATGGGAGTGACGTCGCAGGACGACGTGACAGGCGCTGTCCCGCATCGGGCAGCGCTTTTTTGTTGGGGCTGCCCTCTGGTCACGGATCCATGTAGCGGCGCCAGATCTTCTCGCCGATCAGGCAGTCCATGGTCTTTTCCACCGGAGTGATCGCCTGAGCCTTCAGGATGGCGGGTGCGGCGGACGCGATCTCGAGGATCAGCTTGCGCCGGATCGCATCGATGAGTTCGGACGTGTCGCGCACCGGCACCAGGAAGGCACCCGGCCCGCCGATGACGCAGTCACGGTAATAGACGTCGAGATCCTCGATCGAATAGGGCGAATAGCCCCCCGGCTTCAGCATGATCGGCAGGCCGTTGATGACGATGCCGCTGGCGACCACCCGGTCGCGCACCGGCTCGACCATGCCGCCGCGGTTGTTGGGGCCGTCGCCGGAAATGTCGATCACCCGGCGCAGGGCGGTAAAGCCGTTGTCGTCGAACAGGAGGGCGGCTTCGGACAGACCGTTGGAAATCGAGGTGCCGCTTGCCATGCTGAGCTGGGCCGAACCGATCTTCGCGGCAAACGCCCGCGCGCTGTCCCTGTCCTCGACGAGTTGCCAGGGGACCGCAAGGCGCTGCTGCCCCGGTCCTGCCCATTCGAAATAGCTGATGGCGATACGTCCGGTGAGGCCGGACCTGATCGCGTCCATCACCTCGGGGTCGGTCACGGCCTCGATATAGCCCTGACGCTGCAGCATCTGTTCCTCGTAGTCCATCGACCGCGACACGTCGACGGCGAGAACCAGTTCGAGGTCGACCTCGGTGTCGGCGGCCTGCGCCGCCTCGGTCCACAGACCGGCGAGGATCGCGGCCACGGCCGCGAGAAAGCTTCGATCGCCGACCCGGCGTCGAAAGACATCCGAAGATTGGCCCATGTCCACCTCCGTCGCGCCCCGCCGTGAAGCTTCGGCCAGACGGGGCGAGCGGTCAACGTCCCGCGGCGTGACCGGGCGGGTTTGCGGATCACTTGGCCGTGAGCCGGCTTCGGGTCGCGTGATTTTCGGGTTGCCCCGTGTCCGGATGACCCGGCGCCAGCCTCAACCGCGCCGGGCCCGCGCCCGGCGCAGCATGCGGCGGAGCCCGGCTCCGGCGGCGGCTTCGACAGCATCGATGCGTCGGCGCAGCGGCCCGCGCGGCGCGAAGCCGACCTGATCCGAGGTCCAGGCGACAAGCTCGGCCAGCAGCGCCTCGGTTTCGCGGTCCGCGCCGAGGCGGGCGATCTCGTTGACGGGACGGGGCGCGGCCGGCGCCACCCGGTCCTCCCAGGCGCAGCCCCACGCCCGCCGGGCAAGGGCCTCGCAGCTTGCGCGCCAGTGATCGGCCACGATCGCCTGCATCTCGGCATCGACGCCCGCAAAGCTGCCGCGATCGAGGCCGCGCCGGGCGACCTCGTCCTCCAGCAGCCGCGTCGCCTCGCGCGCGCCCTCGCCGAGCCCATGGCCGGCGCCGAGGATCGCAAGCCGGCGTTCGGCCTCGATCGCAAGCGGCCCCGCACTCGGATTCTCGACAAGATCCCCCCCGGCCTTCAGGACGAGGTCCCCGATCCGGTCCGCAAGATCGAGCTCGGCGAGAAGGCGCTCGATCAGGGGCGCCTGGGACCGGTGGTCGCGCAGCGGGACCAGATGCAGCGGCCCGCCAAGCGTGTCGGCGAAGGGCAGCACCAGCCGGGCGTAGTCGAGCTTGCGGTCACGGAAGGCGCGCCGGAAGAAGCCCCGGAAGTCCCGCGTCTCCTGCAGGAACTGCATCTGCTTGGTGTAGCGGGAGTTGAGATATTCGGCCTGCGGCTTGACGGTGACCGCCGTTTCCGGCCGGAAGCCATGGCGCCGCAGCAGGTCGGCGAGGACAGCGGCCGCCCCCGCCGCGTGGCAGAAGCCCTCGTAGGAGAGGATCACGATCTCGGCCGAGGTTGCGGCAAGGTCGGCCTCGAGCCGCGCGAGCATCGCCGCCCTGTCCGCCACGCCGCGCCGGCCGTCGAGCACCTCGCCGAGGGGCTGGTGATTGAGATGGATCCGGGCATCGCCGGGCGGTGTGAGGTCGGGATAGAGCAGGCCGCGGCGCTCCAGTCCGGCGCGCTGATCATGGAGCAGCCGCTGGAAGGTGGTCGTGCCCGTGCGCGGCATGCCGATGTGGACGATCCCGCGCCGTTCCGCCATGCCCCGCTCCGTTCCGATCTGCCGGTCCTGAAGCCGGACCATATCCCAGGACGCCCGATCGCGAACGGGAAAGAGCCCGCCCTCGTCCAAGGCAACGCCGCGGCAGGGCCCGTCAGTCGCTCTCGATCAGGGCGGTGATCCGGGGATCGCGCGGCGGGTTTGCGAGAAGCGCATAGTCGGCAGCATAGACCTCGCGGATCCTCTCGAGCTGGTCCGGCCGGAACTCCTCGACCGTGGCGACGACCGGACTGACGTTGCGGTTGCCGAGGTCGCGCTCATCAAGTTCCAGGAAGGCACCGATCGCCCGCATCTCGGCGGCAAGGTCCGGCAGGCGGATGAGATGGGTGAGCCTGAGCCGGCCGTTCGGGTTGGACAACCGGTCCGCCTGAGGCCGGACACGCCCGGTCGGGGCCGCGAGTGCCTTGTCGACGAAGGCCTCGAAGGCCACGCCCTTCGTCGAAAGCGGCTTGCCGTCGAAGCCGTCTTTCGTATGGAAATTGTAGAGACTGAGCAGGAAGTGGGCGGGATCGCGGATCACGCCGAACACCAGAAACCGCCCGAACGGCAGATGATCGCCGATCCACGCAAACCGGCTCTCGATCTGCGCCAGCGTCATGTGCTTGCCGAACGCCGTGCGGCGGATCGCGATCTCGGCGTGCGGATCAAGCAGTTGCTCGATGCTCGAGGACGCCGTCTTGGTGTTGGCAACGAAGATGAACTTCTTTTCGAGGCCGATCAGCATGATCCGCGCGTCATCCCTTCAATACTCTCCCACGGCGATGACCGCTTTTTCGCGAGAATGCAAGGCCACGACTGCGCCGGACACCGGTCGGGGCTGAAGGGCGGCGGCCGCAACTCCCGGTGCGCGGCCGACGCATCACCGGCACCACCCTCACATGTTCGGATAGTTCGGTCCGCCGCCGCCTTCCGGCACCGTCCAGTTGATGTTCTGGTTCGGGTCCTTGATGTCGCAGGTCTTGCAGTGGACGCAGTTCTGCGCGTTGATCACGAAGGTCGGATCGCCCTCCTCCACCTTCGTCCACTCGTAGACGCCGGCCGGGCAGTAGCGCGTCGAGGGGCCGGTGAAGAGATCGAGCTCGGAGCGCTGCAGCGACGGATCCTTGACCTTGAGATGGACCGGCTGGTCCTCCTCGTGGTTGGTGTTCGACAGGAACACCGAGGACAGGCGATCAAACGAGATCTTGCCGTCGGGCTTGGGGTAGGCGATCGGTTTCGCGTGGTTCTTGGTGAAGGTCACCTCGTGGTCGGCATGACCATGCTTCAGCGTGCCGAAGGGCGAGAAGCCGAACAGCTCGTTCATCCACATGTCGAGGCCGCCGAGCTTGATGCCGAGGATCGTGCCGAGCTTCGACCACAGCGGCTTGACGTTGCGCACCTTCCACAGGTCGCGGCCGATCGGCCCCTGGCGCCAGCCGAATTCGTAGGCCGTCAGCTCGTCGTTGGCCCGGCCCGCGAAAAGCGCCGCACCGACCGCCTCGGCCGCCTCGATGCCGGAGTGCACCGCGTTGTGGCTGCCCTTGATCCGCGGCACGTTGACGAGTCCGGCCGAGCAGCCGAGCAGCGCACCGCCGGGGAAGGTCAGTTTCGGCACCGACTGGTAGCCGCCCTCGGAAATCGCCCGCGCGCCATAGGAAATGCGCTTGCCGCCCTCGAAGGTGGTGCGCACCACCGGATGGGTCTTGAAGCGCTGGAATTCCTCGAAGGGCGAGAGATAGGGATTGCGGTAGTTGAGGTGGACGACAAAGCCGACGGCCACGAGATTGTCTTCGAGGTGATAGAGGAACGAGCCGCCGCCGGTGGACCAGCCGAGCGGCCAGCCGAAGGAATGCTGCACGAGGCCCGGCCGGTGCTTGGCCGGATCGATCTCCCACAGTTCCTTGAGGCCGAGGCCGTATTTCTGCGGCTCGCGGCCGCGGTCGAGATGGAAGCGCTCGATCAGGCCCTTGGCGAGCGAGCCGCGCACGCCCTCGCCGATCAGCACGTATTTGCCGCGCAGTTCCATGCCGCGCTGGAAATTCGGCCCCGGCGTGCCGTCGCGGTGGACGCCCATGTCGCCGGTGGCAACGCCCACCACCCGGCCGGCGTCGTCATAGAGCACCTCGGCGGCGGCAAAGCCCGGATAGATCTCGACGCCCAGCGTCTCGGCCCGCGTCGCCAGCCAGCGCGCGACGTTGCCGAGCGAGGCGACATAGTTGCCGTGGTTCGACATCAGCTTCGGCATCAGCGCATTGGGCAGGCGCACGGCGGCGGCCGGGCCGAGCACGAGGAACTGGTCCTCCGTCACCGGCGTCTTCAGCGGCGCCGTCTCGTCGTCGCGCCAGTCGGGCAGCAGACGGTCGAGGCCGGAGGGATCGATCACCGCGCCGGAGAGGATGTGGGCGCCGACTTCCGAGCCCTTCTCCAGCACGACCACGGAGATGTCCCCGCCCGTCTCGGCGGCGATCTGCTTCAGGCGGATGGCAGCCGCAAGGCCGGCCGGGCCGGCGCCGACGATCACCACGTCGAAGTCCATCGCCTCGCGCTCGGGAAGCTCCGTCTCCGTCATCCTTCGGTCTCCTCTGATGCGTGCCGCAGGGCGGCCTGCCGGGTTGCGGGCACTCTACCGCCCGGGCCTGCCCGCGCAAGCTCGCCACGCGGTCGCAGGCCGTGCGACATTGGAACAGTGCCAGTCTGCTGTCTCACATGGCCGGCTTCGACGCGGCGGGCAAGGGCGCATGCGGAAAAGGACCCTCACCCTCCCCGCCTTGCCCTTTGCCGCGCATGCTGATTGGATGCCGCCGGGAACCCGAACGCCATGACCATGCCGCCCTCCTCCGCCTCCAGCTTCGCCGACCTGCGCGCGCTCATCGAGTGGTATGACGCCATGGGTGTCGACGCCGCGCTCGGCGACGATCCGGTCGACCGCTTCGCCGAAAGCGCAGCCGCCCGCA
>NZ_MCRJ01000180.1 GCF_001720135.1 Methylobrevis pamukkalensis
CGCTCGCATTTTTGCGCGATAGCGCCATCTGGCACGACCGCGCGTATTTCCAGCTGAACTCTGCGAACTGGCGTTCATTGGTCTCCTTCTGCTCTTCGCATTGCAAAAAAGGGGAGACGTCATGTGACGTCCCCCCCTTTTTTATTCCTCAGCTACAGCCGTTCGTGCTCCCGCACGTCTCGCACTTCAGGCACGTGCCATTCCGCACCATGGTAAAATTCCCGCACTCGTTGCAGCTTTCGCCGACGTAGCCCTGGGCTTTCGCCTGGGCGACGCGGACGGCGAGGTCGGACTGGGCGCGGGCGGCGGGGGTGATTTCGGCGCTGCCGGTTTCCAGTTCGCGGGCGGGGCCCGCGTCGATGTCGCGCTTGAAGGCGGTGGCTGCGGCGCCGCCGCGGGCGGTGACGGTCACCGTGGAGCGGGCGGTGGCGAAGGCCGAGACGTTGCTGACGGCGGTGGCGGTTGCCCCCTGCCCGGCCGCGCCCTTGGGCTCGCCGGCGCCCGGCAGAACCTTGAACCGCTCGGTCTTGCCGCGGACGAGGCCGTGGCTGACCGGGGTCAGCTGCGGCTTCTCCTCGGTGATGCCGCCGCCGATCGAGGTGGCGCTGTCGTCGGGACGGACGTGGGCAAGGTCGTGACGGCCGAGATAGGAGACCGCCAGTTCGCGGAACACGTAGTCGAGGATCGACGTCGCGTTCTTGATCGCGTCATTGCCCTGCACCATGCCGGCCGGCTCGAAGCGGGTGAAGGTGAAGGCCTCCACATACTCCTCCAGCGGCACGCCGTATTGCAGGCCGAGCGAGATGGCGATGGCGAAGTTGTTCATCATCGCCCGGAAGGCCGCGCCTTCCTTGTGCATGTCGATGAAGATCTCGCCGAGGCGGCCGTCGTCGTATTCGCCGGTGCGCAGGTAGACCTTGTGGCCGCCGACGATCGCCTTCTGGGTGTAGCCCTTGCGGCGGCCCGGCAGCTTCTCGCGGTCCCGGATGCGGATCTCGCGCTCGATGATGCGCTCGACGATCTTCTCGGCCGCAACCGCGGCCCGCGCCGCCGCCGACTTCTCGGCCACGATCGCCTCGACGGCGTCCTCGGCCTCGTCCTCGTCGTCGGCGATCAGCTGGCTGTTGAGCGGCTGGCTCAGCTTGGAGCCGTCGCGGTAGAGCGCGTTGGCCTTGAGGGCCAGGCGCCAGGACAGCATGTAGGCTTCCTTGCAATCCTCGACCGTCGCCTCGTTCGGCATGTTGATGGTCTTGGAGATCGCGCCCGAGATGAAGGGCTGGGCCGCCGCCATCATGTGGATGTGGCTGGTGACCGACAGGTAGCGCTTGCCGAGCCGGCCGCAGGCGTTGGCGCAGTCGAACACCGGCAGGTGCTCGGGCTTCAGGAAGGGCGCGCCCTCCAGCGTCATCGCCCCGCAGATGTGGGTGTTCGCCGCCTCGATGTCGGCCTTGTTGAAGCCGAGGTAGGAGAGCAGGTCGAAGGCCGGGTCGTTCATCAGGTCGGCGGTGACGCCGAGCCGCGCCATCTCCTCCTCGCCGAGGGTCCAGCGGTTGAACACGAACTTGATGTCGAAGGCCGACTTCACTGCCCCGCGCAGCTTCTCGATCGCCTCGGGCGAGAAGCCCTTGGCGGCAAGACGGCCGGGGTTGACCGCCGGCGCCTGGTCGATCGAGCCGTGGCCGACCGCATAGGCCTCGATCTCGGCGATCTGGTTTTCCGGGTAGCCGAGGGCACGCAGCGCTTCGGGCACGGCGCGGTTGATGATCTTGAAGTAGCCGCCGCCGGCGAGCTTCTTGAACTTCACCAGCGCGAAGTCGGGCTCGATGCCGGTGGTGTCGCAGTCCATGACGAGGCCGATGGTGCCGGTCGGGGCGATCACCGAGACCTGCGCATTGCGGAAGCCGTGGGCCTCGCCGAGCGACAGGGCCTTGTCCCAGGCAGCCTTGGCGGCCGCCACCAGCGCGGCGTCTTTGCAGGCGCCGCTGTGGTCCAGCGGCACCGGATCGATCGACAGGCCCTCATAGCCCGAGGTGGCGCCATGGGCGGCGCGGCGATGGTTGCGGATCACCCGCAGCATGTGCTCGGCGTTCTGGGGGTAGCCCGGGAAGGTGCCGAGCTCGGCCGCCATTTCCGCCGAGGTCGCGTAGGAAATGCCGGTCATCACCGCCGAGATCGCGCCGCAGATCGCCCGGCCCTCGTCGCTGTCGTAGGGAATGCCCGACGACATCAGCAGGCCGCCGATGTTGGCATAGCCGAGGCCGAGGGTGCGGAACTCGTAGGAGAGACGCGCGATTTCCTTCGACGGGAACTGCGCCATCAGCACCGAGATCTCGAGCACCATCGTCCACAGCCGCACGCCATGCTCGAAGCCGTCGACGTCGAAGGAGTTGTCGGCGTTGCGGAAGGTGAGCAGGTTCAGCGAGGCGAGATTGCAGGCCGTGTCGTCGAGGAACATGTATTCCGAGCACGGATTGGACGCGCGGATCTCTCCCGACGCCGGGCAGGTGTGCCAGTCGTTGATGGTGGTGTGATACTGCAGGCCCGGATCGGCCGAGGCCCAGGCGGCGTGGCCGATGTCTTCCCAGAGATCACGGGCCTTCAGCGTCTTCATCACCTTGCCGTCCTTGCGGGCGGTCAGGTTCCAGTCGCCGTTGGTCTCGACCGCGCGCAGGAACTCGTCGTGACGCGCACCGAGTTGTTCGAGTTCTGGCCCGAGACGGTGAGATAGGCCTCCGAATCCCAGTCGGTGTCCAGCACCGGGAAGTCGATCGACGTGTAGCCCTGGCGGGCGAACTGGATCACGCGGCGGATGTAGTTCTCCGGCACCGACGCCTTCTTGGCGGCGCGGATCTCGCGCTTCAGCGCGGGGTTCTTCATCGGGTCGAAGCAGTCCTCGCCCTCGCCCTCGCAGTTGATGCAGGCCTTCATGATGGCGCTGAGGTGCTTGGAGCAGGCCTTGGAGCCGGCCACCAGCGCGGCGACCTTCTGCTCCTCGCGGACCTTCCAGTTGATATACTGCTCGATGTCCGGATGGTCGGCGTCGACCACGACCATCTTGGCGGCGCGGCGCGTGGTGCCGCCCGACTTGATGGCGCCGGCCGCGCGGTCGCCGATCTTGAGGAAGCTCATCAGGCCGGACGAACGGCCGCCGCCGGAGAGCTTCTCGCCCTCGCCGCGCAGACGCGAGAAGTTGGAGCCGGTGCCCGAACCGTACTTGAACAGGCGCGCCTCGCGGACCCACAGGTCCATGATGCCGTTCTCGTTGACGAGATCGTCCTCGACCGACTGGATGAAGCAGGCGTGCGGCTGCGGATGCTCGTAGGCCGAGGCCGAGCGCGTCAGTTCACCGGTGATGTAGTCGACGTAATAGTGGCCCTGGCCCGGACCGTCGATGCCGTAGGCCCAGTGCAGGCCGGTGTTGAACCACTGCGGCGAGTTGGGGGCGCAGCGCTGGGTGGCGAGCATGTAGCGCAGCTCGTCATGGAAGGCCGAGGCGTCTTCCTCGGTGGTGAAATAGCCACCCTTCCAGCCCCAGTAGGTCCAGGTGCCGGCGAGACGGTCGAAGACCTCGCGGGAATCGGTCTCGCCGCCGGTGCGCTCACCCTCGGGGAGCTTCGCCAGCGCCGCCTCGTCGGGCACCGAACGCCACAGCCAGGAGGGAACCGTCTCCTCCTCGACCTTCTTCAGCGCCTTCGGCACGCCGGCCTTGCGGAAATACTTCTGGGCGAGAATGTCGGCGGCGACCTGGCTCCAGGACGACGGCACCATCAGATTCTCGGCGCGGAAGACGACAGAGCCGTCCGGATTGCGGATCTCGCTCGTGGCTGCACGAAACTCGAGCTCCGCATAGGCCGACCGTCCCGCCGTCGTAAACCGCCGTTCAACCCGCATCGTCTTCGTCCTTCCAGATATAGTGTCCGCAGTCGGGACATTTCCCAACATATGGCGCCGTTCAGAGAGTGAGCCAATCGGGGGCGCGGGTGTCATCAACAGCGCAGGACGGTTATCCACGAAACTATCGCGGATCCGGCACGCCTCGACTTTCCCGTTTGACGCCCTGTCCCGTTTCGCGCAGCCGAGGCGCGTCGATTCGGGGATGGCAACGTCCGTGAGCGGTGGATGAAAAGTTCGGAAAACCGCGTCGTCCGCGCGTTTTCCCAACGCTTTCAATCTAGGCGAGTCGGACGAGCGCGGTCAAGCTATAGTGTCTCACATTCACGCTATCCCTACATATGGTGTGTGTATGGGCATTTCGCCGACGCGATTCTCTAAAATTGAGTTAATCTTTTCATCAAATCCGAGGCTCCTCCCGAAGGCTTCCGCAGGGCTTTTCCGCTTAGCTGCGGAGGGTTCGCGCCGATGCTCCCGGCGCCCGCACCAAAGAAGGCCGGACCGCCGCGACGGCGAGATCCGGTCCCTCTTTCAGCAGCAGGAACAGGCGGTCGATGATCCATCACAGCAGCTACGGTTTGCCCGCCGAATTCCTCGACATCATCGTGATCGAGGATTCCAAGCCGATGCAGATGATGATGCGCTCCATGCTGTCCGGGCTGCATGCCCGCCGGATCCGCTGCTTCGAGTCGGCCGAGGACGCGCTGGAGGCGATGCTGGCCGAGCCGCCGAACCTGATCATCACCGACTGGCGCCTGCCGGGCATGTCCGGCTACCAGCTCCTGCGCACGATCCGCATGAAGCAGATGGCACCGCTCTCCTTCGTGCCCCTGCTGGTGCTCTCCGCCCACGCGACCCGCGCGGCGGTGGAGCGGGCGCTCCGCGCCGGCGCAAACCACTTCCTCGTCAAGCCGGTCTCGCCGGCCTGCGTCGTCAAGTGGGTCGAGCGGACCCTGAAGGACGCGCGCCGCTTCAAGATGACCGACACCGGCCACTATGTGATCGACGGTGTGGAGGAGGCGCTGTCGTCCCATCGCGGCCGCCACGACACGCTGGCCCGCGCCCGCATCTTCCACGACCGCAGCTTCCGCCGCATCGTCGAGGCCCAGACGGAGGTGGACCGCATTCTCGCCCGCAGCCTGCCGGACGACGTGATCGACGGCGCGCCGCCTGCCCCGGTTCCGAGGCCGGCCGCGGCGCCGGCCACTGCGCCGACCACTGCGCCCGGGGGGCGGTACCGGCGTCTTGCCCCTGCCCCCGAGCCGGAGCCGAAGGCGGCGGTGACCGCAGCGCCGACGCCCGCCCCGGAACCGCCGGCGCCGAGACGCGCCG
>NZ_MCRJ01000181.1 GCF_001720135.1 Methylobrevis pamukkalensis
GGTGAAATACGCCATCCATCCGGTGGCGGGCCGCATGCCCGGGCACATGAACGTGCTGCTGGCGGAAGCCAACGTGCCCTATGACGAGGTGTTCGAGCTCGAAGACATCAACTCGGAGTTCGCCCAGGCCGACGTCGCTTCGTGATCGGCGCCAACGACGTGACCAACCCGGCCGCCAAGACCGACCCGACCTCGGCGATCTACGGCATGCCGATCCTCGACGTCGACAAGGCCAAGACCGTGCTGTTCATCAAGCGCGGCATGGGATCGGGCTACGCCGGCGTCGAGAACGAACTCTTCTTCCGCGACAACACCATGATGCTCTTCGCCGACGCCAAGAAGATGGTCGAGAACATCGTCAAGAACCTCGACTGAGGCGAGGGGTGACGGCCGCCATCGGTGGCCGCTCCCAGCCCCTGTCGCACACGAAAAAGGCCGGCTCCCTCGCGGGGGCCGGCCTTTTTCGTGTGAGGATTCGCTCATGCCTCACCGCGATTCGTGAGGACCGCTCCGGCCAGAGGCGAGGGTTCACACAAAATGACGTGCGTCTGAACCGACCCGTCTCCGCCCTCACCCTGAGGAGGCCCGGAACCGGCCGTCTCGAAGGGCGGGGGCGGCCACGTCCTTCGAGACAGCCGCTGGCGCGGCTTCCTCAGGATGAGGCCGATCGAGCTTGTTCATCGGCGCGCCGGGCGTCAGACCTGTCCGGCGCTGGCCAGTGCCTGCTGGGCGGGGCGGTACTTCGGATCGAGCGAGGCGCCGCGGCGCACCGAGGCGATGCCGGCCTCGCGCTGGCCGAGCCGCAGCTGGGCGATGCCGAGGTTGGTCCAGAACACCGCCGATTCCTTGTTGCGGTTGACCGCGGCGGCAAAGTCCAGCAGCGCCTCCTGGTCGCGGCCGAGCGCCAGTTCGCTCTGGCCGCGGCCGTTGAAGGCGTCGGGCAGGTTCGGATCGAGCGCCATCGCGGTGGTGAACTCGGCGATCGCCGACTCGTGCTGGTTCTGCGACTGGTAGATCAGGGCGCGGTTGTAATAGGCGCCGGCGTCGGAGCTGGAGATGCCGATCGCGGCGTTGAAGTCGGCGAGGGCGAGGTCGGTGCGCCCCATCTGCCGGTAGATCGCGCCGCGCTGGCGATAGGCGGCGCCATACTGCGGATTGAGCTGGATCGCCCGGTTGTAGTCGGCAAGGGCGAGGTTGGCCTGGCCGGTGCGGCGGTAGACGAGGCCGCGGTTGGCATAGGCCTGATAGAGGCTCGGATCGATCTGGACCGCGGTGGTGAAGTCCTGGATCGCCTCGCTGTAGCGCCCGGCCTGGCCGTAGGCGGTGCCGCGGATGTTGTAAGCCGTCGCGTCGGACGGATTGCGCGCGATCACCTCGGACAGCGAGGAGATGTTGGCCGGCGACGCCGCGTTGGGGTTGAGCGTCACCCGCTCGAGATCGGCGCCGCCCTCCTCGGTCGTGGTGCAGGCCGCAAGGCCCAGCGTGCCGCAGATGAGGATGACGGCCTTTGCGACTGCAAGGTTACGCTGCATCATCGTGTCCCGTACCACCAGATGAGAGGGTTCCGGCCTGAATGCCGATGGGCTTCCTCCCGCCGACCGGATCACCTGAGATCCGGCAGGAGGGCGGCCCGACGAGCCGGAGCGCGAAGATTCGCGTCGTCCCCGGCATGATCCGACAGATGGGCGGCGGAATCCAGCCTCCGCGCGACACATCAGTCCGGATGGGGTGCGGGACGGCATGTGCCGGTCCCGGACGGTCATGCAAAAAAGACGACCGAAATCTCGGCCGCCTTCCGCAATGATCAACAGGGCAAGGTCACCCGCCGCACGCGGCCGGCGACACTGGCCGAAAGCTCAGGCGCGGCCCTTGCTGGGCAGCAGGCCTTCGCGCTGGGCGCGCTTGCGGGCGAGCTTGCGGGCGCGGCGCACGGCCTCGGCCTTCTCGCGAGCCCGCTTTTCGGACGGCTTCTCGTAATGACCGCGGAGCTTCATCTCGCGGAAGATGCCCTCGCGCTGCATCTTCTTCTTGAGCGCCTTGAGAGCCTGATCGACGTTGTTGTCGCGAACGAGTACCTGCACGCGTGACCTTCCCGTGATATCGATGAATGTCCCCGAGGGGACGTCGGCGGAAGAAACCCGCCATGCGGTGCGTGCACCGTGTGAGTGGGGGCTCATTTAGCAGACCGACCGAGCGCTGTCCACTCTTGCGCCCGCTAAATCGTGCGTTTTCGCGCGGCGGCCGGGGCCGCGCAGCGCTGATCCCTGTCTGGCCCTATCCGGGCCGGACCACCCGGTTGAGGTGGCCCATCTTGCGGCCGGGCCGCGCCTCGCGCTTGCCGTAGAGATGGAGCCGGGCGTCCGGGTCGGCGACGATCGCGGCATAGTCCGCGGCGGCGTCGCCGATCAGGTTCTTCATCGTCACCGTGCCGTGGCGGGTGACGCTGCCGAGCGGCCAGCCGGCAATGGCGCGCACGTGATTCTCGAACTGCGAGGTCACGGCGCCGTCCTCGGTCCAGTGTCCGGAGTTGTGGACGCGCGGCGCGAGCTCGTTGACCAGCAGGCGTTCGCCGGCCCCGTCGCGGACCACGAAGATCTCGACCCCGAGCACGCCGACATAGCCGAGATGATCGGCGATCGCGACGCCGAGGTCGCGCGCGGCGGCGGCGGTCGCCGCGGCCACGGGGGCGGGCACGATCGTCTCGTCGAGGATGTGGTTGGCGTGGCGGTTCTCGCCGATGTCGTAGACGGCGGTACCGCCGGCGGCGCCGCGCACGACGATCGCCGAGACTTCCAGCGCGAAGGGCACGAGGCCTTCGAGGATGCAGCCCTGCCCGAGGCGGGCGAGGGCCTCGGCCGCCTCGACACGGCTGGCGACCTTGGCCTGGCCCTTGCCGTCATAGCCGAATCGCCGGGTCTTCAGGATCGCCGGCAGGCCGGTGACGGCGATGGCCGCATCGAGCTCGGCCTCGGTGTCCACCGCCGCGAACGGCGCGACATCGACCCCGGCCTCGCGCAAAAAGGTCTTCTCGGCGATGCGGTCCTGGGTGATGGCCAGCGCACGGGCGTCGGGAAACAGCGGCCGGCGGGCGGCGAGCAGCGCCGCGGTCTCGGCGGGGACGTTCTCGAACTCGTAGGTGACGACGTCCACGGCCTCGGCGAAGGCGGCGAGCGCCTCGGCGTCGTCATAGGCCGCCACCGTGTGGCGGGCGGCGACGCGGAAGGCCGGGCTGTCGGGCTCGGGGCAGTAGACATGGCAGTCGAAGCCGAGGCGGGCCGCGGCGAGCGCGATCATCCGGCCGAGCTGGCCGCCGCCGAGAATGCCGATCACCGATCCGGGGGGCAGGGCGCTCATCCGGCCTCCGCTTCGTCGCGGGGAAACTCGGGGATCGCCGCGGTCTGGCGGGCGCGGTAGTCGTCGAGCCGCTGGCTGAGGGCCTCGTCGGACAGGGCCAGCATGGCCGCGGCGAGAAGCCCGGCGTTGATCGCGCCGGCCTTGCCGATCGCCAGCGTGCCGACCGGAATGCCGCCGGGCATCTGCACGATGGAGAGCAGGCTGTCCTCGCCCTTCAGCGTGCGGCTTTCCACCGGCACGCCGAGCACGGGCAGCGGCGTCATGGCCGCGGTCATGCCGGGCAGATGGGCGGCCCCGCCGGCGCCGGCGATGATCACCTTGAAGCCGGCGGCCTTCGCGCCGCGGGCAAAGTCGTAGAGCCGCTCCGGCGTGCGGTGCGCGGAGATGATCCGGGCCTCGAAGGCCACCCCGAGGGTGTCGAGGGCATCGGCGGCGTGCTTCATCGTCGGCCAGTCGGACTGGCTGCCCATGATGATGGCGACGGGAGGGGTGGCCATGGTCGTCGGCAATCCGTTGCGAGCGCTGCAAGGTCATCTCGGCCGGGGCGCCCGTGTCCCGGACCTTGTCGTCCGAAGGCTCGGGAGGTCGCCCGGCCTCCTGGCCTTGCGCATGATCCGATCGGCCGGATCGCGCGATCCGGCCGGATCATGCTCTAGAACATCACGGAGAAAAGAGAAACCCGCCGCGGCGCACAAATGCCCGATCCTTGCCTGCGGCATCGCCGTGCAATGCGCGCGCGACCTGCGGAGCGTTCGCCGCCGAACTGCGGGTGTCAGGCGATGATGTCGGGCAGCATCTGGTCTTCGAGGAAGCTGATCTTGTCCTTCAGCGCGAGCTTGCGCTTCTTCAGGCGCTGCACCTGAAGGGTATCGAGAGCGCCGAGCTTCAGCATCGCCTCGATCGCCGCATCGAGATCCCGGTGCTCCTGGCGCAGCTTTGCAAGTTCGATGCGAACGTCCTGTTCGTCGGCTTCGTTCATCAGGACCCGTCCCCGGAATGCCTCGACTGATCACGCACCAACCGCCGGCTCCCGTCCCGCGGATCCCGACGTTGCGGGATCGCACGCGCCCGAGCCCGACCGGCCGGTGTCCCCTCGTCCATCCCGCCGTGGGTGCTCGCGCCTGCCCGCCAGGCCGCCCGCACCGGAATGCCGATTTGCAAGGACGAGTATAGCAAATTTCTCGGCCCGCCATCAGGCTTCATCGCCGGCGACCATCTGCCTGCCCCTCGGGCGGATTTCCCTGTGATCGAATTTTGGGCAGGTCGACCCGACCTGACCGCGGCGCCCGCCGCCCCGTCGGTTTGCCGGCGCAGGGAATGGCAGGTTCATCAGCGACTTGCGCAGCCCGGAAAACCGGTCAGCCGTTCCTGGCCAGGCGCATGGGGCCGGGCTGCGGAGGCCAGCCGGCGTATTGACGATCGATCCGGTCGATCCCATCATCTCGTCATGTCCTTTGCGGTTTGCCGGCGCGCAGCGAGGGACCGGCAGGCGCCGTCACGTGCGTTGGTCCGTCCCGATAGCGGGTCGTGGCCGGAGTTCCGCAGTTTCAAGTTGATGTTTCCTGCTTTCGATACTCCTCGGCGGTTTCGAAGAAATTGACGCTTTTGTGTTTCAATTTAACAAGCATTGACGATGCATCCGGACTGTATACCGGATGCGGAGAATTTCCCTCTACTCAATCGATGACGTTTGTGCGACACTGAAATCCTTGCAAGCGGTGGCCCATCCACCGTCCACAGCAGGAAGGAGGCATGCTGATGTCGCTACATTCTCATATCCAGGAACTCGAACGCCGCCATGCGGCTCTCGAAAGAGAA
>NZ_MCRJ01000182.1 GCF_001720135.1 Methylobrevis pamukkalensis
ACCGGGTAGACCCAGACGGCGGGGTTCTCGACCTGCAGGCAGAGACCGGACTGGGGGCATTTGAAGTGGCTGGGCAGCACCGGACGGGCGGTTGTAGTGACCTCGCCGGTGTCCGGATCGACCTCCTCGACGGGCGCGCCGAACTGCATGCCCTCGACGCAGAGATAGCCGAACCGCGACCGGGTGATGGGGAAACCGAACCCCGAGGGGTCGCGCAGGAACTTCACGAAGCCCTTGGTCGCCAGCACGCTGAGCCGCTCGCGGATCGTGTGCTTGCTGCCCAGACCGCCCCGGTTCTCGAAGGTCTCCGCGAACTGCATCGCGGTGTAGAGGCGCTCGCTCGCCGCCTCATCCAGCAGCATGCCGAGGATGACATCGTGCTTGCGCAGCCGCTCGGCATCGAGTTTGGCGCCGACCTCCTTGCGCACCAGACGCTCGTTCAGCGGGTTCAGCTCGACCCATTCGCCCTTCACCTTGTCGATGAGCTTGCCCGGCAGCGCGGGGCCGTTCCGCAGTTCGATCTCCAGCCTGCGGACGCTGCTGTCCTCGTCAGGCCGGTGCATGAGCAGCCCCGAGGTGTAGAAGCCGCGCAGCGCGCTGGCGCCGGAGAGCGCGAGGAAGGGATCGTCCTTGACCTGGTGCTTGCTGGCCTTGCGGGTGTGATGGGCGAGGATGACGCCCGCGTCCGGACTGACCGCCTCGCGCAGGAGCTCCAGGCGGTCCTTCAGGAAGAACATCATGGCGGTGTTGTCGTTCTCGCCACCCCCCTCGGGTCCGCCGTCGAAGAGATTGCGGATCGGGTCGATGACGATGATGTCGGGCGGCGCGTCGGCGAATGCGGCCCGGATCGCCTCGGCCACGCGGGCGACGCCCTCCGCGTCGAGCAGCAGCTTCAGCTTCGGCGTGGCGATGAAGGTGTCGCGCGCGGCGGCAATCACGGCGGCGGGCAGCGCGATCTGCTGCATGCGCTCGCGCAGGTAGTGATACTGGATCTCGGCTTGAAGGTAGAACACGCGCAGCGGCCGGGGCGGCGTGAAGCCAAGGAATGGCACGCCAGCGGCCATGTGGACGAGCCAGGAGAACAGGAAGTCGCTCTTGCCGACCTTGGGCGCCCCGCCCAGCACCAGGAGACCGCCTGGCGTCAGCACGCGCGGCCCGATGACGTCCTCGGGCATGGGGCTCGTGTCGTCGAGCAGAGCGCCGAGGCTGAAGGTAGGCAGCGGGCTGGCCGGGGCATCGACATGGGCCGCGAGCAGGAGCGGCGGGCCATTGCGCTTCACATGCAGCTCCCAGAGGCGTTCGGACTCGGCCATCAGCCGATCGAGCGGCCAGGACGGGCGCAGCATGGCGGCGTTGTAGCCGCAGATCGCCTCCCAGCCCGCGAACGGGTCGAGGCGGCCCTCGTGCACCAGGCGCACGTAATGGCCGACGGCGGCGCTGGCCCCCTGGAACCGCGACCAGTCGTCGACCGCGCCTTCGCGCACCGGCGTGGTGAGCACCGCGTCGATGCCGGGCTTCGCGGTCGGCGCGGCAACGTCGCTGGGGAAGCCTACGCCTGGCAGCGGTGGCATCTCGGCGACCTTTTCGGCGAAATCCGCAAGATCCACCTCGACCGCGCGATGTTCGCGGATCTGCACGAGGCGCTGGTGGCCGTGCTTGTGATAGACGGTGCCGGGCACCCGGATCGGCTGGTGCGCCGAGCGGAAATGCGTGTCGCCGCCGACCTTCACGGCGATCTCGCCGCGCAGGCGGCAGAGGGTGGCCAGGTCGTCGCCCTCGGCGGGTTCGGTCAGTTGCCACCAGACATGGAGCTTCGCCGCGCCCTCGGGCGTGCGCCCGCCGCTTTCGATGATGAGCGTCGGTGCGCCGAGGTGGCGGGTGACATGGTCCAGCTTGGCCGGGATGTCGCCTGCGTCGAGATCGACGACGATGGCCTGCATCTGCAGCACGTCGGCGGCGCGTGCCTGACCCTGCTCCTCGACCGTGCCGGGGATGACATAGACCGCCGCCCCCTCGCGGTTCGCCCACGCGGCGAAAGTCGTGAGCTTGCCGGGTGCGGTGCCGTCGGCCGGGATCCAGATGTTGTGCGGCTTGCCGTCCCGGCCCTGACCCTTGTCAACGAAGCCGCGGAGCGGGATCAGCCCCTCGCACCAGCTGAACACGGTGTCGAGGAACACGGCGATCTGCTCGGGGTCGGGGTCGCAGCCGAAGGGGTTCTCTGACGGCGGCCCGTCGTTGAAGTCCATCCACGGGTTGAAGTGCAGGATGCCGTCGTCGCTCATGCGGCAAGCCTCCAGCAGCGCTCGGACCACGGGCAGAAGCGGCATTCGAAGAAGTCGGGCGTGGTGGCGACGCGCGGCAGAAGCTCGCCCACATCGGTCGCCTGCAGGATCCGCACGCCCCTGTCGGACATGCGCTGCGCGAGATCGGCGTCGAATGGCACCAGTTCGTGGTGCATCTCGGCCGTGTCCTTGTTGATCGCGGTGAACACGGCGGGCGCGGCGCTGATGCCGGGCACGCTGGTTTCCATGTAGGCCTGATAGACCGCGATCTGGGCGGCGTAGACCGGCTTCGACTTGGTCACGCCGTCCTTGACGCAGGCGCGCCAGTTCTTGGCGTTCATGGTCTTGCATTCCCACAGTGCGGGAACGGTGAGACCGAGACCCTCGGGCCCGGCGGCGATGATGCCGTCGACATGACCGCGGATGCGCCCGCCCGCGACCGAGAAGCCGAACTGGCCGCCATCGGGGTGGTTGCCCTTGCGGGTGTAGAGGTCGAAGCCTGCGCCGCGCAGCCAGGCGACGGCCAGATCCTCGAGCGCGTGGCCGATCGCGAAGATGCGCAGCGACTGGCCGCTGAAGTCCTGGCCTTCGTCCCTCGGCGTTGCCGTGAACTCGAACTGCAAGGCGCGCTCGCAGGCATGGCCGAGGCGCGAGCCGCCGAGATAGTCGCGGGGCGGCCGCGTGGCCTGATCGGCGATGAGCGCCCGATCGACGGCGGCGTTGACCCGCTCTGCGAAGCTCGGCCGGTGATTGTAATCGAGGGTCAAAACGGCACCTCCGGCGTCTGCGCCCTGGCGATGTAGGACATGGCCTCGCGGAAGCCCTCGACGGCTTCCTCGATCAGCGCGCGCACCTGCGCCTCGGTCAGTTCGCCGAGCGGTGTGGCCCAGCCGATCTCGTCCATCAGCAGCGCCACGCGCTTCATGGTGGCGGTGATCGCGGCGCGCTCCTCCTCGGTCAGGTCAACCATCGCGAAACGCTCCCGCGCCAAACGCGTCCAGAAGGACTGGCAGGGCATCGAGCAGAACCAGACCGATGGCCGGGGCCGCTTCGACCGGTGCGGATCGAACCAGCCAAAACCACGGGTGGGTTGCCGGCAAACAGCACAGAGCATTCCACGCGGATGCCAGAGCCGCCGCCGGTCCTCGGCCGTGATGGGGGTGATGGAGGCCATGGATCATGCCGCCCTCCGTTCGGGAGAGGCCGCCGTGTCGATCAGCTGCCGGATGGCGCGCTTGTTGAAGCCGAAGGTCATCAGCGCCGAGGCGCGGTAGCGCGTCAGGCCGAAGTCATGGCGGCACTCGGGCGGCAGGTACTGCAGCTGCTTTTCCGTGGGCGGCTGGCGCAGCCAAGAGCGCGTCTTGAAGGCGCTTTCGTCGGTCTCGTGCGTGTTCAGCCAGTCGTCGGCCTGCGCGAGGCAGACCGTGCGCTCGCCCACACCCAGCAGATGCGGGCGTTCGCCTTTGGCCCCGCCGATCGCGTACCAGATCCCATCCAGCCAGAAGATGCCGCCCCAGGCCGCGAAGCCCGTGGCCATCAGCGCGTCGTCCGTGCCGTAGAGGTCGACCCACGCGAAGCTGGACCGCTTCAGCAGGTCGATCTCGGTCATCATGAAGCCCGAGAGCGGCGCGGCACCGCCGCCTTCACCAACCTCTTCGTCATCCCGCGGGAACGCCTCGCCGCAGAGCGGGCATTCGGTGGCGGCCAGCGGGATCTCCGCCTCGCAGGTCGGGCAGGTCCTGGTCGGCGCTTCGCCGGTCTCGGTCTTGCCGTCGAGATCGACATCCTGTTCCAGCGTGCCGTGAATCAGGCTGGAGGTGCCGAAATCCAGCACGACGCAGTCGGTCTTCACGATGCCGGGGTGTTCCTCGGGATCGACGGTGCGCAGCCCGCGCCCGACCATCTGGATCATCGTGGACTTGTAGGAGCTGGGACGCAGCAGCACGACGCAGGAGGTCGGCGGATGGTCCCAGCCCTCGGTCAGCACCGCCACGTTTACGACGACGCGGATGTCGCCTGACGCGTAGTCGGCGAGGATCGCCTTTCGGGTCTCGGCCGCCAGGTCGCCGTGGATCAGCGCGGCGGAAACGCCAGCTGCCCTGAAGGCGTCGGTGACGTGTTCGGCATGCGCGACGGTGGAGCAGAACACCACGGTCTGCCGCTCGCCTGCCTTCTCCTTCCAGTGGCGGATCACCTCGTCGGTGACGGGGGCGCGGTCCATGATGCCCGCCACCTCCGCCATGTCGAAATCCGACATCGTCTTGCGGACCGAGCGCAGCTCGTCCTGCACGCCCACGTCGATGACGAAGGTGCGCGGCGGCACCAGATGGCCTGAGGCGATCAGCTCGCCCAGCCGCACCTGATCGGCCACGTTGTCGAAGACCTCGCGCAGGCCCTTCCTGTCGCCCCGGTTCGGCGTCGCCGTGACCCCGAAGATCCGGGCGTCGGGATTGGCCTCGCGCACCCGGTCGATGATGCGACGGTAGCTGTCGGCGACGGCATGGTGCGCCTCATCCACGACCAGCAGGTCGAGGCGCGGCATGTCAGCGAGGTTCGAGGCCCGCGCCAGCGTCGGCACCATGGCGAAGGCGACCTGGCCACCCCAGGACTTCTCCGTGGCGTCGATGACCGACGTGGCGACGCCCGGCACCACGCGCTGGAACTTGGCACGGTTCTGCGCCGTCAGTTCGTCGCGATGGGCCAGAACGCAGGCCTTGGCGCCGTCGCCGATCATCTCGCCGGTGACCGCCGAGAGCATGATGGTCTTGCCCGCA
>NZ_MCRJ01000183.1 GCF_001720135.1 Methylobrevis pamukkalensis
CGCGGGCAAGACCATCATGCTCTCGGCAGTCACCGGCGAGATGATCGGCGACGGCGCCAAGGCCTGCGTGCTGGCGCATCGCGACGAGCTGACCGCCCAGAACCGCGCCAAATTCCAGCGCGTGGTGCCGGGCGTCGCCACCTCGGTCATCGACGCCACGGAGAAGTCCTGGAACGGCCAGGTAGCCTTCGCCATGGTGCCGACGCTGGCGCGAGCTTCGAACCTTGCCGACATGCCGCGCCTCGACCTGCTGGTCGTCGACGAGGCGCACCATGCCGTCGCCGACAGCTACCGCCGCATCATTGACCGGGTGCGCGAAGCCAATCCCGACGCCCGGATCTTCGGGGTCACGGCGACGCCGAACCGGGGCGACAAGAAGGGCCTGCGCGAGGTTTTCGACAACGTCGCCGATCAGGTGCGGCTGGGCGAGCTGATCGCCTCGGGCCACCTGGTGCCGCCGCGCACCTTTGTCATCGATGTCGGTGTCCAGGACGAATTGCGGTCCGTCCGCAAGACCATGTCGGATTTCGACATGGCGGAGGTGGCGGGCATCATGGACCGCGCCCCCGTCACCGACGAGGTGATCCGCCACTGGAAGGAAAAGGCGGGCGACCGGCAGACCGTGGTGTTCTGCTCCACCGTCGCCCACGCCGAGCACGTCACCGAGGCGTTCAGGGCGGCGGGCGTTTCCGCCGCGCTGATCCACGGCGATCTGGCGGCCGAGACCCGCAAGGCGATCCTCGCCGACTATGCCGCGGGGGACATCCGCGTGGTCGTCAATGTGGCGGTGCTGACCGAGGGCTGGGACCACCCGCCCACCTCCTGCGTCGTGCTGCTGCGCCCCAGTTCCTACAAATCCACCATGATCCAGATGGTCGGTCGCGGCCTGCGCACCGTCGATCCCGAGGAACATCCCGGCATCGTCAAGACCGACTGCGTCGTGCTGGATTTCGGCACCTCGAGCCTGATCCACGGCACGCTGGAACAGGACGTCGATCTCGACGGCAAGACCGAAACCGGCGAGGCGCCGACCAAGACCTGTCCGGCTTGCGAGGCGGAGATCCCGCTGGCCTCCACCGAATGCCCGCTCTGCGGTGAGGCGTTCCCCCGCGAGGATCTGGATGCAGGCGAAGGCGGGGACGCCGCGCCGCTCTCGGGCTTCATGATGACCGAGATCGACCTGCTGAAGCGGTCCAGCTTCGCGTGGGTCGACCTCTACGGCACGGACGACGCGCTGATGGCAACGGGCTTCGCCGCCTGGGGCGGCATCTTCTGGCTGGACGGGGTCTGGTACGCCATCGGCGGGGCCAAAGGCGAACGCCCGCATCTGCTGGGTGTGGGCGAGCGCACGGTCTGTCTCGCGCAAGCCGACGACTGGCTGAACACCCATGAGACCGACGAGAGCGCCTTCAAGACCCGCTCCTGGCTGCGCCAGCCGCCGACTGAAAAGCAGCTGCAGTACCTGCCGCCCGAGTGCCGCCATGACTTCGGCCTGACGCGCTACCGGGCCTCGGCGCTCATGACCTTCGGCTTCAACAAGCGCGCCATCCGCCAGTTGATCGACACGGCCGCCCGGCCCGAACGGAGGGCGGCATGACCCATGTCCACATCCACCCCCATCACGGCCGAGGACCGGCGGCGGCTCTGGCATCCGCGTGGGACGCTCTGTGCTGTCTGCCGGCAACCCACCCGTGGTTTTGGCTGGTTCGATCCGCACCGGTCGAAGCAGCCCCGGCCCTCGGTCTGGTTCTGCTCGATGCCCTGCCAGTCCTTCTGGACGCGCTTGGCCAGGGAGCGTTTCGCCATGGTTGACCTGACCGAGGAAGAGCGCGCCGCGATCACCGCCACCATGAAGCGCGTGGCGCTGCTGATGGACGAGATCGGCTGGGCCACCCCGCTCGGCGAACTGACCGAGGCGCAGGTGCGCGCACTGATCGAGGAAGCCGTCGAGGGCTTCCGCGAGGCCATGTCCGACATCGCCCGGGCGCAGACGCCGGAGGTGCCGTTTTGACCCTCGATTACAATCACCGGCCGAGTTTCGCAGAGCGGGTCAACGCCGCGGTCGATCGGGCGCTGACCGCCGATCAGGCGATGCGGCCGCCCCGCGACTATCTGGGCGGCTCGCGCCTCGGCCATGCCTGCGAGCGGGCGCTGCAGTTCGAGTTCACGGCGACGCCGAAGGACGAGGGCCAGGACTTCAGCGGCCAGTCGCTGCGCATCTTCGCCATCGGTCACGCGCTCGAGGATCTGGCCGTCGCCTGGCTGCGCGGCGCGGGCTTCGAGCTCTACACCCGCAAGGGCAACCGGCCAGATGGCGGCCAGTTCGGGTTCTCGGTCGCGGGCGGACGCATCCGCGGTCATGTCGACGGCATCGTCGCGGCCGGGCCCGAAGGCTTCGGTCTGGCCGTTCCCGCACTGTGGGAATGCAAGACGATGAACGCCAAGAACTGGCGCGCCTGCGTCAAGGACGGTGTGACCAAATCGAAGCCGGTCTATGCCGCCCAGATCGCGGTCTATCAGGCCTACATGGAAACCAGCGTGCGCGGCATCAGCGCCGCGCCCGCGCTCTTCACTGCGATCAACAAGGACACGGCCGAGATGCACCATGAACTGGTGCCTTTCGACGCCGATCTCGCGCAGCGCATGTCCGACCGGGGCGTGCGGATCCTGCAGGCGACCGATGCGGGCGAGCTTCTGCCACGCGTCGCGACCACGTCCGACTTCTTCGAATGCCGCTTCTGCCCGTGGGCCGAGCGCTGCTGGGGGCTGCCCGCATGAGCGACGACGGCATCCTGCATTTCAACCCGTGGATGGACTTCAACGACGGCCCGCCGTCCGAGAACCCGTTCGGTTGCGACCCCGACCCCGAGCAGATCGCCGTCTTTCTCGACACCGTGTTCAGCTGGTGCGAGGGGCTGATCCCGCTCCGCGGCTTCGTCGACAAGGGTCAGGGCCGGGACGGCAAGCCGCACAACATCTGGATCCCGGCCGACGACACTGCGCCCGAGAAACTCGCAACTTTCGCCGGATGGGCGAACCGCGAAGGTGCCGCCGTCTATGTCATTCCCGGCACGGTCGAGGAACAGGGCCAGGCCCGCGCCGCCGATGTGCTGCAGATGCAGGCCATCGTCGTCGATCTCGACGCAGGCGACATCCCGGCCAAGCTGGACCATGTCACCCGCCACCTCGGCACGCCCTCGCTGATCATCGAGAGCGGTGGGCGGACGCCCGAGGGTGCGGCCAAGCTCCATGTCTGGTGGAAACTGACCGAACCCGTCGAAGGTGAGGACCTGGCCACCCTCTGCCGCCTGCGCGGCGAGATCGCCGTGAAGGTCGGCGGCGACACGCATTTCCGCTCGGCGCACCAGCCGATCCGGGTGCCCGGCACCGTCTATCACAAGCACGGCCACCAGCGCCTCGTGCAGATCCGCGAACATCGCGCGGTCGAGGTAGATCTTGCGGATTTCGCCGAAAAGGTCGCCGAGATGCCGCCGCTGCCCGGCGTGGGCTTCGCCAGCGACGTTGCCGCGCCGACCGAGAAGCCCGGCATCGACGCGGTGCTCACCACGCCGGTGCGCGAAGGCGCGGTCGACGACTGGTCCCGGTTCCAGGGGGTCAGCGCCGCCATCGGCCATTACGTGCGCCTGGTGCACGAGGGCCGCCTCGACCCGTTCGCGGGCTGGGAGGCGATCTGCGGCTATAACGCCGCCATGCTGCGCCCGTCCTGGCCGCTCGATCGGCTGATGGCCGAGTCCGAACGCCTCTGGGAGCTGCATGTGAAGCGCAACGGCCCGCCGCTCCTGCGCGCGGCCCATGTCGATGCCCCGGCCAGCCCGCTGCCTACCTTCAGCCTCGGCGCTCTGCTCGACGACACGAGCCCCATGCCCGAGGACGTCATCGGGCCGCGCGTGCTGACGCCAGGCGGTCTCCTGGTGCTGGGCGGGGCGCCCAAGGTTGGCAAGAGCGATTTCCTGATCACATGGCTCGTGCACATGGCCGCTGGCGTGCCGTTCCTCGGCTTCACGCCGCCCCGGCCGCTGCGCGTGTTCTATCTGCAGGCCGAGATCCAGTATCACTATCTGCGCGAGCGCATGCAGCAGATCGCGCTGCCTGCCGCCGTGATCGCCGCCGCGCGCGACACCTTCATCGCCACACCGAAGCTGAAGCTGCTGCTCGACGCGGAGGGCGTCGCCCGCGTGGCCGAGGCGATCCGGGCCGCATTCGCCGACGCGCCGCCCGACATCATCGTCATCGACCCGATCCGCAACCTCTTCGATGGCGGCCCTGAAGGCGGCGGCGAAAACGACAACACCGCCATGATGTTCTTCCTGAAGGACCGGGTGGAGCTTCTCCGCGATGCCGTCAATCCGGACGCGGGCGTCATCCTCGCCCATCACACCCGAAAGGCCAGCAAGCACCAGGTCAAGGACGATCCCTTCCTCGCGCTCTCCGGCGCCAGCGCGCTGCGCGGCTTCTACACCTCGGGTCTGCTGATGCACCGGCCTGACGAGGACAGCAGCGTCCGCAGGCTGGAGATCGAACTGCGGAACGGCCCCGCGCTGCCGGGAAAGCTGATCGACAAGGTGAAGGGCGAGTGGGTCGAGCTGAACCCGCTGAACGAGCGCCTGGTGCGCAAGGAGGTCGGCGCCAAACTCGATGCCGAGCGGCTGCGCAAGCACGATGTCATCCTTGGCATGCTGCTGGATGAGGCGGCCAGCGAGCGCCTCTACACCGCCATGCAGTTCGCCGAGACCTTCGAGAACCGGGGCGGTCTGGGCAGCAAGCACACCATCCGCGAGCGCCTCAGCGTGCTGGCGACCAAGGGCTTCGTGAAGTTCCTGCGCGACCCCTCGGGGTTCGGCTTCCCCGTCACCCGGTCGCGGTTCGGCTATCTCTGCGTGGAAGGCATGCAGTTCGGCGCGCCCGTCGAGCATGTCGATCCGGACACCGGCGAGGTCACTACAACCGCCCGTCCGGTCCTGCCCAGCCACTTCAAGTGCCCCCAATCCGGGCTCTGCCTGCAGGTCGAGAACCCCGCCGTCTGGGTCTACCCGGA
>NZ_MCRJ01000184.1 GCF_001720135.1 Methylobrevis pamukkalensis
CACGACATGTTGCACCGCATGAATTCATGCTGCGGCGCCATACTTGACAACGTCGCGCCCGGGACGGCACCTCGCATCTTGATCCTGAAGCGGCGGAGACCCGATGCCCGACGATCCCAACCACAGCCCGGCGCTGGCCGCGGCGCGCGTCCTCAGCCGCGACCCTCGCCACGCCGGCTGGAACCGCCTCGACGTCGTCACGATCGAGATGGCCATCCGCGGGGCGCCCGCCCGCTTCACCCGCGAGGTGGTCGATCACGGCAACGGCGCGGCCGTGCTGGTGTTCGATGCCGCGCAGAAGACGGCCCTGCTGGTGCGCCAGTTGCGCGCCGGGCGGCTGGTGGCCGAAGGCGACGGCGGGCTGCTGGAGGTTCCGGCCGGCCTCGTCGACGGAAGCGAGGATCCGGCGGTGACCGCGCGGCGCGAGGTGAGCGAGGAGACCGGCGTCGGCCTGCGCGACCTCGTGTTCGTCGCGGCGGCCTATCCGTCGGCAAGCTCGCTCACCGAACGGATCTGGCTCTATCTCGGCGAGATCGACCCCGCCCATCCGCGCGCGCCGGCGGCGGCCTTGCCGACGAGCACGAGGAAATCGAGATCGTCGACATGCCGCTCATCGACCTTGCCGCCCATGCCGATGCCGGCCGCATTGCCGACATGAAGACGCTGCTGCTGGTCGAGGCGCTGCGGCGACGCCGGCCGGAGCTGTTCACGGCCTGAGGCGACTGCGGCGCACGGCATGCCTTGCGGCGGCCACGAAACTGCCGCCAGTCGGACCAATTCGTGAACGAACGGTTGCACATTCGTGTATGCGTTTGTGGAATGTGTGCGTTGCGGCTGCGCACCTGCCTCGGGCGATCCGGCGTCGCTATCTTCCCGTCATGACAACCAGACGAGGATTCGACATGTTCGCCCCCATCACCAAGTTCCGCAACGCCGTGCGCAAGATCACCAGCCACGATCCCGAGATGGCCTATCTCAACGGCTCCTACGACGCGATCGACCTCGAGCGTCGCCAGCGCGAGATCGACGCCGGCAAGTTCCGGACCCGCCGCTACTACTGAACGAGATGGAAGATCGAGGCGGCCGCCGGCGTCAGTCGGATGGGCCGCCGCGCCGGGCGGTGAAACCGCGCGAGGGGTTGTAGCCCCAGACGGCGCCGGCAAGAAACACCACCAGCGCGCCGAGCACGATCGCGAGCGACAGCGGATCGACCTTCACGTAGAGGCCGAAGCGCAGTGCCTCCACCGCATAGGTGAAGGGATTGGCCGAGCAGATCTGCCAGACGAGATAGCTCGATTCCCGCATGCGCCACAGCGGGTAGAGCGCTGACGACAGGAAGAAGGTCGGGAAGATGACGAAGTTCATCACGCCCGCGAAATTCTCCAGCTGGCGGATGGTCGACGACAGGAACATGCCGAGCGCGCCGAGCATCAGGCCGGTCAGCACCAGCACCGGCAGCACCGTGACATAGCCCCAGGCCGGAAACACCGTGCCGAACATCGCCGACACGCCGAGGAAGGCGTAGACCTGGATCACCGAGACCGCCGTGCCGGCAAACAGCTTGGAGACGAGCAGGAACCAGCGCGGCAGCGGCGTCGTCAGCAATACCCGCATCGACCCCATCTCGCGGTCGTAGACCATCGACAGCGACGACTGCATGCCGTTGAAGAGCTGGATCATCGCGATCAGCCCGGGGATGATGTAGACGTCATAGGTGATGTAGGTCTGGTAGGGCGGCTGGATCGCGATCCCGAGGATCGCCCGGAATCCCGCTGCAAACACCAGCAGCCAGACCAGCGGCCGCACCAGCGCGGAGAAGAACCGCTCGCGCTGCTGCAGGAAGCGCAGCACCTCGCGCAGGATGATGCCGTTGAAGGCGCGCAGGTAGACGATGCCGCTCATGCCTCTCCCTCCCCGCCCGCCGGCTCGCCTGCCTGTTCGCCCCGGCCCGTCAGCTGCGCGAAGGCCGCGTCGAGGCTGACGCCGCCATGGCGGGCGATGACCTCGGTCATCGGTCCGCTCTCGACGATCCGGCCGCGATGCAGCACGATCAGGTCGTCGCCGGGCAGGATCTCGTCGATCAGATGGGTCGCCCACAGGAGGGCGAGGCCGCGCTCGCGGGCCAGATCATGGGCCCGGGCGACGATCGCCTTGCGGCTCGGCACGTCGAGACCGACGGTCGGCTCGTCGAGCAGCACCACCTCAGGATCATGCAGCAGGGCGCGGGCGATCTCGACCCGGCGGCGATGGCCGCCGTTGAGATCGCGGATCTTGTCGCGCGCCCGCTCGCGCATCTCGAAATTCGTCAGTTCCTCGTCGATCCGCCGGTCGGCCTCGCGGATCGACATGCCGCGCAGGCGCGCGAAGTAGCGCAGGTTCTGCTTCACGGTCAGGTCGAGGTCGAGGGTCGTCTGCTGGAACACCACGCCGAGCGGCGCGAGCGCGGAGGCCCCCGTCGCCGACAGGTCGCGGCCGACGATCTCGATCGTCCCGTCGCGGGTGTCGAACAGCCGGGTGATCAGCGCGAACAGGGTCGACTTGCCGGCCCCGTTCGGACCCAGCAGCGCGGTAAAGCGTCCCTTGAGGATCTCGAAGGAGACGTCGTCAAGCGCGCGCCGGCTGCCGTAGGAATAGCCGAGGCGCGCACGGCGAGCGCGACGGCCCCCGGTGACGCGGCCCCGGTCATGTCCGCGCCCCGTTGCCGCGCGGCCGCGTCCACGGTGTCCGCATCAGGACTGCTTCTGCGGCGCGGGCGCATCGCCCTCGGGATAGCGCAGCCCCAGTCCTTGAGCTTCAGCTCCGGATGCGCGCCCATGTACTGGGCGATGTAGAACTGCGCATCGAACACGCACTGCTTCAGCGGCTCGTAGCTTTCATACTGCAGGCGGTGCTGGAAGCAGTTCGAGGGGTCGCTCATGAGGCAGAGCGTCAGGACGATGTCGATGGGATTCATAGGGTCTCGTTTCCTCCATAGGGCCGGGTGTTCCGGTTGCTGAACCTCACCCGCCAGCCGGTCTCATGCCGGCCTTCCCGCGCCTTCTTCTATAGAAGAGCCGGGGCGGGCTGCGACTTAAATTTTTTGTAACTTCGGTTTGCGCGCCGACCGAATGTACCTTGCCATCCGACGGTTGCCGGCGCGGCGCGCCCGCCTGCGGCGGATGCAGGTCACTTCGGCGGCAGGATGTGCAGGCGGTTGCGGGCCAGCCAGCGCATGCCGTGCTGCCAGCTTTCGTCGGTGTTGCCGCGGATGTCCGTGCCCGCCATCTGCACCAGTTCCCCGGTCTCGGTGGAGCGCACGTAGAGCGTGATGGAGAGAATGAGATTGGACACCTTCTGCACCACGCCGGTCATGACGAGGTCTGCGCCGCCGGCGCGGCCGATGGTCACATCGCAGCCGCCGCAGGACTGAAGATTGTGGGTCTGCCCCTGCGCGCGCATCTCCGGCGTGTCGACGACGGTGTAGGCCGGCAGGTCGCGGTAGTAGCCGCGCAGCATGTCGCCGAGCATCGCGACCCGGGCAAGTTCGGGCTTGTCCTTGCCCCCGTTCATCTCGCCGCCAAGGCTGGTGTCGAGAAGCTCGATGTCGAGAATGGCGATCTTGCGCGGTTCCTCGGCCACGGCCGGCCCGGCGAAGAGCCCGAGCGCGAGCACGGCGAGGCAGAAACGGACAACGGACGACGGCATGGAACACCCTCCCGGACGGCGACATCCACGCCGGGCCGGCGCAGTACCCCGTTTGCTTTATTGGGCCGAGTGCCGGCTGAAGAACCGGCACAGGACACTCAGGAGGATAGCGCGATGGCGGATGATGGAAAGAGCAGGACCGACCGTGACCGGACGCCGCAGGGCGGACGGAGCCGCAGGAGGCGCCGGCTGGCGGCGAGCGTGATGGCGATGACGGCGGCGCTTCTGCCGCTGGCCGCTGTCGCTCAGACGGCGGCCCCCGCGGCGGGCGCCACCGGCGCGCCCGCGGCCGATGCTCCCAAGCCCGGCTTCCAGCAGATCCGGATCGGCTATGTGGTCTGGAGCGAGAAGCAGCTGACCCTGTCGCTGTCGCAGACCCCGCCGGACGACCTCGGGATCGCCGGAGCGCGTTCGGGCATCAAGGACAACAACACCACCGGCACCTTCACCAAGCAGCAGTTCTCGCTGGTGACGCGCGAGGCCGGCGACACCGAGGCGGCGCTGGCGGCGCTGAAGGCGCTCCACGACGAGGGCGTCCGCTTCATCGTCACCGACGCGCCGGCCGACACGCTGCTGGCGATGGCCGACAGCGAGGCCGGGAAGACCGCGGTGATCTTCAACGTCGAGGCCAAGGACGAGCGGCTGCGCGAGGAGGACTGCCGGGCCAGCTTCGTCCACGTCCAGCCGAGTCATTCGATGCTGGCCGACGGGCTTGCCCAGTTTCTGGTCTGGAAGAAGTGGCCGCGCTGGTTCCTGCTCACCGGCGCCCTGCCGCGGGACGAACTCTTTGCCGACGCGCTGAAGCGCGCGGCGACAAGGTTCGGCGGCGAGATCGTCGAGGAACGCAGGTTCTCGGAGACCGACACCGCCCGGCGCACCGATTCCGGCCACGTCCAGATCGTCCAGCAGATGGCGGTCTTCACCCAGAACGCCCCGGACTACGACATCGCGATGGTGGCGGACGAGAGCGAGATCTTCGGCAACTACGTGCCGTTCCGCACCTGGGATCCGCGCCCGGTCGCCGGATCCGGCGGCCTGATCCCGACGGTCTGGACGCCGAACCACGAGCAGTGGGCCGGCTACCAGATGCAGACGCGCTTCAACGCGCTCCACAACCGCCAGATGTTCGCCCGCGACGCCACCGCCTGGACCGCGGTGCGCATGGTCGGCGATGCGGCGACCAAGGCACAGTCCGACGACAGCCAGAAGATCCGTGATGCCCTGTTCGCCGATGACTTCTCGGTGGCGGCATTCAAGGGCCAAAAATTAACAATCCGTAAGTGGAATCACCAACTTCGCCAACCTATCCTCCTGACCGACGGGTATACGGTCGTCTCCGTTTCGCCCCAGG
>NZ_MCRJ01000185.1 GCF_001720135.1 Methylobrevis pamukkalensis
CGCCTGGGTGATCGCCATCGCGATCATGCTCGGCGGCCTCCTGGCGATCAGCCAGCTCTCGATCACCCAGTATCCCGAGATCGCGCCGACCACGGTGCAGATCTCCGCCACCTATCCCGGCGCCACCGCCGAGACGGTCGAGAATGCGGTCACCAAGGTGATCGAGCAGAGCATGACCGGCATCGAGAATCTCGACTACATGTCGTCGTCGAGTTCCTCGAACGGGTCGGCCTCGATCTCGCTGACCTTCAACAATTCCGCCGATCCGGACATCGCCCAGGTCCAGGTGCAGAACAAGCTGCAGCTGGTCGAGAGCTCGCTGCCGGACGCGGTGGTGGACCAGGGAATCAGCGTCACCAAGTCCACCTCCAGCATCCTGATGGTCGGCACGCTGGTGTCGACCGACGGGTCGATGTCGTCGCTCGACCTCGGCAACCTGATCAGCGCCAATCTCGAGGACACGATCAAGCGCGTCGAGGGCGTCGGCGACCTGCGGATCTTCGGCTCCGGCTACGCGATGCGGATCTGGCTCGATCCGGTGCGCCTGGCCAGGTTCCAGCTGATGCCCGGCGACGTGACCGCGGCGATCTCGGCCCAGAACACCCAGGTCTCGGTCGGCCAGCTTGGCGACACCCCGGCGGTGGAGGGCCAGCAGCTCAACGTCACGATCACCGCGCAGAGCCAGCTCCAGACCCCGGACCAGTTCCGGGCGATCATCCTGAAGTCGTCGGAAGACGGCGCGCTCGTCCGGCTCGAGGATGTGGCGCGGGTGGAGATCGGGGCCGAGACCTACGGTTCGGAAGCCCGGTTCAACGGCCAGCCGGCGGCCGGCTTTGCGGTCAACCTTGCCACCGGCGCCAACGCCATCGACACCGCCGAGGGCGTGCGCGCCGCGGTGGAGCGGCTGGCGACCAGCCTGCCGATGTCGGTCGAGGTGCTCTACGCCTATGACACGACGCCCTTCGTCGAACTCTCGATCGAGAAGGTGGTCGAGACGCTGCTGGAGGCGATCGTCCTCGTCTTCATCGTCATGTTCGTGTTCCTGCAGAACCTGCGGGCGACCCTGATCCCGACGATCGCCGTGCCGGTGGTGCTGCTCGGCACCTTCGCGGTGCTGGCCCTGTTCGGCTATTCGATCAACACGCTGACGATGTTCGCCATGGTGCTGGCGATCGGCCTGCTCGTCGACGACGCGATCGTCGTGGTGGAAAACGTCGAGCGCATCATGGCCGAGGAGGGGCTGTCCCCGCGCGAGGCGACGCAGAAATCGATGGGCGAGATCACCGGCGCGCTGATCGGCATCGCGCTGGTGCTGTCCGCGGTGTTCGTGCCGATGGCCTTCTTCGCCGGCTCGGTCGCGTGATCTACCGCCAGTTCTCGATCACCATCGTCTCGGCCATGGTGCTGTCCGTGCTGGTGGCCGTGGTGCTGCGCCGGCGCTGTGCGCGACCATGCTGAAACCGGTCACCGTGGGCCATGCCCGCGGCGGTCTGTTCGGCATGTTCAACCGCGGCTTCGACCGCACCGCGCAGGCCTATGGCCGCGGCGTCGGCGGCCTGCTGCGCCGGCCGCTGCGCATGCTCGCGGTGTTCCTGCTGATCTGCGGCGCCGTCTTCGTCATGTTCCGCGAGTTGCCCTCGTCCTTCCTGCCGCCGGAAGACCAGGGCATGCTGATGACCATGATCGAGCTGCCGTCCGGGGCAAGCAGCACCCGCACGCGGGCGGTCGTCGAGCAGGTGGAGAGATACTATCTGGAGGAGGAGAAGGCCGCGGTCGACAGCGTGTTCGCGACCATCGGCTTCAGCTTCAGCGGCAGCGGCCAGAACGCGGCGATCGCCTTCGTCAAGCTCAAGGACTTTGCCGAGCGCTCCGACCCGGCCCTTTCGGCGGCGGCCGTCTCCGGCCGGGCAATGCGGGCCTTCTCGCAGATCCGCGACGGCCGGGTGATCGCGCTGGCGCCGCCGGCGATCCCCAACCTCGGCACCTCCAGCGGCTTCAACATGTATCTGCAGGACACCGCCGGCGCCGGCCACGCGGCGCTGGTGGCCGCCCGGACCCGGCTGCTAGAGCTCTCGCGCGCCAGCGCGCTCGTCTCCGGCGTGCGCCAGAGCGGGCAGGAGGACCAGGCCCAGTTCAAGATCGATGTCGATCAGGAACGGGCCGGCGCGCTCGGCGTCGATCTCTCGGACATCAACACCACCCTGTCGGTCGCCTATGCCGGCCGCTACGTCAACGACTTCATCAACCAGGACAAGATCCGTCCGGTCTATGTCCAGGCGGATGCGCCGTTCCGCATGTCGCCGGAGAGTTTCGCCGACTGGCAGGTGCGCAACGGCGCGGGCGACATGGTGCCCTTCTCGGCCTTTGCCGGCACGTCGTGGACCTTCGGCTCGCCCAAGCTCGACCGCTACAACGGCATCTCCGCCGTCGGCATCGAGGGCGCGGCGCCGTCGGGGGTGAGCTCGGGCGACGCCATGACCGAGATGGACCGGCTGGTCGGCGAGGTCGGCGGCGGCTTCACCTCGGCCTGGACCGGCCTCTCCTACCAGGAGGAGATTTCCGGCAACCAGGCCCCGGCGCTCTATGCGATCTCGATGCTGGTGGTCTTCCTCTGCCTTGCCGCGCTCTACGAGAGCTGGTCGATCCCCTTCTCGGTGATGCTGGCCGTGCCGATCGGCGTGCTCGGCGCGCTGGCGGCGGCGACCCTGTTCGGCCAGTCCAACGACGTCTACTTCAAGGTCGGCCTGCTGACGACGATCGGTCTGGCCGCCAAGAACGCGATCCTGATCGTGGAATTCGCCAAGGAACTGGAGGCCGGCGGCAGGGGGCTGGTCGCGGCGACGGTGGAGGCCTCGCTGCTGCGGCTCAGGCCGATCCTGATGACGTCCTTTGCCTTCATCCTCGGCGTGCTGCCGCTGGCGATCGCGTCGGGCGCCGGCTCGGGCGCGCAGAACGCGGTCGGCATCGGCGTGATGGGCGGCATGATCGCCGCCACCTTCCTCGGCATCTTCTTCGTGCCGCTGTTCTACGTGACGGTGCGCGCCGCCGTGGCGAAGCTGCGGAAGACGCCGGACGCTGGGGCGCCCGAAGCCGGGACAAAGGACGCTGTCGCAGGAGACGCCAGGACGCCCGTGCAGTGACGGCCCGAGCAGCGGAGACCCGCCGCAGGGGTCCGTCACATGTCAGCCGCGGCCGACGAAGGGCATCTCGGTGGCCATCACCGTCATGAACAGGACGTTGGAGCCAAGCGGCAGGCTGGCCATGTAGACCACCGCCTCGCCGACATGCTCGGCGGGCATGCGCGCCTCGGGCATCGTCGTGCCGTTCGCCTGCAGGATGCCGGCCGCCATCTTCTCGGTCATCTCGGTGACGGCATTGCCGATGTCGATCTGGCCGCAGGCGATCGCATGGGCGCGCCCGTCGAGGGCGGTCGCCTTGGTGAGGCCCGTCACCGCATGCTTGGTGGCGGTGTAGGGCGCCGAGAACGGCCGGGGCGTCTGCGCCGAGATCGAGCCGTTGTTGATGATCCGTCCGCCCTTCGGAACCTGCCGCTTCATCAGCGCCATCGCCGCGCGGGTGCAGAGGAACACGCCGGTGAGGTTGGCGCCGACGACGGCGTTCCATTCCTCGATCGCCAGGTCCTCCATCGGCACCGCCCGGGCGCCGGTGCCGGCGTGTTGACGAGAAGGTCGAGCCGGCCGAAGTCGGCCTCGATCGCGGCAAACAGGGCGTCCACGGCGAGGTGGTCGGAGACGTCGGCGACCCTCGGCAGCACCTGCCCGCCCGTCGCGGCCATGATCTCGGCCGCGGCCGTGTCCAGAATGTCGGCGCGCCGGCCGCTGATCACCACGGTGAAGCCGGCCGCCGACAGTGCCTCGGCGATCGCCCGGCCGACGCCGGTGCCGCCGCCGGTCACAAGCGCGATCCGCGCCGCTCCGGTGTCCGGTCCGTGTGCCATGGCTGCCTCCCGCGTGTCGTGTCGTTGCGGGGGGGTGATGGCGGGTGCGGGGGGCTGTCGTCAAGCGGGGACGGGCATGAAGGGCGTGAAGGGACCGCGCCGCCCGTCAGCCCGCTCATCCGGCCGCTGCGCGGCCACCTTCTCCCCCGGGGGGAGAAGGGTTCGGCCGCGCCGCGCCCCGCCACTTCAGGTGATCGAGCCGACCACGCCCTCGATCAGGTAGTCGGTGCCCCAGAGCGCGCCGTCGTAGAGGCCGAGCGTGCCCTCGATCACCGTTTTGCCCTTGTTGTCCTTGAGCGGGCCGACGAAGATCGGGCCGCCGGCCTTGACCTCCTCGATCGCCTTGGTGGCGGCGGCGATCGCCGCTTCCGTGGCGCCGGCGCCGAAGGCCGTCGACTGGACCATGTCGCGGTCGTAGCCGCCCTCGTTGACGTTCGGCAGCTTCTCGCCCCTGGCGATCATGCCGGCATAGGCGGTGTAGACCGTGCCCCACTTCAGCTCGGCGCCGGTGATGAAGCCCTTCGGCGCCAGCGACGACTGGTCGGCGTTGTGGCCGCAGGTCCTGGCGCCGCGGCCCTCGGCGGTTTCCACCACCACCTTCGGGCTGTCCACGTGGCAGGCGATCACGTCGCAGCCGGCGTCGATCAGCGCGTTGGTCGCCTCGGCCTCGCGCACGGGCAGCGACCATTCGCCGGTGATGATCAGGCGCACTTCCGCCGCCGGGTTCACCTTCTTCACGCCGAGGGTGAAGGCGTTGATGTTGCGCAGCACCAGCGAGATCGGCTTGGCGGCGACGAAGCCGATCTTGTTCGCGTCGTCGACAGGCCGGCGGCGATGCCGTTCACGTAGTGGCCCTGGTCGAGGTAGCAGAAATAGCCGCCGAGGTTCATCGGA
>NZ_MCRJ01000186.1 GCF_001720135.1 Methylobrevis pamukkalensis
AGATCGGTGCCGTTGCACACGGAATTGATGCCGGCAATGGCGTTCAACACGATTTGTGCGATCTGGCGGGCCAGAAACGGCGGCACGGCGTTTCCGACCTGGACATACTGCTGCGTGCGGTTTCCGAGGAACAGGTAGTCGTCGGGGAAGGTCTGAAGCCGTGCCGCCTCGCGCACGGTCAGGCTGCGGCACTGGATCGGATCGGGGTGAATGAAGTAGTGCCCGTCCTTCGAGATGTGGCTCGTGACCGTGGTCGATGCCTCGTCCGCCAGCTGAACCCGGAAGCGGTCATTGAAGACACCGCTGTGCCAGTTGCGGTGATCCGGGCTGATCGCAAGCGGGAAATCGGCGGCCTTCGGGCTGTAGCCACGGACGGTCCCGAACACGGCCGCAAACAGGTAGCGGCCCAGATCCGATGCCATGTGCCCGCGCGTCTCGTGCTGGGCGATTGCGCGCAGCTCCGGACGCTCGAGCCACAGCAGCAACTCGTCGTTCGAAGTGCCGTAGCCCTCGGGCGCTTGCGACGCCGCCCGAGCGCTGGGTGTACTGTCCTTCAGTCGCTCTGAAACGGAGAGGAACGCTTCCCGGAGCGCGCGATCGTCCGTTCCCTTGCAGATGCCGGCCAGAAGCGTCGCGGCGGCAACAACCTCTCCTCGCCAGGCGGCCGCGTCGTCGAGCCCGCGGCTGATGCCGCTGCGCAGGGGCGGCATCGTTCCGATGGCGTCGCTCACCGTCCGCGTCACCCCCGATACGGCGATTCCGGCATCGGCAGCCCTGTGGGTGAGATCGGACCGGATCCCGACGATGATCACCCTGTGCCGGCGTTGCGGGACGCCGAAGTCCTCGGCGCGCACGATGAAGTCCGAAGGCTGTGTCGCTTCACGCAGGCTGGCCCTGCCATCCGCGACCCGGATGGCACGCAGCTCGTAGTGATGGGCGTGACCCGTGCCGAGCGAGGACAGGTCCTCCATCAGCATCTCGAACACGAGCCGGCTCTCGACCGTGGACGACAGCAGGCCCTTGACGTTCTCCATCACGAAGGCGGCCGGGCGCAGCCTGTCGAGCACCCGGATGTATTCGCGGAAGAGATAGTGCCGCGCATCGTCCTCGGGCACATAGCCGACCGTGCCTCTGGAGCGGGCGCGCCCCACAAGCGAATAGGCCTGGCACGGCGGGCCGCCGATCAGGATGGTGTCATCGTGGCTTGCCCTCAGCGTCTCGATGGCGGCGTCGACGGCGGTCGCCGCGGCTTCGGTGCCGAGTTCGAGCGCCCGCGCCTCGTCGGTGGCATGCTGCCAGGCACCCGGGTCGACGGCTGACCAGTCGGGTTCGGAACCGTGTCCGGCATGGAAGTCGATGAACCGCTCGGGAAGGGCACCATGCCGCGCGAGATGCTCGCGCAGGAACGCGCGCAGCGTCAGCGTCCGGTGCGCCGAGGCTTCCTTCTCGACGGAGATGCCGATACGGAACGGCGCATGGCCGTTCAGGACGAGGGATGCGAAGCCCTCGCCAAGTCCGCCCGGACCGGCAAACAGATCGACAATGCCGAAAGTGGAGGGCAAGTCAGGCTCCTGACGGGTTCATCCCGTCGGTGCATATCAGGTTCCGGAATGAAAGCCAGGACGCGATGGCCGATATCGTCGACCAGCAGACCCGTTCCCGGATGATGTCGGGAATACGGGGAAAGAACACGAGGCCCGAGCTCGCACTCAGGCGGGCGCTGCACGCGCGCGGCTTCCGCTTCCGGCTGCATCCGGCTGGTCTGCGGGGGCGGCCGGACCTCGTCCTTCCGAAGCATCGCGCGGTGGTCTTCGTGCATGGCTGCTTCTGGCACCGTCACGAAGGTTGCCGCTACACCACGACACCATCGACGCGCACGGACTTCTGGCAGTCGAAGTTCGAGGCGAATGTGGTGCGGGACGGCGCTGTTCGCGAAGCGCTTCTGGACAGCGGATGGCGTGTGGCGACGGTGTGGGAGTGCGCGCTGCGCAAGCCGGACCAGATCGCCGCCTCGGCCGAGCTCCTGTCGGTCTGGCTGCGTTCGGACGACTTCCGGATCGAGATCGGCGAGGCCGCAGGTCGGCCCTTGCCCTGAAACCGCATCCCGGCCGGCAATCTGCAGCTTGTCGACGTGCGGGCCCTGGAATCTTGCGGTCTTCGCTCCGGACAAGGGGCGTCACGCCGTCCCCTCCGCCGGCGAGACATGCGTCTCGTATCCTGCAACGGTCGCATCCTGGCTGACCGGCCCGCGGCGCGGGCCATACTGGATGGCGATGACGCAGTCGATCACGGCATCGGCCGTGCCTCGGGTCACGACAGCCCGGACGTAGCGCTCGGCAGGGCGGAAGATGTCGAGGACCAGCAGCCTGTTGTCATCGCTTGCGGCGATGTCGAGCGCGCTGCCGGCAAGGTCGGCGGCGTCGGCGAGGTTGGCCTCCTGGCCCTGCTGGGCCTTCAGCCCGGTGACGGCGCCGGTGGCGAGGGTGCCGAAGGCGGCGATGAACATGACGCCGTCGAAGTTGGCCATGTCGAGAACCGCGCCGTTCTGGTCGGTCTGGCCGGCGGCGACGGCGTTGAGGACGCGGATGGTCCTGACGTTGCGGGCAAGGGTCACGGCGATGTCTCCTCAGGCAAGCTGGACGCGGACGAAGGCTTCCTCGAGCACCGGCGCGCCATCGGTCTCCAGGCGGCCGATGAAGCCGACCTGGTTGGTCTCGGCGTAGAGCTCGTTGAGGCGCTGGATCTGCAGGCTGAGCGCGTCGACGATCCAGTAGTGCTGGAAGTCGCCGAGCAGGCCGACGTAGAGGCCGGTGGTGAAGGTGCTGGGCGCCCATTCCGACAGGGTCATCGGCAGGCCGAGCAGGGTGTCGGGCTCGCCCTCGCGCACCGACTGGCGCCAGATGTACTGGCCGTCGCCGTCCTTGAGCTTGGTGATCTGCTTGACAGCGTCACGGTGGAAGATCCAGCGGGCGCGGGGCCAGTACTGGCCCTTGAGGGCGAACTTGGCCTCGATCAGGCCGTTGAAGCCGATCGCGGTGGTGGTATTGCCGGTGGCGACGTCGCGGGCGGTGGAGATGCCGCTGGCCGAGGCGGTGAAGACGCCGAGCGGGCGGCCGGCGCCGGACCCGGTGAGGAAGGCCTTCTCCTGGGAGACCGCGAACTTGTAGGCGAGCCGGTCGAGCACCAGTCCTTCCGGGCCGATGAGGGCCTGACGCAGCAGCTGCTGGCTGACCTTGATGCGCTTTGCCAGCGGATGCGGGCGCAGCTCGCGCTTGCCGAGCTTCATGGCGCTGTCCTCGCTGCCGGTGGAGAGCTCCGTGGTCCAGTCGGCATCGGACGGATCGGCGTCGAGCGAGGGGGCGCCCATCGAGGCGGCCTGCGGCACCTGGAAGGTGCGGGCAAGGCTGCGGATGACGACCTGATCGTCCACGGCCCGGATCAGTTCGGTGGCGAACTGCTGCGGCGCGATAGCCGCCATCCACGTCGGCGCCGGCCTGGAGGGTACGCAGTTCCTCGCCGGCGAGCACTCCGACGCCGCCGCGCAGGAATCGGGCAAAGGCGGCGCGGTATTCCGGCGCGGCGCGCGGGCTGGCGCGGTCCTCGCGGGCCAGGGGGTGTGGCTCGCTCGTGCGTCCTTGGCCCGTGTCGTCGGTGCGGGCGGCGGCCTCGGCCATGCGACGGTCGAGGTCCTGCTGGCGCTCCTCGCGGCCGATCTGGCCGCCGACGCGTTCCTGGTCGGCAAAGAGGGCGTCGTAGCGCGCCTGCTCCTCGGGGCCAAGATCGCGGCCTTCGGCGCCGGCGGCATCAAGCAGGTCGCGCATCTCGGTGACGAGGCGGCCACGCCGCTCGCGCAGGTCTTTCAGGCTGATGGTCATGATGGTCCTTCGTGGATGCCGGCAACGGAAAGCCCATCCCCGCGCCGGTCGGACGGGGATGGGCTGGAAGGGAACCGGTGGCCAGGGCGACCGGGATCGGATCAGGCGGTCGGGTCGACCAGCGCCAGATCCAGCCGCCGGCGCAGGAGGGCGACGGGGGGCGCCGAGCGTGCGCTGCCCTGCCAGGTCGCCAGCGCGCGGACAGCGACGGCGGTGTCGGGATAGGCAGGGAACACCACGGGCGAGACATCGTGGAGGCGGACGGCGGTGAGGGTGCGCAGCACGCGGCCTTCCCGGTCGCGCTCCCAGATCTGGCCGTCCGGGGCGATCGTGAGCTCGAAGCTCATCTGACTGACGTCGCCGCGCTCGATCGAGACGAGCAGATCGCGGGCCGCCTGGGTCGCCGGCGGATCGATGGTGATGGCAAGGCCGTGGCCGTCCTCCTCCAGCTGCAGCGTGCCGGCACGGTTGCGTCCGAGGATGACGTTGGGGTCGTGGTTGAAGAGGGCACGGACGTCGTCGGTGGCAAGGCTCGCGGCGAAGGCACCGGGTCGGATCATCTCGCGGCAGTCATCAGGTCCCAAAGAAGTCGCCCCTGACAGGCCGCTTCCGGCCCGTCTGGCACCTGGGCCAGTACTCAACTGGTCCCGCATAACCCTCGAAAACAACGGAAAAATCCGGCCTCAGCCGGATCGGGAGAACGCTTTCGCTCGGGCAAGTGGCGGAGGAAGTGTAACAAATACCGAACTCTCTCCCGTGTCGATGGCTTCAGCTCCGGATCGAAGCGAAGCCCTGCCCTGTAGTGAGGAACGGTGACCCACTTCTGGCCAGA
>NZ_MCRJ01000187.1 GCF_001720135.1 Methylobrevis pamukkalensis
CAGAGTGGTATGCGACATCCCTCCCCCTCGTGGGGAGGGTGGCCCGTCCGCAGGACGGGTCGGGAGGGGTCTGACAGCACCGCGAGGGACCGACATGGGACGCTCCTCGATCGACCAGACCACCCGCGCGCGGTCGCGCCGTCTCCGACGCGAGATGACGCATCAGGAAGTGAAGCTCTGGCTGAAGTTGCGGGAGCTCAACAGGCTTGGGGCGGGATTTCGTCGCCAGGGAGCCATCGGTCCCTACATCGCGGATTTCGTCTGGTTCACGGCGCGTCTGGTGATTGAAGTGGATGGCGATCAGCACGGAAATCTGCGCCAGGCCACCGATCTTCAACGCGACGACTGGCTCCGACAGGAAGGCTTTATCGTCCAGAGATTCTGGAACCACGAGATCGACGGCAACCTCGATGGCGTGATGCAGGCGATCTCCGAAAGAATTCAATGCCGCCTCGAAGGCAACTAGTCTGACGCGAGGCACAGGGAAGAAGGCGAAACCCATGTCCCAATACGACGTCATCGTGATCGGCGGCGGGCCCGGCGGCTATGTCGCGGCGATCCGCGCGGCCCAGCTCGGCCTCAAGACCGCGGTCGTGGAAGCAAAACACCTCGGCGGGATCTGTCTGAACTGGGGCTGCATCCCGACCAAGGCGCTGCTGCGCTCGGCCGAGATCTACCACTACATGACCCACGCCAAGGACTATGGCCTGACTGCCGAGAAGGTCGGCTTCGACACGGCGGCGATCGTCAAGCGCTCGCGCGGGGTGTCGTCGCAGCTGAACACCGGCGTCGGCTTCCTGCTCAAGAAGAACAAGGTCGACGTGATCTGGGGCATGGCCAGGCTCGGCAAGGGCGGCAAGGTGTCCGTGGTTGCGGCCGAGAACCCGCCGAAGGGCGCGCTGGGGCCGGGTGACTACACGGCCAAGCACGTGATCGTCGCCACCGGCGCCCGTCCGCGCGTGCTGCCGGGCCTGGAGCCGGACAAGAAGCTGGTCTGGACCTATTTCGAGGCGATGGTGCCCGAGACCATGCCGAAGTCGCTGCTGGTCGTCGGCTCCGGCGCCATCGGCATCGAGTTCGCCAGCTTCTACCGCACCATGGGCGCCGAGGTGACCGTGGTCGAGGTGCTGCCGCAGATCCTGCCGGTGGAAGACCACGAGATCGCCGCGCTGGCCCGCAAGCGCTTCGAGAAGCAGGGCTTCAAGATCCTCACCGAGGCGAAGGTGACCAAGCTCGACAAGGGCGCCGACAGCGTCACCGCGACGATCGAGACCAAGGACGGCAAGACCCAGACGATGACCGTGGACCGGGTGATCTCGGCCGTCGGCGTCGTCGGCAACATCGAGGGCCTCGGCCTCGAGGAGCTGGGGGTCAAGACCGAGCGCGGCTGCATCGTCACCGACGGGCTCGGCAAGACCAGCGTGCCGGGCGTCTATGCCATCGGCGACGTCGCCGGCCCGCCGATGCTCGCCCACAAGGCCGAGCATGAGGGCGTGATCTGCGTCGAGGCGATCGCCGGCAAGCATGTCCATCCGATGGACAAGGCCAAGATCCCCGGCTGCACCTACTGCCATCCGCAGGTGCCTCCGTCGGCCTGACCGAGAAGAAGGCCAAGGACGCCGGCCTCGAGATCAAGGTCGGGCGCTTCCCCTTTGTCGGCAATGGCAAGGCGATCGCGCTCGGCGAGCCGGAAGGTCTGGTCAAGACGATCTTCGACGCCAAGACCGGCCAGCTGCTGGGCGCACACATGATCGGCGCCGAGGTGACGGAGCTGATCCAGGGCTATGTGGTGGCGATGAACCTCGAGACCACCGAGGAAGAGCTGATGCACACGGTCTTCCCGCACCCGACCTTGTCCGAAATGATGCACGAGAGCGTCCTTGACGCCTATGGCCGCGCGATCCACGTTTAGGGGAGTTAAAAACAACAACCGGGAGGAATGGCAGATGGTGCAATTCTGGTACGAGTTCGCATCCTCCTATTCCTACCCGGCCGCGATGCGGATCGGGCGACTGGCGAGGGAAAGCGGCATCGAGATCGAGTGGCGTCCCTTCCTGCTTGGCCCGCTTTTCAAGGAAATGCAGGGCCTCTCCGACAGCCCGTTTAACGCCTTTCCGCCGAAGGGCCGCTACATGTGGCGCGATCTCGAGCGGATCTGCGAGGCGGAGGAGATCCCCTTCGTCAAGCCGAAGAAATTCCCCCACAACGGGCTGGCCGCCGCGCGTCTGGCGCTGGTCGGCCTGTCGGAAGGCTGGGGCGAGGTGTTCACAAGGCTGGTGTTCTCGGCCAACTTCGCCAGGGGCGAGGACATTTCCGATCCGGCGGTGCTGGAGCCGCTGGTGACGGAGGCGGGCGGCGACACGCGCAAGGCGCGGGTGCGGGCCAATTCCGAGGAAATCAAGGACCGGCTCAAGTCCAACGTCGATCAGGCCCGCGCCCGGGGCATCTTCGGCGCGCCGTCCTTCGTCTGCGATGACGGCGAGCTGTTCTGGGGCAACGATCGCCTGGAGCAGGCGCTCGCGTGGTCGAAGCAGCATTGAACGGTGACGGACAATCTGCCTCATTGATACCGTTTGAGGGAACGATCGGCTGGCTTCGGCGTTTCTTCTCGCAACTGCGAAGGCGATGTCGCCTTGCCGGGCCGGGGCCCGGATGCGGTTCTCGAACGAACATGGAGAGCAGTCATGACGGGTGTGGGCATTATTGGCGCCATCATCATCGGAATTCTCGCAGGCTGGATCGCCGAGAAGATCATGAAGCGCGATCATGGTCTCCTCACCAACCTGATCGTCGGCATCGTCGGCTCGTTCCTCGGCGCCTTCATTTTCTCGGCGCTCGGACTGTCGGTGCAGGCCGGCTGGATCGGCTCGCTGATCGTCTCGTCCATCGGCGCGATCATCCTGCTGTTCATCGTCGGCCTGATCCGACGCTGACGCATCCTGCCTCATGCATCGCTGACCTGCCGCGACGGACTGTCGCGGCAGTGTTGCTTTTGCTACAAGGGACTTAACTTCGGCTTCGGCAGATGATCGGTGCGTCTGGCACTGCTCGGAACCCGCGGCCGATCCGTCCGGAACAGCGGAGCGCAAGGCAGCGATGGTGACGATTCTCGACAGGACCAAGGCGATCCGGCCCCGTCATCCGGAGAAGGCGGCGCGGCCGGACACGCCGGTCCTGCGCAAGCCCGACTGGATCCGCGTCAAGGCGCCGGGATCGCCCGTCTACCGCGAGACGCAGGGCATAGTCCGCGAGAACGGCCTCATCACCGTCTGCGAGGAGGCCGGCTGCCCGAACATCGGCGAGTGCTGGTCCAAGAAGCACGCGACCATGATGATCATGGGCGACACCTGCACCCGCGCCTGTGCCTTCTGCAACGTCAAGACCGGCATGCCGCAGGCGCTCGACCGATTCGAGCCCGAGAATGTGGCGATCGCCGTCGAGAAGCTCGGCCTCAACCACGTGGTGATCACGTCGGTCGATCGCGACGATCTGGAGGACGGCGGCGCCCGGCATTTCGCCGAGGTGATCCGCGCGATCCGCGCCCGCTCGCCGCTCACCACGATCGAGGTGCTGACCCCGGACTTCCTGCGGAAGCCGGGCGCGCTGGAGATCGTCGTGGAAGCCCGGCCCGACGTCTTCAACCACAATCTCGAGACCGTGCCGTCGAAGTACCTCACCGTGCGGCCCGGCGCCCGCTACTTCCACTCGATCCGCCTGCTGCAGAAGGTCAAGGAGCTGGACCCGACGATGTTCACCAAGTCGGGCATCATGGTCGGCCTTGGCGAGGAGCGGAACGAGGTGCTGCAGCTGATGGACGACCTGCGCACTGCCGAGGTCGATTTCCTCACCATCGGCCAGTATCTCCAGCCGACCCGCAAGCACCACGCCGTGGCCCGCTTCGTGACGCCGGAGGAGTTCAAGTCCTTCGAGACGATCGCCTACACCAAGGGCTTCCACATGGTCTCGTCGAGCCCGCTGACCCGCTCCTCGCACCATGCAGGCGAGGATTTCGAGCGGCTGCGGGCCGCGCGCGCGGCCAGGGTTGCGAGCCCGCGCGCGGGCGTGTAGCCAAGACGGCATTCACGGGACGGTCCGGTCGGCAGGGTCGGCCGGCCCGCGCAGGCAAGACCACCCGAAGAGAACCGGATGCCGCAGTTCGAGACGAAGCATCGCGTTGCCCACACGGCGCAGGAAATGTTCGACCTCGTCGCCGACGTGGACCGCTATCCGGAATTCGTCCCGATGTGCGAGAGCCTGCGGGTGCGCTACCGCAAGACGACCGGCGAGGGGCAGGAGGTGCTCGTCGCCGACATGGCGGTCGGCTACAAGCTGGTGCGCGAGACCTTCACCTCCAAGGTCACTCTCGACCGGCCGGCGGGCCTGATCCTCGTCGAATACATCGACGGCCCGTTCCGCTTCCTCCAGAACCGTTGGACCTTCCGCGAACTCGACGAGACCTCCTGCGAGGTCGGCTTCTTCATTTCCTACGAGTTCAAGAGCCGCACCCTCGGCGCCCTGATGGGCGCCATGTTCGACCACGCATTTCGGCGGTTCACGACGGCGTTCGAGGCGCGGGCGGACAAGATCTACGG
>NZ_MCRJ01000188.1 GCF_001720135.1 Methylobrevis pamukkalensis
CCGCCGGACAGACGGTCGTTGCCCACGCCGCCGAGCAGGCCGTCAGCGCCCTTGCCGCCGGACAGCCGGTCGTTGCCGTTGCCGCCAAGCAGGGCGTCGTCGCCGTCGAGACCGCTCAGCGTGTTGGCGCCGGTGTTGCCCTTGATCAGGTTGTCGTCGGCATTGCCGGTGCCGTCGATCGCCGCGGAACCGGAGAGCTCCAGCACCTCGAGGTTGGCACCGAGGGTGTAGGTGATCGAGGAGACCACGGCGTCGATGCCGTCATCCTCGAGTTCCACCACCACGTCGTTGATGTCGTCGACATGATAGGTGTCCCAGCCGTCGCCGCCCACCATGGTGTCGGCACCGGCCGCGCCATCGAGGACGTCGTCGCCGTCGAGGCCGGTCAGCGTGTTGTCGAGTTCGTTGCCGACAAGGGTGTTGTCGTCGGCATTGCCCGTGCCGAGCAGCGCGGAGCCGGCCAGCGTCAGGTTCTCGAAGTTCTCGCCGAGGGTATGGTCCATCGCCGACACGACCGTGTCGATGCCCTGGTCCGCCCGCTCCTCCATCACGTCGGCAAGATCGTCGATGTGATAGGTGTCGTCGCCGGTGCCGCCGATCATGTGATCCGCGCCGGTGCCGCCGTCGAGATCGTCATTGCCCGAGCCGCCGTAGATGGTGTCGTCACCGTCACCGCCGAGGACCGTGTCGTCGTCCGAGCCCGCATTGATCCAGTCGTCGCCGTCGCCGCCGTCGATCTCGTCGTCACCCGAGCCGCCGAGGATCGTGTCGTCGTCGGCACCACCGTCGACGATGTCGTCGCCGGAACCGGCGGTGACATGGTCGTCACCGGTCGCACCGTAGATCTTGTCCTTGCCGGAGCCGGCGACGATGACGTCATCGCCGTCGAAGCCGTAGATGCTGTCGGCATAGCTGCCGCCGCTGAGGACGTCGTCGAGCGACGTGCCCTCGACCAGTTCGTTGACGCCGTCGATGGTGACGGTGATCGTCTGGGTTGCGCCGTCGCTGGCGACGATCGTGAACGTGTCGGTGAGCGACTCGTCATCGCCGATGGCCTGGATGGCGGTCTGCGTGCTGTCCGCCGTGTAGGTCCAGGTGCCGTTGACGTTGAGCACCAGCGAGCCATAGGCGCCGGTGAAGGTGCCGCCGACGAGCGTCGTCGTGTCGCCAATGTCGATGTCGGTCAGGGTCACCGTGCCGGTGGCGATCAGGGTCGACGTTTCGTCCTCGGTCAGGGTCGCGGCAAGGGTGCCGGAGATCACGGACAGATCGTTGGTTCCCGTCGCGACGAAGAAGAACGGCTGAATGACGGGCGACAGGGATGCGTCCGAATAGGACACCAGGAAGACGTCATAGTAGCCCGCACTGGCGCCAAGGGCCTGCACGTTGGCCCGGCTGTTGTCGAGCGTATAGGTGACGACCCCGGTCTCGACGTCGAGCACGGCGGAACCGTAGAGGCCGTCCTTCGTCCACGTGCCGGCTTCGGCGTCTTCCGTCCAGCCGAACGTGGTCATGTACTGCGTATTGGGCGCCGCGTCGTCGCCATCGACATCCGTGACGGTGATGGTGGCGGTGACCGATCCGCCGCGTCCTCGACGGCATTTGCCGAGGGCGTACCCACGGTCACGACCGGGATGTCGTTGACGCCGGTGATGGTGATGGTGATGGTCTCTGTGTTGCCGTCCGAACCGGCGATGGTGATCTCGTCGGTCAGGGTCTCGCCGGCGCCCAGCGACTGGATGGCCAGTTGCGTGTTGTCGGCCGAGTAGGTCCAGGCACCGTTCGACTGCAGCACGATGCTGCCGTATGTGCCGGCGTAGGTGTCGGCATCGAAGGTCGGCGTGTCGTTCGTGTCCGCATCGGTGATCGTCGCGATGCCCGAGGCCGTCAGCGGCGAGGCCGTGTCCTCGGTCGCGCTGCCCGTGAGGTCGCCGCTGATGACGGACTCGTCGTCCACACCCTCGATCGTGAAGGTGGCCGTGCCGTAGCCGGTGTCGTCGCCATCGCCATAGAAGACGCTGAAGCCTTCCGTCTCGGTTTCGCCTGCGCCCAGCGCCTGGACCGGCGTTCCGGACCCGACCGCGAAGGTCATGGTGCCGGTCTCCTCGTCGAAGGAGGCCTCGCCATAGGCGCCGGTGCGCACCCAGACGCCGTCCTCGTTCTCGTCCGACCAGCCGGCCATCTGCATGGCGGAGGCGTCGATCTCGGTCTCGTCCTCCTCGATGTCGCTGACGGTGATCTGGGCCGTGGCAGTCTCCGACGTGCCCTCGGTGACGGTGCCCGACGAGCCGGCGAAGGTGACGGTCGGCGCGTCGTTGGTGCCGTTGATCGTGACCTTGAGGTCGATCAGCATGCCGTCGTCGGTGCGCACGGTGATGACGTCGGTCAGGGTCTCGCCATCGTCCAGTTCCTGGATGACGTCGAGGCTGTTGTCGACCGTGTAGTCCCAGCCGTTGGAGAGACCGTCGTTGACGGCATTCCCGATGACGACCGAGCCGTAGGCGCCTTCGTAGGTGCCGGCCTCGAAAGCGTCCCAGAGGACGTGCTGGGTGCTCGTTTCGTAGAAGATCAGCGAGCCGCTGGCCGTGAGGTCGCCAGCGTTGACCGCGGTGTCTTCCGTGACGGAAAGCGGCTCGACGAAGACGAGGGCTTCGGTCGATTCGACGTTGTCGGTCTCGTCGCCGATGGTGACGTCGAACTCGCCGTCACCCAGCGCATCGATGGTGTAGCTGTTCGGCGCGGCGTAGAACACGGCGATGTCGTCGCCGATGTTGCCCGACATGTTGTCGTTGCCGCCCTGCCCGTAGAGGACGTCGTTGCCGCTGCCGCCGATGACGTAGTCGTCGCCCTCGGCGCCGTAGATGATGTCGTTGCCGCCCTTGCCGTCGATGGTCTCGCCGCCCGACAGGCCGGTGATGGTCTCGTGCGCCGAGGTGCCGGCGATCATGGCGCCCGGCGTCGTGCCGGTGATGACCTCGTTGGCGCCGCGGATGGTGAAGGTGACGGTGCCGGGCGTCGCCGGAACCACGGCGTCGTGGTAGTAGACCGTGAAGCTCTCGGTCATCACGTCGCAGAGCCGAGGTCCTGGACGGCCGATGATTCATTGTCGAGCGTGTAGGTGACGACACCGGTCAGGCTGTCGAACACGGCGGTGCCGTAGGTGCCCGCCTTCGTGTAGTCGCTGTCGCTGCCGTCGACGAGCGTCCAGCCGCCGATCGCCATGTCGATCGGCGAGACCACGGCGGTTTCGCCGGCGTCGACGTCGGCGGCCGTCACCGTCGCGGTGGCGGTCAGTGTGCCCTCTTCGGCCAGATCACCCGAGACGTCCCCGACCGTGACGGTCGGCGCGTCCTGCTGGCCGGTGACGGTGATCGCGATGTCCTTCGTCGACGTGCCCCAGCCGTCGGTCACGTGGATCGTGAAGGTGTCGGTTTCGGAGCTGCCGCTCTTGAGGCCCTGCACGGCCTCGGAGCTGTTGTCGAGCGTGTAGACATAAGCGCCGGTGTCGGGGTTGAAGACGATCGTGCCGTAGTTGGACGTCTGGGACCAGGTGTTCGTATTCCCGTCGAGAGTCCAGCCGTCGGCGACCATCTCCACCGAGGAATAGGCAAGATAGGACGCGTCTTCGGTATCGACGTCGGCGATGCTGATCGTGCCGCTGGCAGAGGTGTCGGAGTCTTCGGCGACGGCCGAGTCGGTGGCAGTCAGCGTGATGTCCGGCAGGTCGTTGGTGCCGGTGACGCGGACGGTGACGACGAGTTTGGTGTCATTGTCCGAAATCACCGTGATCTGATCGTCGACGAAGACACCCTCGCCCAGCGCCTGCACGTCCTCGGAGGCATTGTCGAGGACATAGGTCCACTCGCCGTCCTCGGACATGGTGAGGGTGCCGTAGGTGCCCTCATAGGTGTCGGCCACCCAGCGCCCGGCGCCGACACGACGGTGCCATCGTTGGTGGTCAGCACCAGCGCGCCGGAGACGGTCGTCGCGCTTTCCTCGACGACGTCACCGCCGGCGCCGAAGACGTAGGCGTCGACGTTCAGGATCGTGTCGGTTTCACCGGTCGGTGCGTAAACCACCTCGGTCGCCGAAATGAGGCTGTAGTCGTTGTACTGGCCGAGGAAGACCGCCGTGTCGGTGGCGGTGTTGTCGTGCAGGCTGTTGGAGGGCAGACCGACCAGCCGGTCGTCGCCGCGGCCGCCATAGAGGATGTCGGCGTAGTCGGCGTCGGTGCTCACGTCCGCAAGCAGCGTGTCGTTGCCGTCAAAGCCGAAGATGACATCATCGCCGTTGCCGCCGACCAGAACATCCACGTCGTCGGTGCCGAGGATGGGATCGGTCACGCCTTCGATGTTGACCGTGATCTCGAAGCTCTGGCCTTGATTGGTAAAAGTGAAAGTCTCCGTGACAGACGATCCGGTCGACAGGGCGTCCGTATCTTCATCCTCGTCATCAAGAACATAATAGACCTCCCAGCCGTTGGTGCCTCCGTCGGCGATAAGATGACCATAGGTG
>NZ_MCRJ01000189.1 GCF_001720135.1 Methylobrevis pamukkalensis
CATCTGCGAGAAGTGCGGCGTCGAAGTGACGCTGTCCCGCGTGCGCCGCGAGCGCATGGGGCACATCGAGCTGGCGGCGCCGGTGGCGCACATCTGGTTCCTGAAGTCGCTGCCGAGCCGGATCGGTCTCCTGCTCGACATGACGCTCAAGGATCTGGAGCGCATCCTCTATTTCGAGAACTACGTCGTCACCGAGCCGGGCCTCACCCCGCTGAAGCTGCACCAGCTTCTGTCGGAAGAGGACTTCATCACGGCGCAGGACCAGTATGGCGACGACAGCTTCACGGCCCTGATCGGCGCCGAGGCGATCCGCGAGATCCTCTCGTCGATGAACCTTGCGAAGCTGGCCGACCAGCTGCGCCAGGAGATCATCGAATCGACCTCCGAGCTGAAGCCGAAGAAGCTCGCCAAGCGCGTGAAGATCATCGAGGCCTTCATGGAGTCCGGCAACAAGCCGGAATGGATGATCATGAACGTGGTGCCGGTGATCCCGCCGGACCTGCGCCCGCTCGTCCCGCTGGACGGCGGCCGCTTTGCCACGTCCGATCTCAACGACCTCTACCGCCGCGTCATCAACCGCAACAACCGCCTCAAGCGGCTGATCGAGCTGCGCGCGCCGGACATCATCATCCGCAACGAGAAGCGGATGCTGCAGGAATCGGTTGATGCGCTGTTCGACAACGGCCGTCGCGGCCGCGTCATCACGGGTGCCAACAAGCGCCCGCTGAAGTCGCTGTCCGACATGCTCAAGGGCAAGCAGGGCCGCTTCCGCCAGAACCTTCTCGGCAAGCGCGTCGACTACTCGGGCCGTTCGGTCATCGTGGTCGGTCCGGAGCTGAAGCTGCACCAGTGCGGCCTGCCGAAGAAGATGGCGCTCGAGCTGTTCAAGCCGTTCATCTACTCGCGCCTCGACGCCAAGGGCTTCTCCTCCACGGTGAAGCAGGCCAAGAAGCTCGTGGAGAAGGAGCGTCCGGAGGTCTGGGACATCCTCGACGAGGTGATCCGCGAGCATCCGGTGATGCTGAACCGCGCGCCGACCCTGCACCGCCTCGGCATCCAGGCCTTCGAACCGATCCTGATCGAGGGCAAGGCGATCCAGCTGCATCCGCTCGTCTGCTCGGCGTTCAACGCCGACTTCGACGGTGACCAGATGGCCGTGCACATTCCGCTGTCGCTCGAAGCGCAGCTGGAAGCCCGCGTGCTGATGATGTCGACCAACAACATCCTGCACCCGGCGAACGGCGCGCCGATCATCGTGCCGTCGCAGGACATCGTGCTCGGTCTCTACTACCTGTCGATCATGGCCGACGGCGAGCCGGGCGAGGGCATGGCCTTCTCCGACATCGGCGAGCTGCAGCACGCGCTCGACTCCAAGTCGGTGACGATGCACACCAAGATCCGCGGCCGGTTCAAGACCGTGGACAAGGACGGCAAGCCCGTCTCGAAGATCTTCGAGAGACGCCCGGCCGGATGCTGATCGGCCAGCTGCTGCCCAAGCACCACAACGTGCCCTTCGACGTCTGCAACCAGCTGATGACGAAGAAGCAGATCTCCGCGATGATCGATGCCGTCTACCGCCACTGCGGCCAGAAGGAATCGGTGATCTTCTGCGACCGGATCATGCAGCTGGGCTTCACCCACGCCTGCCGCGCCGGCATCTCGTTCGGCAAGGATGACATGGTCATCCCGGCCAACAAGTGGCAGATCGTCGAGGAGACCCGCTCGCTCACGAAGGAATTCGAGCAGCAGTACAACGACGGCCTGATCACCCAGGGCGAGAAGTACAACAAGGTCGTGGACGCCTGGGGCAAGTGCTCCGCGCGTCTCGCCGACGAGATGATGGCCGCCATCCAGGCGATCAAGAAGGACGAGAACGGCCGTCAGGTGCAGATGAACTCCATCTACATGATGAGCCATTCCGGCGCCCGTGGTTCGCGCGAGCAGATGCGTCAGCTCGGCGCGATGCGCGGCCTGATGGCCAAGCCGTCGGGCGAGATCATCGAGACGCCGATCATCTCGAACTTCAAGGAAGGCCTGTCCGTGATGGAGTACTTCAACTCCACCCACGGCGCGCGCAAGGGCCTTGCCGACACCGCGCTGAAGACCGCGAACTCGGGTTACCTGACACGTCGTCTCGTCGACGTCGCCCAGGACTCGATCGTGTCGGAAGTCGACTGCGGCTCGACCGGGGGTCTGCAGATGCAGGCCGTCGTCGACGCCGGCCAGATCGTCGCGTCGCTCGGCCACCGCATCCTCGGCCGCACCGTGGCCGAAGACATCATCCACCCGGTGACGGGCGAGGTCATCGTCAAGGCCGGCACGCTCATCGAGGAGCCGGATGTCGAGCGGGTCGAGAAGTCGGCGATCCAGTCGGTCAAGATCCGTTCGGTCCTGACCTGCGAGACCAAGATCGGCGTCTGTGCCAAGTGCTACGGTCGCGATCTGGCCCGCGGCACGCCCGTCAACATGGGCGAGGCCGTCGGCGTCATCGCGGCGCAGTCGATCGGCGAGCCGGGCACCCAGCTCACCATGCGCACGTTCCACATCGGCGGCGCGGCGCAGGTGGTCGACACCTCGTTCATCGAATCGACCTTCGAAGGCGAGGTGCGGATCCGCAACCGCAACGTGGTGCGCGATTCCGACGGCAAGCTGATCGCCATGGGCCGCAACATGTCGGTGGCGATCGTCGATGCCTCGGGCGTGGAGCGGTCCACGCACCGCATCACCTACGGCGCGCGTGTCCACGTCGACGACGGCGACACGGTGCGCCGCGGCCAGCGCATCTCGGAATGGGATCCCTACACCCGTCCGGTGCTGACCGAAGTCGAGGGCGTGATCGCCTACGAGGATCTGGTCGAAGGCGCCTCCGTGTCGGAAAGCGCCGACGAGGCGACCGGCATCACCAAGCGCGTCGTCATCGACTGGCGCGGTTCGAGCCGTACGGCCGACCTGCGTCCGGCGATGGTGATCAAGGGACCGGATGGCAAGATCCTCAAGCTCGCCCGTGGCGGCGAGGCCCGCTACCTGCTGTCGGTGGACTCGATCCTCTCGGTGTCGCCCGGCGACACGGTGAAGGCCGGCGACGTTCTTGCGCGTATCCCGCTCGAGAGCGCCAAGACCCGCGACATCACGGGCGGTCTGCCGCGCGTCGCCGAACTCTTCGAGGCGCGTCGTCCCAAGGACCACGCGATCATCGCCGAGATCGACGGCACGATCCGCTTCGGCCGCGACTACAAGAACAAGCGCCGCGTCATCATCGAGCCGCATGACGCCGCACTGGAACCGCGCGAGTACCTGATCCCGAAGACCAAGCACTTCCACCTCCAGGAAGGCGACGTCATCGAGAAGGGCGACTACATCGTCGATGGCAACCCCGCGCCGCACGACATCCTCGCGATCAAGGGCGTGGAGGCGCTGGCCGCCTATCTCGTCAACGAGATCCAGGAGGTCTACCGGCTCCAGGGCGTGGTCATCAACGACAAGCACATCGAGGTGATCGTCCGGCAGATGCTGCAGAAGGTCGAGATCATCGAAGGCGGTGAGACCGACATGATGCCGGGCGAGCAGTTCGACCGCATCGAGGTCGAGGAGACGAATGCCAAGGCGGTTGCCGAAAGCAAGCGTCCGGCGACGTTCAACCCGGTGCTGCTCGGCATCACCAAGGCCTCGCTCCAGACCCGCTCGTTCATCTCGGCGGCGTCCTTCCAGGAGACCACCCGCGTCCTCACCGAGGCGGCGGTCAACGGCAAGGCCGACACGCTGGAAGGCCTGAAGGAGAACGTCATCGTCGGCCGGCTCATCCCGGCCGGCACCGGCGGGCTCATGAGCCGCATCCGCCAGGTGGCCAAGCGCCGCGACGAGCTGATCCTCGAGGAGCGTCACAAGACGGCGCTCGGCGAGGGCAGCGAGCAGCCGGTGGCCGTCGAGACGGCCGTGGCCGCCGAAGGCTGAGCCTTGCGGGCGATGTGAGCTCCAGGGACTGACACTGACGAGAGGCCGCTCCGGATAACCGGGGCGGCCTTTCGCGTTGTGGCGGTCGGGGAGCATGACTGCGGCCGAGCCGGCGGCGACATGGCAGCCTTGCAGGCGCAGGAGGGCAGGGAGCCTTGCCCCCCATGAGTATCAGCGTTCGTTCGGATCGAGGATCTGCGGACCGTTCGCCGGCGCGGCCGGGAGTCAGGGTTCGGCAACGGTCGCGCCGGAGCGGCATCGACCATGCATGGGAGATTCGCGAGGACTCGGAAGGAGATTCGCTGGAATCCGGTGATTCTGAAGTCGCTTCTGTACGGCGGCCCCGGATTCGCAGGTCAGGAACGACTGAAGCATTCGAGCGGGGGCGTTCCTCGGACGCAATTTCGGAGGTGGACAGCAAAAACGGGCACGACAGGCCCCCCGAACAGCCCCGTTGTTGCTCGCTCCGACCGGAATGGCGGGAATCCGGGAGA
>NZ_MCRJ01000190.1 GCF_001720135.1 Methylobrevis pamukkalensis
CGCAAGAATCCACCTGAGGTCTTTTCCAAGTTCGCACCTGAATCAGATTTCGCCGCTGACGACCTTATCCTTCCCGACTTCCGATCTGGTGACAAGCGGTGGATGCGTCGCGCCGACGACTGCGCCCCGAAGTGGAGTGGACGCCGCAGCCACCTGCTCCCGTCCTGATGCCCGTCACCAAACGCGAACGCCGCGGTCCTTTCGAGCCGCGGCGTTGCTGTTTTCGGTCGAGGCTTGCGCCGGATCAGGCCGAAGGCAGATCCCCGGTCGTGTCCTTCTTGCCCCGGACCGCATCGATGCCGGCCGACAGGACGGGCCAGAGCAGCATCACGAGGGCGAGGGTCACGATCGAGCCGACCAGCCAGTTCGACCAGAAGACCGTCATGTCGCCCTGCGAGATCAGCATGGCCTGGCGGAAGGCATCTTCGGCGGCGTCGCCGAGGACCAGCGCCAGAACCATCGGCGCCAGCGGGTAGTTGCACTTCTTGAACAGGTAGCCGATCACGCCGAACACCAGCATCACCGAGATGTCCAGCAGCGCGTTGTTCACCGTGTAGGCGCCGACGGCGCAGACCACGAGGATGATCGGGGCGATGATGGAGAAGGGGATGCGCAGGATCGAGGCGAACAGCGGCACCGTGGTGAGCACGACGATCAGGCCGGCGAGGTTGCCGAGGTAGATCGAAGCGATCAGGCCCCAGACGAAGTCCTTCTGCTCGACGAAGAGCAGCGGGCCCGGCTGGAGACCCCAGATCAGCAGACCGCCGAGCAGAACCGCGGCGGTGGGCGAACCCGGGATGCCGAGGGTGAGCATCGGCAGCAGGGCCGAGGTGCCGGCGGCGTGGGCGGCGGTCTCGGGGGCGACGATGCCCTCGAGTTCACCCGTGCCGAACTTGTTGCCGTTCTTCGAAAAGCGCTTGGCAAGGCCGTAGCTCATGAAGGAGGCGGGGGTGGCGCCACCAGGGGTGATGCCCATCCAGCAGCCGACGATGGAGCCGCGGATCGCGGTCCAGAAGTACTTCGGCATTTCCTTCCAGGTTTCCCAGACGACCTTGGCATTGATCTTGGCGTCGCGGCCCTTGAAGGCGAGGCCCTCTTCCATGGTCAGCAGGATTTCACCGACGCCGAAGAGACCGATGACCGCGATCAGGAAGTCGAAGCCACGCAGCAGCTCTGTCGTGCCGAAGGTCATGCGCAACTGGCCGGTCACGCCGTCCATGCCGACCGCGGCGAGCGCAAAACCGAGCATCATGGCCGCGAGGACCTTGAACGGCGGCTCTTTGCCCATACCTACAAAGGAGCAGAAGGTGAGCATGTAGACGGCGAAGAACTCCGCCGGTCCGAACCGCAACGCGAAGCCGGCGATCAGCGGCGCGAGGAAGGTCAGGATGATGGTCGCGATGAAGGCGCCGAAGAAGGACGACGTGAACGCCGTCGTCAGGGCCTGTCCCGCCTTGCCCTTCTGGGCCAGTGGATAACCATCGAAGGTGGTCGCCACCGACCAGGGCTCGCCGGGAATGTTGAACAGGATCGACGTGATGGCGCCGCCGAAGAGGGCACCCCAGTAGATCGAGGAGAGCATGATGATCGCCGAGGTCGGCGACATCGAGAACGTGAGCGGCAGCAGAATGGCCACGCCGTTGGCGCCGCCGAGGCCCGGCAGCACGCCGATCAGGACGCCAAGGAAAATGCCGACGAACATGTAGACGATGTTCATCGGATCGGCCAAGACGCCAAATCCGTAGATCAGGGAAACAAAAGCGTCCAAGAGATCCTCCCAACAAGTTTCACGTGACGACTTCCCCGGCCGGCGGGGGCGCACGTCAGGCGTTGCGCGGTCACGCACCGGCCGTCGTCACGGACTTTCCAAGCAGTTCAGGCGTCAGCGCGCTGCAGGGTCCTCCCGGCCATCCCGCGCCTGCGGATCCCTCCTCCCGGGAATGATCCGCCAGACAGGGCATCACCGGTCATGCAGCCGCGCCGCGCGCCATCAGTAACCGATCATAGATTCCAGCGGACCCTTCGGCAGCGGCACGAGAAACCAGATCTCGAACATGACGAAGAGGAACACCGGGATCGCGATCGCGACCGGGGCGACCTTCTGGACGGGGTATTTCCCGAGGTAGACCATGAAGAAGGCGATGAAGATCGCCGACGCGACGTAGATGCCGGTGTAGCCGATCATCGCGACGAAGATCATCGTCGGGATCAGCACCTGGAAGATCTGCTTGAGCCCGGTGCGCTCGACGAAGGTCTCGTTCCCGACATCGCGGGCACGCAGGGTGCTGATGAACGTGCCGACGCTCGAGATGAACAGGATCACGCCGATGTAGAACGGGAAGTATCCCGATTCCGGACCGTCGAAGGCCCAGCCGGCGCCGATGCGGTTGCTGTCGTACATGACGACGGCCGAGACGAAGATGAGGATGCCGGCAACCACCAGCTCCACCGATTTGTGCGAGACCGTGTACTCGCTTCTGTCTTCTGTTTCGTGAGCCATGGTTGCCCCGATTCACTCCCTGGGTCGATTGCGGTGTTGCGACATTTGCCCAACGGCCGACATTCCGGCGGGCGCCTGCGGCGCCTGCCAAGAACTTCCCGCGATTGCGGCCGTGATTCAGATTCTTGCAGCGTGGTGGCTGGATATGTCAGGCGGAGGCGCAATCATGCCGATTGCAACTCTGGCTCTGCGTATCCTCGTGTCCGGGACCGTCTGGCACATGGCCCCGCGTCCCGCTCAGTCGGCATCACCCGGTCCGGACAGATCCCGAAGATCGGCCGGGACCGGGCGAGCGGGGCTCCGGCGGCAGAGACCGCCGGAGCCGCTGTCGTCACTTGGCGAGGAAGCCGGCCTTTTCCATCAGACCATGATGGGTTTCTTCGGCGGCCGTCAGCCAGGTCTTGTACTCTTCACCGGTCATGAAGGACGTGTTGAACGCGCCTTGGCCATGAAGTCCTTCCAGTCGTCGGTCTCGCGGACCTTCTGGAAGACGCTGACGTAGTAGTCGACCTGCTCCTGGGTCACGCCCGGGGGCATGAAGATGCCGCGCAGCATCAGGTACTCGATGTCGAGGCCGGATTCCTTGCAGGTGGGGATATCGCCCCAGGACATGTCGGCCGTGACCTTCTCGGTCAGCTTGATGCGCTCGCTGTCGAACACGCACAGCGGACGAAGCTCACCACCGCGCCACTGCGACACGGCCTCGATCGGGTTGTTGACGCTCGACGTGACGTGGTTGCCCACGAGCTGCGCCGCAACCGTTCCGCCGCCCTTGTACGGGACGTAGGTGAACTTGGCGCCGGTCGCCTGCTCGATGGCGGCCGTGATGATCTGGTCTTCCTGCTTGGAGCCGGTGCCACCCATCTGGAACTTGGAGGGGCCACCCTCCTTGACCGCGTCGATGTATTCGGTCGGCGTCTTGTACGGCGAGCTGGCGTTGACCCACAGGACGAATTCGTCGAGGGCCAGCATCGCGACCGGGGTCATGTCCTTCCAGTTGAAAGGAACGCCCGTCGCCATCGGCGTGGTGAAGAGGTTGGAAAGGGTGATGATGATCTTGTCGGGATCGCCTTCGGCGTTCTTGACGTCGATGAAGCCTTCCGCACCGGCGCCGCCGGCCTTGTTGATCACCACGAGCGGCTGCGGCATCAGGTTGTGCTTCTGGATGATGCCCTGGAGCATGCGGGCCATCTGGTCGGCGCCGCCGCCCGTGCCGGCCGGCACGATGAATTCAACCGTTTTATCCGGCTCCCAGGCGAAGGCCGGCACCGTAGCAAGGGCCATTCCGGCCACTGCGACGCCCGCCATGAGCGAAGTCATCTTGTTGCGCATGTAGTTTCCTCCCGTTTGGGTTCAACGGTTGTTATCCCTCTGCCGCCGCACTTACGTCGCCGGTCACTGGCATAATGTATGGCAGATGGATCGGAATCAACTGGATTTCTTCCGGATGACAGGTCAACGACGCTGACTTGTTGGCGATCTCGACCTGATTTCCGGCATTCTTGCCGCGCCGCAGCATTCTGGCGAACCCTTCATCTTCAATGACATGAGCGACCTGCGCCCGCATTTCGGCGCGGCAGGATGGATCTTGCGGATCGAAGATTTCGCGGCGCGAAAATGCACATTTTTCTGTGGTATACCAGCAGACATGACAAATTCGGCCTCCGAAGTTTTACGAATGGCCACGGCGATGACCGACGGCCCGACTATGGCCTACGGAATACCAGACAGGCAACGCGGCAAAGCATCGCCCTGATTCTGCCTGAATCTGAAATTGCCGAATTCACCTGCCCGGTGCGCAGTCAGGCATACGCATGTCGCGCGGCTGGTTCGCCGCAAGCCCTGGCCTGTCCGCAGCCTGCACCACTGGTATCTGGT
>NZ_MCRJ01000191.1 GCF_001720135.1 Methylobrevis pamukkalensis
CAGCAACAGCGGCGGTGGCAGCAACAGCGGCGGTGGCAGCAACAGCGGCGGTGGCAGCAACAGCGGTGGAAGCAATTCCAACTGATCTGGCGCGCGACTGAAAGCCCTTCAGTCATCCGTTCGCAGGGAGCGGACGGAAGCAGGCATATAGAAGAGCCCGCTTGCCGGTTCATCGGCAGGCGGGCTTCTTGCCGTGGAGTGCACAGGTGACGTGCGTTGCCTGACACCGAGCCTGAAGCCTGGGCACCCCGCGCGCCGCATCATGGAAGTGGTGTGCGGGGTGGCGGTGATCACGGCTGGGTGCTGGAGGGCGGGTCGCTGGCCGGGAAGCTGTCTTCCAGCTCTTCTTCGAGCTGATCGTCGATCTCGTGCTTCTTCTCGGCATCGTTCCCGTCGATGTCGCTCCCGGCCGGCTCTGGTTCGGACCCGGGGCGGCGTGCGCCCGGGGGAACGCCCGCAGTCGGCTGGTCGTCGATCTCGTGCTCGGTTCCGTTGGCCGGGGCCTTCGGGTCCTCTACGGGGTGGTTCATGGCGTGTCTCCTCGGATTGCTGTCGCGATACGACCTGTCCGCAGTCCGTGTCCTCGATGAACCCGGCACCGCTCGTCAGATCAACGTGCCGCGAGGCAGGCAGGTTCCGAGCGCGAGGGAACAGGTGCGCCCGCCACGGCATTGGCCTTGGACAGCGAAGAGCCGTCAGGCATGGCCTGCGACGGCGGCCATCGCCGGGAAAGCGAGATCAGACATGGCACCGACATTCGAGACAACCGATCGCCGCCTGCGGAAGGCGGGAACTGGCAAGGGGCGCGCAAGGGCCGGGGCGATGTGGCGGGTGCCGGCTCTGGCGCTCGTTGCCGTGCTCACCGCATCCGCCATGCCCGCCGCGGCGCAGACCCCGCCGCCCCCCGCCGCAAACGACACGCCGCCGCCGGCCGGGAGCGATAGGCCGCCCGCCGCAAGTGACACGCCGCCGCGCGAGTGCGCGACCGGCCCCGACGGGCAGGTGCCGCCGGAGCGCATCGCCGAATGCGAGGGGGTGTTGCGCCCGCCGCAGGGGATCGATCCGACCATCACCGTGCCGGCGCCGAAGGCAAACCCGGGAACGACGCCGGTCATTCCGCCCGGGCAGCTTCCGCCGCAGCAGCCGTCCTCGACGGACGGCTGACGCCTGCCGGGGCGCGGGCGCCCTGTCGCGGCCTGAGGCTTCAGACGAGACCGCTGCAACGACAGACGCCGACCCGAGGGCCGGCCGTTGCAGGAAATAGGTCAGACGGCGCCGCGGCGCCGCCGCGCCGGATCCGTCAGTTCCACTCGCGGATGTCGACGAAGTGGCCGGCCACGGCCGCCGCCGCCGCCATGGCCGGCGAGACGAGGTGCGTGCGGCCCTTGAAGCCCTGACGGCCCTCGAAATTGCGGTTCGAGGTCGAGGCGCAGCGCTCGCCCGGCTTCAGCTTGTCCGGGTTCATGGCCAGACACATCGAGCAGCCCGGTTCGCGCCACTCGAAGCCGGCGTTCGTGAACACCTTGTCGAGGCCCTCGGCCTCGGCCTGGGCCTTCACGAGGCCGGAGCCCGGAACCACCATCGCCAGCTTGATGTTGCCGGCGACCTTGCGGTCCTTCAGCACGGCCGCGGCGGCGCGCAGATCCTCGATCCGGCCGTTGGTGCACGAGCCGATGAAGATCTTGTCGAGCATGATGTCGGTGATCTTCGTGCCCGGCGTCAGGCCCATGTAGTCGAGCGCGCGCCACTTGGAGGTGCGCTTGTTCTCGTCGGCGATCTCGTCGGGGTTCGGCACCACGCCGGCCACCGACGTGACGTCCTCGGGGCTCGAGCCCCAGGAGACGATCGGCGGCAGGTTGGCGGCGTCGAGGCGCACCTCGCGGTCGAAATGCGCGCCCTCGTCGGAAAACAGCGTCTTCCAGTAGGACAGCGCCCGCTCCAGCGCCTCGCCCGTGGGGGCGCGCGGACGGCCGAGGATATATTCGAAGGTCTTCTCGTCGGGGGCGATCAGGCCGGCGCGGGCGCCGCCCTCGATCGACATGTTGCAGACGGTCATCCGGCCTTCGACCGACAGGGCACGGATCGCCTCGCCGGCATATTCCATGACATAGCCGGTGCCGCCGGCGGTGCCGATCTCGCCGATGATGGCGAGGATGATGTCCTTGGCGGTCACGCCGTCGGGCAGCTGCCCGTCGACGGTGATCCGCATGTTCTTCGCCTTCTTCTGGATCAGCGTCTGGGTGGCGAGCACATGCTCCACCTCCGAGGTGCCGATGCCGTGGGCGAGCGCGCCGAAGGCGCCGTGGGTCGAGGTGTGGCTGTCGCCGCAGACGATGGTCATGCCCGGCAGGGTGAAGCCCTGCTCCGGCCCGACCACATGGACGATGCCCTGGCGGTCGTCGAACTCGTCATAATACTCGATGCCGAACTCGCGGGTGTTCTCGGCCAGCGCGGCGATCTGCGCGGCCGATTCCGGATCCTCGTTGGGCACCGAGCGGTCGGTGGTCGGCACGTTGTGGTCGACGACGGCGAGCGTCTTCTGCGGCTGGTGCACCTTGCGGCCGGCCGTGCGCAGACCCTCGAAGGCCTGCGGGCTGGTCACCTCGTGGATGAGGTGGCGGTCGATGTAGAGCAGCGAGGTGCCGTCGTCGGCGGTCTCGACCACATGGTCGTCCCAGATCTTGTCGTAGAGGGTGCGCGGCGTGCTGGTCATGGTCGTGATATCTCTGGATCGGGTCGTCGGAACGGGAGGCTTCGGGCGGATCAGCGCCGAAGGGTCCCGTCCGCGGCAACGAGCGCGGCGAAGAACCGCCCGGGCAGACGCACGTGGTCGGACACCGCGGCGAAGTCCATCGTCGTCGGCAGGTGTCCGTGGGGCATGCGTCGCATCGTCGTCATGGCGCTCTCATACCAGCAAGCCGGCGAAACGACAATCTGGCAGCGTTCCAGTCTGCGTGTTCAGGCGGGCATTGCCGCCGGCAGGGTCTCTCCGGCAACAGCCACGCTCACGCCCCGGTCCGGCACCACGTCGATCACCACGATCTCCGGCGGCCGGCCGATGCGCACGGGCATCAGCGAGCAGCCGAGCCCGCCCGACACCAGCAGCTGCCGGCGTCCTCGACGATATGGCCATAGGCATAGCGATGGCCGAAGCGGGAGGGCACCACCAGTTCGCCGATGAAGGGCAGGTTCACCTGGCCGCCGTGGGTGTGGCCGCAGAGGGTGAGGCCGACGCGGTCCGGCATCTCGGCGAAGATGTCCGGTTCGTGGGCCATCAGGATCAGCGGCGCGTCGTCGGTGACCTTGGCCAGCGTGCCCGGCAGGTCGTCGAGCCCGCGGCGGCGGCGTCCGGGTTCCCGGGCCAGCTGGTCGGCAAGGCCGGCGAGCCAGAACGGCGCACCGCCGGGGGCCGTCAGCCGCCGGGCGTCGTTCTCCATCACCGGAACGCCGGCCTCCTCCAGCACGAAGCGGCAGAGCTCGCCGCCGGAATACCAGTCGTGATTGCCGAGCACGGCATGGACGCCGAGCGGCGCCTCGAGTTTTGCGAGCGCGGTCGCCCAGTCCCACATCGGCACGTCGCCGGTCTTGAAGCGGCGCATGCCGGCGACATAGTCGCCGAGCAGCAGGGTGAGGTCGGGGGAGAGCGCGTTGGTGGTGGCGACGATCTCGTCGATGCGGCTCACCGGCATCCACGGCTCGCAGGCGTGCACGTCGGCGACGACGGCAATGCGCATGGCCCCGTGAGCCGCGCCCCAGCCGGGCACGCCGATCTCGTAGCGCGTCGTCACCAGCCGGTGGCGCGGCTCGATCCAGGCCGCATAGGTCGTCATCGGCACCACCGAAAAGGCGGTCCCGCCAACGAGCTTCAGGAAGGTGCGGCGCGTGATCATCCTGGTGATGCCCGGTTCATTGCGGGGGACGAGATCCGATCGGACCGGTTCCATTTCGGCACCGGATGAGAGCGGACGCTCGCCTCCGGTTCCATCTCATTTCATCCCCATCGGGGCCTTGGCAACCCGTTGCGCGCCCCGCGAGAAATCGGCCCTTGCCTCGATCTGCGAGTCTTGCGAGTTTCCGGCTGCTGTCCACGTCCACGGGTAGAACTGGGGCGGACAACCGGATCCGGACGGCGGCGTGAGGTGATGATGACCTATGTTGTATGGGCGTACATTTTTGGTCTTTTTATCTGCCCCGCCCTGCTGAAGCATGTGAGGGACAGACGGGGTACCCGGCCGGATCACGGATATAGCCCCATACATCGGTTCTACATCATTGCCTTGGTCGGGCCACCGCTGGGCGGTTTCCTCATCATGCTGCTCACGACTGC
>NZ_MCRJ01000192.1 GCF_001720135.1 Methylobrevis pamukkalensis
TGTGTCGATGCGCGCGTCATGCAGACCTGTCGCCTGGCCTGTGCGGGAAGATGAACGGAAGCTGAATGCGGAGTTCAGGAGATTCTCATCCGGACGGCGCGAAAGTGGGTGCGAGGGCCGGGGGAGTCCGTGTTGTCATCCCGACCCGGGAGGCAAGGTCGCCTGCGACTGCGCCGTCGGTGAGGAACAACCCCCTCATGCCGGGCGTTTTCGGGGGCCAGACTCTGCAATATCCGGCGCCGCGGGTCTCGCGTCTGCGGGATACGACTGGGAGGAACCGATCGATGAAGACACGACTGCTTGCGGTGCTGGCCCTGCTGATCGGCCTCATGGTGCCGACCACGGGGGCATTCGCCGCGTTCCAGGCCTATGCCACGGGCAACGTCAACCTGCGCGCCGGACCGAGCACGCAGTATCCGCGCATCACCACGCTGCGCGTGGGCGAGCCGCTCACCGTCTACGGCTGCCTCAGCGGCTGGTCGTGGTGCGACGTCAACTGGCGCGGCTATCGCGGCTGGGTGTCGGGACGCTATCTGGAGGCCGTCTACTCCGGCCGCCGGGTGATCGTTCCCAACTATGCGCCGCGGCTCGGCGTGCCGGTGATCCGCTTCGACTTCGACGGATACTGGGGCAACCACTACCGCCGCTATCCCTTCTATCGCGATCACGACCGCTACCGCTATTACGGTCGTCCCGCGCATTCGCGTCCCGACTACCGCCCGCCGCGTCCCGACCGCCCGGACTACCGTCCGCCGCGCCCGGACCGGGATCGCGACTGGTACCGGGATCGCGACCGGGACAGGGACCGGCCGCGCGCCGATCGCCCCGATCGGGATCGTCCCGACCGGCCCCGTCCCGACCGGAATCGCGTGGAATTGCGTGACCGCGGCCTGCCCGGTGTCGTCGATCGCAGCCCGACCAAGCGCCAGCAGGAGCGGGTCTGCGTCGATAATCGTGGCCGCGAGGTTCGCTGCCGCTGAGTGACCTCAGGAGCCCGGCCGCCCACGCGCCCGGACCTGAAGGCGAGACCATCCAGCCCCCGCCGCGCAGCCCGCGGCGGGGGCTTTTCGATGCGGCGGTCCGTCCCGCGCCGCGGACCTGTCCGATCGCTTTTCGTTCTTGTGGACCTTTCGTCCCGGCCGTTGCCGCGCCATATTCGGGGCATGACTCGCAAGCCCACCCGTTCCGCCCTTCCGACGGCCGACGCCGCGGAGGAGATGCCCTCCGTTTCCGGCTTCGGCGAAGCGCCGCAGCCGGCGCTGTCCGGCGATCCGCTCGGCAGTTCCGTGTCGGACTGGATCCGTGCCGCCGAGGGCGCCGACATGGAGGGCATCCCCGCCGCCGAGGCCGCCCCGGTCGCCCCGAAGAAGGCGCCGCGCGCCAACCTTCAGACCGGGGACAGGAAGGCTGCGGCGAAACCCGCGCGGTCCTCCCGCGGCACGTCGATGGGCGCCTCCACCGATCCGAAGGCGCGCGCCGAGGGCGGGCTCAACCCGGTCGCCGGCATGAGCCTCACCCTTGACGAGGCGGTGGAGATGAACCGGGCGCGGATGGAGCTGTCCAATCCGTCCGCCGGCGTCACCGCCACCGTGTCGGCGCTGGAAAAGCTGATCCAGGGCGGGCGGGCCGAGGTGGAGGGCGCGCCGGCGTGGAAGCCGCACCGGCCCGAGCGGCCGGCCAAATCCGAGGGCGGCATTCCCTTCGATCTCGTCTCCGGCTACGAGCCGCGCGGCGACCAGCCGACCGCGATCGCCGAACTGGTGGCGGGCATCGAGGACAACGAGCGCTGCCAGGTGCTGCTCGGCGTCACCGGTTCGGGCAAGACCTACACCATGGCGCAGGTGATCGCCCGCACCAACCGGCCGGCCCTGATCCTCGCCCCGAACAAGACGCTGGCGGCCCAGCTCTACGGCGAGTTCAAGTCGTTCTTCCCGAACAACGCGGTGGAGTATTTCGTCTCCTATTACGACTATTACCAGCCCGAGGCCTATGTGCCGCGGACCGACACCTACATCGAGAAGGAATCCTCGATCAACGAGCAGATCGACCGCATGCGCCATGCGGCCACCCGCTCGCTGCTGGAGCGCGACGACGTGATCATCGTCGCCTCGGTGTCCTGCATCTACGGCATCGGCTCGGTCGAGACCTACACGGCGATGACCTTCAGCCTGGAGATGGGCGAGCGGATCGACCAGCGCCAGCTGCTCGCCGATCTCGTCGCCCTGCAGTACAAGCGCAACGACGCGGCCTTCGTGCGCGGCTCGTTCCGGGTGCGCGGCGATACGGTCGAAGTCTTCCCGGCCCACTTGGAGGATCGCGCCTGGCGGATCTCGCTGTTCGGCGACGAGGTGGAATCGATCACCGAGTTCGACCCGCTCACCGGCCACAAGTCGGCGGACCTGCGCTACGTCAAGTTCTACGCCAACTCGCACTATGTGACGCCGAAGCCCACGCTGGCGCAGGCCACCAAGTCGATCAAGGAAGAGCTGCGCCACCGCCTCGTCGAGCTGGAGGCGCACGGGCGCCTGCTGGAGGCGCAGCGGCTGGAACAGCGCTGCCGCTTCGACCTGGAGATGATGGAGGCCACCGGCTCCTGCGCCGGCATCGAGAACTATTCGCGCTATCTCACCGGCCGCGCGCCGGGCGAGCCGCCGCCCACCCTGTTCGAATACCTGCCCGACAACGCCCTCGTCTTCGTCGACGAGAGCCACGTCACGGTTCCGCAGATCGGCGCCATGTACAAGGGCGACTTCCGCCGCAAGGCGACACTGGCGGAGTATGGTTTCAGGCTTCCGAGCTGCATGGACAACCGGCCGCTGCGCTTCGAGGAGTGGGACGCGATGCGCCCGCAGACCGTCGCCGTCTCGGCCACCCCCGGCGGCTGGGAGCTGGAGCAGTCCGGCGGCACCTTCGCCGAGCAGGTGATCCGTCCCACCGGCCTGATCGACCCGCCGATCGACATCCGCCCGGCCCGCACCCAGGTCGACGACCTGCTGGGCGAGGTGAAGCAGACCGCACTCAAGGGCTACCGCACCCTCGTCACCACGCTGACCAAGCGCATGGCCGAGGACCTCACCGAATATCTCCACGAGCACGGGGTGCGGGTGCGCTACATGCACTCCGACATCGACACGCTGGAGCGGATCGAGATCCTGCGCGACCTGCGGCTCGGCGCCTTCGACGTGCTGATCGGCATCAACCTCCTGCGCGAGGGCCTCGACATTCCCGAATGCGGCCTCGTCGCCATCCTCGACGCCGACAAGGAAGGCTTCTTGCGCTCGGAGACGTCCCTTGTGCAGACCATCGGGCGGGCGGCGCGCAACGTCGACGGCCGGGTGATCCTCTACGCCGACCACACCACCGGCTCGATGGAGCGGGCGATCGCCGAGACCGGGCGGCGGCGCGAGAAGCAGCTCGCCTACAACGCCGAGCACGGCATCACGCCGGAAAGCGTGCGCCGCTCCATCGGCGACATCATGGCCTCGGTCTACGAGCAGGACCACGTCACGGTGGACGCCGGCTTTGCCGAGGAGGGGTCGATGGTCGGCCACAACCTCAAGGCCCACATCGCCGATCTGGAAAAGAAGATGAAGGACGCGGCCGCGAACCTCGAGTTCGAAACCGCCGCGCGTCTGCGCGACGAGCTCAAGCGCCTGCGCGAAACCGAACTCGCCGTCGCCGACGACCCCCTCGCCCGCCAGGCCGACCTCGACGACCGCACCGGCGGCTACCGCGGCGACCGCAAGGACCCGGCGGGCACGAAGGGCCGCGCGGGGAAGGCGGGCCATGCGACGGGCAAGCGCGGGGGTGGAAATTCCTCTCCCCAGCGGGGCTCCGCAGGAGGCGAGGAGACCCGTGGCTCCGAAGCAGGAGATGCCCGAAGGGCAGGTGAGGGGGCCCCACGGCAAGACCTAACGACGTCAGGAACGCAAAGCGATAATGCCCCCTCTCCCCCCCGGGGAGAGGGCCGGGGTGAGGGGGCCGCCCCACGGCACGACGTCACCGCCACCTCCCGCGTCCACAAACCCGCCAGCCACGAGATGGGCCCGCACAACCGCACCCTCCCGATCGGCAGCCCCGACGATCCCCACGGCCCGCGCCGCTCGAAGGTGGCAAAGCCCACCCTCGACAACATGGGCCCCGGCACCGACATGACCGTCCCGCTCGGCAAGGACGCGGTGTTCCAGAAACCCGACCCGATGACGAAGAACTATCGGCCGGGGGGGAGACGGAAGAGGTGATACATCTTCTGTAATTCATAATGATTTT
>NZ_MCRJ01000193.1 GCF_001720135.1 Methylobrevis pamukkalensis
CAGGTTTTGCGCCAGCGTCGTGTGCAGCCCGAAGACCGGGAAGATCAGGATCTGCGTGACGACCGCAACGCCGTAGCCGACGATCACGTTGGCGACGGATTCGACCAGCGACATGAGGCGGGACTGCTTCATGCCGCTGCCTCATCCAGCGGCCAGCAGTTCAGCCGCCAGAGTTCGCAGCGCATGCGCCGCAACCAGGGGGACCACGCCGTTGCCACAGAGGCGAAGCCGGTCCACCCGGTGGGCCAGCCCATCAGCGCCTCGACGAACAGCGGGTTCAAGGTCCGGCGCTGCTCGGAGGTATCGCTCCCAGCCATTGGCGTCACCAGGACCTGGCGGCCAAGCAGGCCGTTCACCGGTGTGTTCGCCAACGTCGTCGCGCCATCCTTGTGATCGCGGGCCGTCGGCGTCATCCACATGCGGCTGGCATGGGTCAGATCGGCTGTCTTGCGGTTGCCAGCGCTCGGCTTGCAGCCGTCGTTCGCCATTGGCGTCGGCCAGTCCCGCGCCATGCCGTCCAGACCCTTCTCGTGCTTCCGATCTCCGCCCCGGCTGCGAAAGCTGTCCGTCTGCGGCGTCGGCCACATCGCGGCCGTCGTCGCGAGGTTCATGCCGTGCTGGCCCGCTTCCTGCGATGGCGTCGGCTTCGTCTGCCGGTTCTCGTTGGCGCTGGCCCTCGGCGTCGGCCAGAGGCGCAGCAATTCCGTCCGGTTCCCGCCACTCGACCGGGTTCCAGAGCAGGCGCGCGGGGTCGGCCAGGTCGTCCCCGTCGCGGATGGCGAGGATGAAGAGCCGCTCGCGCTTGTGGGGCGCGCCGACTTCCGCCGCCGTGAAGAGGCCTGCCGCAAGGCGGTAGCCCATGCCGACCAGTCCGCTGGCGACTTCGGGGAAGCCGAGGCGGAGATGATGGGCGACATTCTCGAGGAAGACGAAGGGCGGCTTGATTTCGCCGATGATGCGGGCGACATGCGGCCAGAGGTGGCGCGGGTCGTCCGCGCCCCGGCGTTTGCCCGCGACGGAGAACGGCTGGCACGGATAGCCCGCAGTGACGATGTCCACCGCGCCGCGCCACGGGCGGCCGTCGAAGGTGGCAACGTCGTCCCAGACAACAGCCTGATCCAGGGACGTGTCTTCCATCCGCGCCACGAGAGTGGCTGCGGCGTAGGTTTCCCGTTCGACATGGCCCACAGCACGATATCCGGGGATGGCGATGGTGAGCCCGAGGTCGAGCCCGCCTGCGCCGGAGCAGAGGGAGAGGCCGAAGAGGCATGCGTCTTCGGCTCCGGAAGCGTCTCCGGAGGAAGGTAAAGCCAGGGCATGCATGTCACGCGGCGGACCTGCACTTTCGCGCGGGTTCGGGGGCGGCGTACGTGTCCGGCGTCTCGGCCGGTGGTTCGGCGTCGTCGCCCAGCCGCTCCGTCCTCACCTGCGCGAAGGTCCGGCCGTCGCCGTCGAGGATCGCGTCGCGGCCGGTCTCGGCCTGCCAACGTTCGACGGCGACATCGACATAGGCCGCGCTGATCTCCATCGCGAACACACGGCGGCCGTTGGCCTCGCCCGCCATGATCTGCGAGCCCGAGCCCGAGAAAGGCTCGTAGCAGAGGCCGCCGCGCGCGACGTGCTGGCGCATCGGGATGCCGAAGGCGTCGAGCGGTTTCGGCGTCGGGTGGTCGGGCCGGTCGTCCTTGGCGAAGCTGGGCAGCGCCCATGTCGAGGGCAGCGTTTCCTCGGCCACCTTCGGCGGGCGGTTCGGGCGGCGCCAGCCCATGAAGCAGGGCTCGTGCTTCCAGAGGTAGTGCGACCGGGTCAGGACGCCGCGGTCCTTCACCCAGATGATCTGTTGATGGACGAAGGCCCCGGCCTTTTCCCAGCAAGCCTCCAGCATCGCCTGGCGGCGCGAAGCGTGCCAGCAGTACCAGGCGGCGTCCTCGGTGATCGCCTCGGCGACGGCGGCGGCGATGAAACCGTCGTAGAGTTCCGCACCCTGCGAGCTGTCGTCCCAGGTGACGCCGTAGGACTGCGACCAGTCCTTGTTCCGCGTCGGATGGTTCGAGCCGTCATAGTCCACCAGATACGGCGGGTCGGTGGCGAACAGGATCGCCCGCTCGCCGTTCATCAGGCGGCGCACGTCGGCCGCGCTGGTGCTGTCACCGCAGAGCAGACGGTGGTCGCCGAGGATCCACAGATCGCCCGCCCGCGAAGCCGGATTGCGCGGTGGTTCGGGGATGGTCACCGGCGGCACGGAGCCCCCGGCGCCACCTTCTTCCCCGTCCCCCTCCGGCACAAAGGCCAGCAGCTTGTCGAGTTCGCCGTCGGACAAGCCCACCAGCGACAGGTCGAAATCCTCGGCCAGCAGGTCGTTCAGTTCGGCCGACAGCAGCGCCTCGTCCCAGCTGCCGAGTTCGGTCAGCTTGTTGTCCGCGATCCGATAAGCCCGGCGCTGCGCATCGGTCAGATGCTCCAGCACGATCACCGGCGCTTCAGTCAGCCCGAGCTGCGTCGCGGCGAGCACGCGCCCGTGGCCCGCGATCAGCTCCCCGTCCTCAGCCACGAGGCAGGGCACGGTCCAGCCGAACTCGGCCATGCTGGCGGCGATCTTGGCGACCTGGTCCGCGCCATGGGCCTTCGCGTTCTTCGCGTAGGGCTGCAGGCGCGACAGCGGCCACGACTCGATCGCGTCCGGGGCGAAGCTCAGCGTCATGGTAGGCAAGGTTCCTCGGTCGGGTGGATGCCGGTAGCTTCCGGACTCCGGATGCCGCGCCGGACTCCACGCGGGGTCCAGCGGCGAACAGCGGTGTCCGGTCGGAAGGCCAGCGTTCATTGGTGTTTGCGCGAAGCGTGAGCGGGTCCGGCTTCCGGGCGGCTTCCCAAAAATCCGGCCCTGTCGCTGGCGATGTCCCGCGCTTCGCCCGCCAGCATACGAATATCGCCAGGAAGGAACCGGAAACTGCCTTGGGTGGACCCCGGCCGGACCCCCGCTGGATGTCGGGTCCAGAAGGGCCCCGTCAACGCAATTGGGAGAGCGAGCTTTCCAGCGCACTCTCCCCATCTTGCCTTCGGAATAGCACGATCATGTTGCAGATGTCGAAGGGAAAAGTGTTGCAACACATTGGAGTCACTGCGCATTCAGGCGCGCAGCGATCTTGGTCAGCGCCAGCTGCCAGCGACGCCAGGCCGTCGTGCGATCGCAGCCCAGCTCGCCGCTGATCTGCTTCCACGGCACACGGGCCGCGCGGGACCAGACCAGCTTGCGCTCCTCCACGCCGATCCAGAGTACCCAGTCCGAGGTCTGCTCCAGTCGAGTGATCGCGGCGGCGGAGGGCCAGACCCGCATCGGCTGCGGTTCCATCGCTGCGATCTCCTGCCGGGTCCGAACGACCTCGGGCCAGACGTTGAAATAGCCCTGCGCCTTCACCGGAGGCAGCTTGCGCAGGGTGCGGAACGCCTCCTCGAAATGATCGGCGACGCAGTCGGCGGTCCATTCGCGATCAGCCATGGCGCGCCTCCCTGTCGGAGGAGCGCGGGCCGTAGAGCTTCTCGCCCAGCTGGCGGACCAGTTCACGCTCGGGCCAGGTGAGGCGGTCGTCATCGGCCGAGACCGCGAGGACGCCCTGTTCCTGCCAGCCCTCGCGCTTGACCTGTTCGGGATCCCGGCGTCGGCCGCCGTAGCCGTGGGGATGCCACCTCATGCGACACCCCCGTTCGTTTCGATCGCCCACAGCAGGATGGCGATGGCGTCGGCCTCGTTGTCGTCGGCCGGGCTGAAGCCGCGGGCGCGGACGGCGGCGACCATGGCGGCCTTGTCGGCGTTGCCCTTGCCAGCGGCGTGGCGCTTGATCGTGCCGACCGGGACGCCCTCGTAGGGCACGCCCCGAAGCTCTGCCCATGCGGTCAGCGTGGCCATGAGCCCACCGTAGATGTGGCTCGCGTCGGTGCCCGCGTGGCGGCGGACTTCCTCGAACCAGATGGCCGCGATTGGTCCGGACAGCCGGTCGACCTCGGTCAGCCAGTTGGTGAAACGCAGGTAGCGCATGCCACCGCCGTCGAAGCGGCCCGGGCGCAGCGAGACGGTGCCGCTGGTGATCAGGCCGTCATGGCCGCGGATCGCCCAGCCGGTCGAGGTGCCGAGGTCGAGCGCGAGGATGCAGCGGTTGCGGGGGGCGTCGAGCGGCAGCGATTCAAACCTTGCGCCGTCGCAATTCGGGATCAGAGTCGGCTGAGCCATGATGGGTCTCCTTTGCC
>NZ_MCRJ01000194.1 GCF_001720135.1 Methylobrevis pamukkalensis
CCTCGACGTCAAGGACGGCCGCGTCGTCAAGGGCGTCAACTTCGTCGACCTGCGCGATGCCGGCGATCCGGTGGAGGCGGCGGCGGCCTATGACGCGGCGGGCGCGACGAGCTCTGCTTCCTCGACATCACCGCCAGCCACGAGGCGCGCGGCACGCTGATCGACGTGGTCGAGCGCACCGCCGCGCTGTGCTTCATGCCGGTGACGGTCGGCGGCGGCGTGCGCACGGTGGAGGACATCCGCACCCTGCTGCTGGCCGGCGCCGACAAGGTGTCGATCAACTCGGCGGCGGTGAAGGACACCGGCTTCGTCGGCCGCGCCGCCGACAAGTTCGGCGACCAGTGCATCGTCGTCTCGATCGACGCGAAACGCGTCTCCGCGCCCAGCGAGGCGCCGCGCTGGGAGATCTTCACCCACGGCGGGCGCAACGCCACCGGCCTCGACGCGGTGACCTTTGCCCGCGACGTGGTGGCGCTGGGGGCCGGCGAGCTGCTGGTCACCTCGATGGACCGTGACGGCACCAAGTCCGGCTTCGACATCGAGCTGACCCGCACCATCGCCGATGCGGTGCATGTGCCGGTGATCGCCAGCGGCGGCGTCGGCACGCTCGACCATCTGGTCGAGGGCATCCGCGACGGCCATGCCACGGCGGTGCTGGCCGCCTCGATCTTCCACTTCGGCACCTACACCATCCCGCAGGCAAAGGCCCACATGGCCGCCGCCGGCCTTGCGGTGCGCACCCACGGCTGACACCGAACGCGCAAAGTCCTGACCGCAGGTCGCTTTGCGCCTGAGGAAGCGCCCGACCGGGCGCCGGCCGGTCAGGCCGCAGACGATAAGTCCTGACAGGTCAGGATTCATCGAGGCAAGGATGGGCCCCTTTGCCGCCTTCGGGCTCTTCGGCCCACCGGAAAAGGACTTTCGCTCCGCCTGCGGCCGCCCGCCGCTGCCGATCCGGCCTTGCGCTATGGCGCGGCGCGGCAATCCGCGATAGACCATCGCGGCGAAATTCCATGCCGGCGCCGGGGGGGCGGCGGCGGGAAACGCGGCGGCCCGCGAGTTCGAGACGGCGACTTCGACCAATGACCGGCTTTTCCCTTTCCGACCTGGAGGCCATCGTCGCGGCACGCGCTGCCTCCGACGACGCGGCGTCCTACACGCGCAAGCTGGTCGGCCGCGGTGTCGGCACATGCGCCCAGAAGCTCGGCGAGGAAGCGGTCGAGACGGTGATCGCGGCCATGGCCGGCGATGCCGTGGAACTGCGCAAGGAAAGCGCGGACCTGCTCTACCACCTGCTCGTCCTGCTTCACGTGTCCGGCGTCGGGCTGACCGAGGTGATGGACGAGCTGGCCGCGCGCACCGGGCAGACCGGGCTTCAGGAAAAGGCGTCGCGGCCGGCCGACTGACACAAGGACCGGCGGGCGATCCGGGCGGGCAGCCTCGGGAACGGGGCACCGGAGAGGGGCGAGGGAAGCGCAGCCGATGGACAAGAGCATTCCGCAGACCGACATCTCGCCCTACCTCACCTACACCAAGGCGGAATGGGCGGACCTGCGCCAGGGCATGCCGATGACCCTGACGCTGGAAGATCTGGAGCGCCTGCGCAGCCTCGACGACCCGGTCTCGCTGACCGAGGTGGCGATGATCTACCTGCCGCTGTCGCGCCTCCTGTCCTTCTATGTCGAGGCGACGCAGGGGCTGCACGGCGCCACCCAGCGCTTTCTCGGCAAGACCGAGCGCAAGATGCCCTTCGTGATCGGCCTCGCCGGCTCCGTGGCGGTCGGCAAGTCGACCACCGCGCGCATCCTCAAGACGCTGCTGGCGCGCTGGCCGTCGAGCCCCAAGGTCGACCTCGTCACCACCGACGGCTTTCTCCATCCGAACGCGGTGCTGCGCGCCGAGGGCCTGATGGAGAAGAAGGGCTTTCCGGAAAGCTACGACCTGCCGGCGCTGCTGGCCTTCCTGTCGGCGATCAAGGCCGGCCAGCCGAAGGTGCGCGCGCCGCTCTACTCCCACCTCGTCTACGACGTGGTGCCGGGCGAGGAGGTGGTGGTCGACCAGCCGGACATCCTGATCCTCGAAGGCCTCAACGTGCTCCAGACCAGCCGCCTGCCCAAGGATGGCAAGGCGGTGCCCTTCGTCTCCGACTTCTTCGACTTCTCGATCTACATCGACGCCGACGAGGACGAACTCCGCCGCTGGTACATCCAGCGCTTCATGAGCCTGCGCCAGACCGCCTTCCGCGATCCGCGCTCGTATTTCGCCCGCTATGCCGAGGTGGGCGAGGCGGAGGCCGGCGAGATCGCCACGGGCCTGTGGGAGCGGATCAACCTCGTCAACCTCAAGGACAACATCCTGCCGACCCGGCCGCGCGCCGACCTGATCCTGCGCAAGGGCGCCGATCACCACATCGAGCAGGTCATGCTGCGCAAGCTGTGAGGCTTGGCCGGCGGCGGGCTTCGGGCTAGGCTCCGACACGATCCAGGGTCGGAGTTCCTCTGCGGCATCGTGACCTTCCTTCTCCCTCGCGGGAGAAGGTGCCCCGCAGGGGCGGATGAGGGGGCCACGCCGCACATCCGGTTCTCCTCGCCGCCTTCGCCCCGCCTACCCGGAACCCGCCATGCTCCAGACCAAGCGCATCCTCCTGATCGTCGGCGGCGGCATCGCCGCCTACAAGGTGCTGGAGCTGATCCGGCGCCTGAAGGAGCGCGGCGCCAGCGTGCGCGCGGTGATGACCCGGTCGGCGAAGGAATTCGTCACGCCGCTCACCGTGGGGGCTCTCACCGGCGAGAAGGTCCACGACGACCTGTTCGACCTCACCGCGGAGGCCGACATCGGCCATATCCGCCTGTCGCGCGAGGCCGACCTCGTGGTGGTCGCCCCGGCCACCGCCGACCTGATGGCGAAGATGGCACACGGCCTGTGCGATGACCTTGCCACCAACATCCTGCTGGCGACCGACAAGCCGGTGCTGGTCTGCCCGGCGATGAACCCGCGCATGTGGGCGCATCCGGCCACGCGCCGCAACGCCGAGACCCTGCGCCGCGACGGCGTCCGCTTCCTCGGGCCCAATGTCGGGGCCATGGCCGAGCGCGGCGAGAGCGGCCCCGGCCGGCTGGCCGAGCCGATGGAGATCCTCGCGGCGATCGAGGCGCATTTTGCAAGGCTCGACGATCCGCTGTCGGCACCTTTGGCCGGCCCGCTTTCGGGCAAGACCGCGCTGGTCACCTCCGGCCCGACCCACGAGCCGATCGATCCGGTGCGCTACATCGCCAACCGCTCCTCCGGCAAGCAGGGCCACGCGATCGCGGCGGCGCTGGCCCGGCTGGGCGCAAACGTGACGCTGGTCTCCGGCCCGGTGACGATCCCCGACCCGGCCGGCGTCACGGTGGTGCGGGTCGAGACGGCGCGCGAGATGCTGGCCGCCAGCCTTGCCGCATTGCCTGCCGACATCGCGGTGATGGCCGCGGCCGTCGCCGACTGGCGCACGGCGGATGCGGCAGACGCCAAGATGAAGAAGGACGGCTCGGGCCGGCCGCCGGCGCTGGCGCTGACCGAGAACCCCGACATCCTCGCCACCATCGGCCACCACCCGGACCTGCGGCCGACCCTCGTCGTCGGCTTTGCCGCCGAGACCGGCAACGTCGCCGGCTACGCCCGCGACAAGCTCGCGCGCAAGGGCGCCGACCTCATCTGCGCCAACGACGTCTCGCCCGAACACGGCGTCTTCGGCGGCGACGCCAACACGCTGCATCTGGTCGGCCCCGACAGCATGGAGACCTGGCCGACCCTGTCGAAAGTGGAGGTGGCCGAGCGGCTGGCGGGGGTGATCGCGGCGCGACTTGGGGAGTGATCTCGTTGCGGGTGGTGCGGGTGGAGAGGCAGCGGCCCCCTCATCCGGCCCTTCGGGCCACCTTCTCCCCGTCGGGGAGAAGGGGAACTCGCGGACAGGTTCGGACCTTCCACCGGTTCAGCGAGCACGG
>NZ_MCRJ01000195.1 GCF_001720135.1 Methylobrevis pamukkalensis
CGCCACACGGGCGTGGAACCAGATCCGGGTGATGGCCGGGCTTGCGGCGGTGATGGCGCTGTCGATGTGGTGCCTCGCGGCGCTGTTCGTCGGCCATGCGCTGCTGCCGGCGCAGAAGATTCTCGAAGGACTGCGGCGGCTGGAGGGCGGCGATCTCGGCAGCCGCCTGCCGGCCTTCCGCACGCCCGAGTTCGACAAGGTCGCCTCGGCCTTCAACGATCTCGCCGGCCGCTTGCAGGCGACCGCCGCCGAACGCAGCGCCCTGACCCGGCGGCTGTTCCAGGTGCAGGAGGACGAGCGCCGCGCGCTCGCCCGCGACCTCACGACGAATTCGGCCAGTGCCTGACCGCGACGAGCGCGCTTGCCGCCTCGATCGTCGCCGGCACGCCGCCGGACCGGCCGGATCTGTCCGCCGACGCGCGCTCGATCATGCGCGTCACCCAGCAGATGATGACGACCCTGAAGGGGGCGCTCGCCCGGCTGCGCCCGCCGGATGTGGACGACCTCGGCCTCGACGGCTGCCTTGCCGATCTCGTCAGTCGCTGGAACGCGCTTGGCCGGGGCCGGGCGCTGGTGCATCTCCACGTCCACGGCGAGATCGGCGACGTGCCGCGCGAGACGGCGGTCAACGTCTACCGCATCGCCCAGGAGTGCATCACCAACGCTGCCCGCCACGGCGCGCCCGGGCGGCGCACCGTCGACCTGCATCTGCGGGCCGAGCCGGACGGGACGGTGCGGCTGACCGTGGAGGACGACGGCGGCGGCGATCCGGCCACGGTGGAGACCGGCGGCGGCTTCGGCGTGATCGGCATCCGCGAACGGCTCGCCTCGATCGGCGGGGCGTTGCAGGTCGGGCGGACGACCACGGGCCTCAGCGTCAGCGCGCGGGTGCCGCCGCTCGGCCTGCGCATCGGCGGGCTGGCGGCATGAGCGGGCTGGCGATCATGCTCGTCGACGACCATCCGATCGTCCGCGAGGGCTACCGCCGCCTGCTGGAGCGACGCGAGGGATTTCACGTCGTCTGCGAGGCGGAAAACGCGGCCGATGCCTACCGGGTCTACCGCGAGTTCTCGCCCGACGTGGTGGTGATGGACCTGTCGCTGCCCGGCGCCGGCGGGCTGGAGGCGGTGCGCCACATCCGCCAGTGGGACCGGCAGGCGAAGATCCTCGTCTTCACCATGCACGAGGGCGCGATCTTCGCGCTCAAGGCCTCGAGGCCGGGGCCGCCGGCTATGTGACCAAGAGCAGCGCGCCGGACGAGCTGGTGCGGGCGGTGGAGGTGGTGGGGCGCGGCGGACGGGCGCTCAGCGACGACATCGCCCACGAGATCGCCGCCGACCGCCTCGCCGGACACCGCTCGCCGATCGACGACCTCGGCCCGCGCGAGACCGAGATCCTGCGGATGCTGGCCTCGGGCATGGCGGCCGAGGAGATCGCCGGGGCGCTCTGCCTCAGCCCCAAGACGGTGCAGAACTACCACTACCAGATCAAGGCCAAGCTGGAGGCGAAGACCGACGCCCATCTCGTCTGGATGGCGGTCGGCTCGGGGCTCGTCTCGTTCTCGTGAGGGACAGGCTCTCACACCGCCGCGCCGATGAACGGATGCGATCGGCCTCATCCTGAGGAGGGCGCTCGTGCGCCCGTCCCGAAGGACGAGGCGCCCCCGCCCTTCGGGACGGCCCGTGCCGGGCCTCCTCAGGGTGAGGGCGGAGAAAGGTTCGTTCATACGCGCGCTGGTCTCAGGCGCCCGCAACACCCAGCAGCCGCGCCGCGCGGGCGATCGCCAGCGTGTAGCCTTGCGTGCCGAAGCCGGCGATCACGCCCTCGGCGCGCAGCGACACGTAGGAATGGTGGCGGAAGCTCTCGCGCTTGTGGACGTTGGAGATATGCACCTCCAGCACGATCCCGTCATAGGCGTTGAGCGCGTCGAGGATCGCCACCGACGTGTGGGTGAAGGCACCCGGATTGATCACGATCGCCGCTGCATTCTCGCGGGCCGCGTGGATCCAGTCGATCAGCTCGTATTCGCGGTTCGACTGGTGGAAGCCGAGATCGAGGCCGAAGCCTGTGGCGGCCGCCCGGCAGGCGGTCTCGACGTCGGCGAGCGTCTCGTGGCCGTAGACCTCCGGCTGGCGCTTGCCGAGCAGGTTGAGGTTCGGGCCGTTGAGGACGAGGATCCGTTGCATGGGCGGCGTTCCGGTCGGGCCGCAGTGCGGCCCCCTGTCGGGTTTGTCGGTTCGTGTCGGTCGATCCTTCCTACAGGGCGCCGGTAAAGAAATCGACGGGCATTGCCGGCGTCACGCGGGCTTTGCGTCCGGCTTCGGCGCCGGCTTCGGCGCGGTCAGCTTCTCGGCATGGGCCGCGATGCCGTCGAGGGCGCGGGCGATCTCGTCGAACCAGCCGATGCCGGTCAGATGGAGCCGGCCGTATTCGTTGAGGCCGCCCTTCGTCTCGTGGTGGGCGGGGACGACGGCCTCGCCGGCCCGGCCGGTCTCGATCGCCACGGCGGCCAGCCCCTCGAACATCGAGCGCACATAGGCGGCGGCCGCCTCCGGCGCCATGCCGCGCGCCTCCAGCCAGGCGATCATCCGGTTCTGCAGTTCGTAATGGGTCGACATCATCGCGCTGGCGATGCCGATGGCGTGGAGGTCGGATTCCGTGTCGACCACGATCAGGTCGCCGAGCCCGCCGAACAGGTCCTCGACCACCGGGTCGCCGGATACTGCACCACCGGCCCCTTGCGCAGGCGGATCGGCGGCAGCGGATTGACCCGGACGACCCGGCCGGCCGGGGCGACGGCGGCCTCGATCAGCGCCTTCGGCGCGCCGGCGAGAAAGCTGACGACGGTCTGGTCCTCCCGGAACGGCAGGCCGGCGGTGGCGTCCGTCAGCTGGTTCGGCCGCATGCCGAGCAGGATCACGTCGCTGCCCTCGACCACCTCGGCGTTGCTGGCCGCGCGGCGCACGTTCGGCCAGGCGCTTGCCAGCGCGGCGGCGGTTTTCTCGGAACGCGGCGAGACGAGGATCTCGATCCGGTCCGCGTGGGTCTGCTGAAGGCCGCCGACGACGCCTCCACGAGCGTGCCGGTGCCGATGAAGCCGAGGCGCAGCATGAACGGTCCTTTGGTCAGGGAGAGGCCGGGGATGAGAAGAGGGGGAGTCGCGGTGTCCGGCGGATCAGCCGGTTTCCTCCGCCTCGCGGCGGATCCAGGCGCGGAACTCCGCCACCGCCGGCTTTTCGGAGAAGTCCGGGCTGGTGAGGAGATGGAACGAATCGCCGGTCTCGATCTCGATGTCGAACGGGCGGATCAGCCGGCCGGCGCGCAGGTCGCTCTCGACCAGCAGCCGGCTGGCGAGCGCCACGCCCTGGGTCTGCACGGCGGCATCCAGCATCAGGCCGGCATCGTTGAAATAGAGCGTCTCGTCGAAGCCGACGCCGGCGACCCCGGCGGCCGAGAACCACGTGGCCCACAGGCTGGAATTCACCACCTGCAGCAGGGTGTGGCGGGCGAGATCGCGCGGGGTGACGATCACCGGCCCCTCGCGCAGCAGGGACGGACTGCACACGGCGAACAGCCGGCCGCTGCCGAGCCGCTCGACCCGCGCACCCGGCCAGTTGCCATGGCCCCAGCGGATCGCGACGTCGATGTCCTGGCGGTCGAAGTTCACCGCGTCGTTGGAGGCGAGCAGCGTCACCTTCACCTGCGGCTGGAGCTGCATGAAGCGCTTGAGCCGCGGCACCAGCCAGCGCGAGGCAACCGCCGGCGGGGCGTTGACGCACAGCACCGTCGGCGCCTTGGGATCGACCAGCCGCTCGCAGGCTCTTCCGAGCAGCGACAGCGCCTCGTGGACCGAGCTGGCAAAGGCGGTGCCCTCGCGGGTGAGCTCGACCCGGCGCGGCAGGCGGCGGAACAGCCGCACCTCCAGAAGGTCTTCCAGCTGGCGGATCTGCTGGCTCACCGCCGACTGGGT
>NZ_MCRJ01000196.1 GCF_001720135.1 Methylobrevis pamukkalensis
CGGGACGGCGGGCGGCGACTGGCTGCCGGGCAGGCGCCAGCGCCAGCCGGTGGTCTCGCCGGCCGCATCGGTCAGTGTCTCTGCTTCGGGCACCAGTGCGTCGTGGACGAGGCCATACCAGCGCGGCTCCTCGATCGTCTGGCCGGGCGCAAGGCCGCAGACCACCAGCCGGTCGCGCGCGCGCGTCAGGCCGACATAGAGCAGGCGCCGGTATTCCTGCAGCGCCGCCAGCCGCTCGGCCTCGATCGCGGCCTCCACGGCGGCCGGCTGCCGGCCGGAGCGCACCCAGACCGGCGGACCGCCGTCGCCGGTCGTCCGGCCGGTCGGGGCCGCCGGGTCTGCGTCCGGGGCCAGCCAGACGATGTCGGGCCGGTGGGCGGCGTGGACCGGACGGCTGCCCTGGTCGACGAGGAACACCACCGGCGCCTCCAGCCCCTTGGCGCCGTGCACGGTCATGATCCGCGCCTCGTTGCGCCGGGCGTCCATCTCGCGCTTGATCTCGTGCTCGCTGGCCGCCGCAAAGGCGAGGAAGCCTTCGAGACTCGGGGTCTCGCCCTCCACATAGGCAAGCGCCAGCGCGAGGAACTCGTCGAGCACGTCGTCCACCTCGGGGCCGAGCCGGGCGCGGAAGGCACGGCGCCCGCCGTCGGCGGCGAGAATCCCGGCAAAGAAGGCGTAAGGGTCGATCATGTCGGCCCGCGCCCGCCAGCCGGCGATCCGCTCGTGCGCGAGGCGGCAGGCGGCATCCGTCGCGGCCGCCTCGCGCAGGCGCTCGTGCAGGAAGCCGCGCCGGCCATGGGCGAGCGTGAACAGGGTGTCCTCGCTGATCCCGATCAGCGGCGATTTCAGCAGGGCGGCAAGGGTCAGGTCGTCCTCCGGCAGCAGCACGACCCGGGCGAGCGCGAGAAGGTCCATCACCGCGATGTGGCGCATCAGCTTCAGCCGGTCGGCGCCGGCGACCGGAATGCCGGCCTCGCCGAAGGCGCGGGCCATGGCGTCGACGAAGCCGCCGCGCTTGCGCACCAGCACGAGAATGTCGCCGGGGCGGATCGGCCGGCCGTCGGCGAGCCGCTCGCCGGCATCCAGCCAGCCGCGCACGGCGGCGGCGATCCGGCGGGCGAGCAGGCCGGCGGCGTCGAGGCCGCGCGTCTCGTCGACCGGGTCGTACCAGTTTTCGGGTTCCGGCGGCACCGCGACCGCGATCTCCGGCCAGACCTCGACAAAGCCCGCCTCGCCGGCGCGCACCGTCTCGTGCACCGTGCCGCCGCCGTCCGACGACAGGCCGTCGTGGGCATGCGGCGGGGCGAACACAAGATCCACCGCCTTCACCACCTCGGGCGTGGAGCGGAAGGAGAGATGCAGCGACACGTCGGCATAGCCGGCGCCGGCCGCCTCGGCGCGGCGGCCGATATCGGCGCGCATGGCGCCGAACAGATGCGGCGCGGCGCCCTGGAAGGAGTAGATCGACTGCTTCTCGTCGCCCACGGCGAACAGGGTTCGGCTGTCCCGCTCGTGAGTTCCTTTGCCGGCAAAGTATTCGCCGGTGAGCGCCGAAATCACGTTCCAGGCTTGCGGACTGGTGTCCTGCGCCTCGTCGACCAGCAGGTGGTCGATGCCCTGGTCGAGCTTGTACTGCACCCAGGCCGCCGCATCCGAGCGCGACAGCAGCCGGGCGGCACGGTTGACGAGGTCGTCGAAGTCGAGCGCGCCGGCGGCGGCCTTGCCGGCCTCGAAGCTTTCGATCACCCGGGCGGCGAGCCGAGCAAGCGCCTCGGTCCGCTCGAAGGAGACGAGCGCCGCGCGCCGTTCCTCCAGCCGGTCCAGCCGGGCGATCTCCGCGGCAAAGCGCTCTTCCAGATCGGGCAGGTTGGCGCGCACCCCCTTGGTGCCGAAGCGCGAGGCGGCGCGGGCGACCAGCCGGCCGCTGTCCTTGCGCAGGAACACGTCGCGCCAGGCGCCGGCAGCCTCGGCCGGGTCGGCCGCGAGCCGCACCGCGTCGAGGCGAGCGGCAAGGTCGAGATCGGTCGACTTGCCGGCAGCAAGCTCCGGCCTCAGCCGGGCAAGATAGGCGCCGTCGAACACCGGGCTTTCCAGCGTTTCCGCGTCGATCCGGGCGAGGCTGTCACCGGCGCCGGTGCCGAGCCGGTTGGCAAGGTCGCGCAGCGCCTCCGAAAGACCGCCAAAGCCTTCCAGCCAGCGGGTGAATGCCTCGCGCCGGGAGGCGAGCGTCGCCAGCGCCGAAGTGATCGCCTCGTCGCCGATTTCCGGCAGCAGCCGGGCCTGCGCCCGGCCGACGAGGCTCTGCGGCGCCCGGGCCGCTTCCACGATCGCCGCGTCGATGGCGGCCTGAAGGCGGGCGGCGCCGTCGCGTTCGTCGAGCACGGTGAAGCGGCCGGCAATGCCGGCTTCCAGCGGAAAGCGCTGCAGCAGCGCCTCGCAGAAGCCGTGGATGGTCTGGATCTTGAGCCCGCCGGGGGTCTCCAGTGCCCGGGCGAACAGCCGGCGCGCGCGCGGCAGCGTCTCGGGCGGCGGGGTTCGGCCCTCCAGCGCGGCGATCTCGGCGGAAAGCGCCGCATCGTCCAGCACGGCCCAACTGCCCAGCACCTCGGAGACGCGGTTGGACATTTCGGCGGCCGCCGCCTTGGTGAAGGTGAGGCAGAGCACCGCGCCGGGATCGGCCCCGGCGAGCAGCAACCGGATCACCCGGCGCGACAGCACATAGGTCTTGCCCGAGCCGGCGTTGGCCGACACCCAGACCGAGCGGCGCGGATGGGTGGCGATGCCCTGGTCGCGGCGGGTCGCCTCCGGAACGGTGAAGCTGCGCGGGGGGCTGCTCATGCCGGGGCCTCCTCGTCGCCGTCGCCCGACTGCCATTCGCGCACCCGCGCGAGGTGATCGTAAGGCCCGTCACTTAGTCGGCTAAGCAAAACGCGCGGGCGCGAGACATAGCCGCGCGACGGGTCGCGGTAGGCGGCGATCAGGCCGCGCAGCTGGGTGCCGGCGAGCGCGATCACCTCGTCCAGCGATCGGTCGGCCTCGCCGGCGCTGCGGTTGCCCTTGAGGCCGGTGAAGGCGGCGACCGCGTCGCGGCCGGCGATGCCCTTCAGGATCACGTGGACGAGCTCGCGGGTCTTTGCCGCGGGCAGTCCGGCGAAGGCCCCCGCCTCCAGCATCAGCGCTTCCAGCGGCAGCTGCGGGGCAAACAGCAGGCCGATCTGCCGGGCGCTCGGCGTGCGGCCGGTCTTGAAATCGACGATCGAGGCGCTGCCATCGCCATCAAGATCGATCCGGTCGGCGCGGCCGCGCAGGTCGAAGGCTTCGCCGTCGACGGTCAGCGACAGGCGGCCGTCGCGCTCGGGATAGCGACGGACATCGGCCCCGCGGCCCGCCTCGAAGTCGCGCACCACGAAGCCGGCCATCTCCACGAAGCGCGGCCACCACAGGGCGTGGACCTCCGGATAGATCTCCAGCGCCCGGAAATGCCGTTCGCCGATCGCGATCAGCGCGGCCAGCGCATGGGCGTCGGCAGCACCGGTCCAGGTGGCGGCAAATTCGGCCAGCGCATTGTGGACGGCGATGCCGCGCGTGGAAAAATCCGGCGCCGGCCGAGCGGGTCGAGCGGCTCGAATCGCAGGATGCGCCTCGCGTAGAGCGCGTAGGGATCGCGGATCCAGGTCTCGATGTCGGTGACGGCGAGCGACACGGGGCGCGCCTCCACCGGCGGACGGGCCACGGCGCGGCCGATGCGCGGCGCGCGGGGGCGCGGCGTCGAGCCGGCGGGCAAGGTC
>NZ_MCRJ01000197.1 GCF_001720135.1 Methylobrevis pamukkalensis
GACGGAGTGCCGCTTTGCTGGCCCCTCGTTCCCCCGACCTCCCGTCTTGGCGGCAATTTTTCCGCCGAGAAACAATAACCACGACTCCGGGGGCGAGAGCAAGTGGATTCGTGTGGTATTTTGTGGTTTCGATGATCAAAGTTGAAGCCGATGTCTGCCGCTTCGCGCGCATGCCCCTGCGTCACCTCCTCCGAAACACTTGCCGTGCCGGCCGCGATGACTTTGCGCATCACGGTCGGAAGGGCTTCGCCATCGATGACGTCTGGCGGCGACCACCAATGATTTTCAGGGGCTTGGCTACCGTCGGCCACCGTCGTCCGCCACACGCAGAGCCGCAGGTGGAAGTGGGTGAAGGTGTGCTCGACGAGGCCGGCGGCCACCTCCCAGTTGCTGCCCGGAAAGGGGGCGAAGCCGGAGGCCTCCGGCGCATCTTCCGTCCACGGCGTGCCGGGAATCTCGCTCATGCCGCCGAGCAGGCCGCGGTCGGGGCGGCGGCGCAGCAGGATGGCGCCATCCGCCCGTTGCACGAGGAAGGCCGTGCCCTGGCGCACCGGCCGGGCCACCTTGGCGGCCTTGCGGGGGAAGGTGTCCGCATCGCCCGCCGCCCGCGCAGCGCACCCGTCGGCGAGCGGACAGAGCGCGCAGGCCGGCCGGCGCGGGGTGCAGATCGTCGCGCCGAGATCCATCATCGCCTGGGCAAAGTCGCCCGGCCGCCGGTTCGGCGTCATCGCCGCGGTGAGACGGCGCAACTCCGGCCGGGACGACGGCAGCGGCGCCTCGACCCGGTGCAGCCGGCTGACGACGCGCTCGACGTTGCCGTCGATCACGGCCGCCGGCCGGTCGAAGGCGATCGCCGCGATCGCCGCCGCCGTGTAGGGGCCGATGCCGGGAAGGGTGCGCAGGCCCTCTTCCGTGTCGGGAAAGGCGCCGCTGTGGTCGCGCACCAGCGCCTCGGCGCAGGCCTTGAGATTGCGCGCCCGCGAATAGTAGCCGAGCCCGGCCCAGAGCTTCATCACGTCCTCGCGGTCGGCACCCGCAAGGTCGGCGAGTGTCGGCCAGCGCGTGGTGAAGGCCGTGAAATAGGCGATCACCGTCGCCACCGTCGTCTGCTGCAGCATGATCTCCGACAGCCAGACGCGGTAGGGATCGGGCCGCAGGCCGCGCGTCGTCTCCTCCGGCGGCAGGCGCCAGGGCAGGCGGCGGGCGTGGCGGTCGTACCAGGCAAGGAGCGCGGTGGCGCGGGGCGTCGAATCGGACATGGCCGCAGGAAACGCCGGCCGGCGGGTCCATGCAAGGGTGACCCTGCGGCATCGCGCGTTGACAAGGCGGGGTGCCAGGCGCTTTGTCGAGAAAGTGGTGATCAGGGAGACAGGTGTGTCGACGCTGCAGCAGAAGCCGTTTCGCCCGCGCGGCGCCGTGCCCGTCGCCGAGATGCTGGCCAAGCGCTTGCGCCCGCCTGCCGCAAGCGGGGCTTCACCGCGGTCGACCTCGTCGCCCACTGGCCCGAGATCGTCGGCCCGGCCTATGCGAAATCGACCCAGCCGGACAAGATCACCTGGCCGCGCCTGCCGAAGGGCGTGGAAGCGGCCACCGCCGAGCCGGCACTTCTCACCTTGCGCTGCACCGGCGCCGTCGCCCTGCGGCTGCAGCATGATCTGCCGCTGGTGATCGAACGCATCAACACCTTCTTCGGCTGGCGGGCGATCGGCCGCGTCCGGCTGCTGCAGATGCCGCTGCACCGGCGGCCGGCCCCGGTTCGGCCGAAGGCAGGGCCGCTCAGTTCCGAGGCCGCGGTTCGCGTCGAGGAGGCCTGCGCCGGCATCGCCGATGACGGGCTGCGCGAGGCCGTCGCGCGGCTCGGCCGGGCGGTCGCAACCCGCCGCTGATCACGAAAAGCTGAAGGCCTCGCGGGCCCGGCGTCGATTTGCCCTTTGCCCGCGGCGAAGTCTGGCCATATTTTGCCGCTTCGAATGAAAAGGACGCCTGTGCGACGCATCGCGGCCCTGCCGGCCCTGTCCGGACAGACGCACTGCCCGACGCGACGCACTGAAGAAACGCCGCCACAAGACTGGAGCCGACGCGCGATGATCACCCGCAGACATTTCATGACCGGCGCCGCCGCCGTGGCCGGCCTCGCGCTGATGCCCGGCTTCCTGCGCCCCGCACAGGCGCAGAGCGTGGACACGACCGAACTGCTGACGCCCGGCCCCCTCGGCGAGAAGAGCCTCGGCCCGGCCGACGCGAAGGTGACGGTGATCGAATATGCCTCGATGACCTGCGGCCACTGCGCGCGGTTCCACGAGACGACCTGGCCGGTCTTCAAGGAGAAGTATGTCGACAGCGGGCAGGTGCGCTTCATCCTGCGCGAGTTCCCGCTCGATCCGCTCGCCGCCGCCGGCTTCATGCTGGCCCGCTCGGCGCCGAACGACAACTTCTTCCCCATGGTCTCGCTGCTGTTCGAGACCCAGCGCGAATGGGCCTATTCGGACGATCCGGTCGCCGCCCTGCTCAAAATCTCCCGTCAGGCCGGTTTCACACAGGAAAGTTTCGAGGCGGCCTTGAAGAACCAGGAGCTTCTCGATGGAGTGAACTGGGTGCGCAACCGGGGTGCGCAGGAATTCGGCGTCGACGCCACCCCCACCTTCTTCATCAATGGCGAGAAGAAGGCCGGTGCGCTGTCGATCGAGGAAATGGACGCGGCGATCACGCCGCTGCTCAACGGCTGAGCGACGGACGCATCGCGCCGTCCCGGCCGGGAACCGGAACGGCGATGCAGTTCGAAAAGCTTCGGATCGTCGGCTTCAAGTCCTTCGTGGAGCCGACGGAATTCCTGATCCAGCCCGGCCTCACCGGCGTGGTGGGGCCGAACGGCTGCGGCAAGTCCAATCTTGTCGAGGCCCTGCGCTGGGTCATGGGCGAGAATTCCTACAAGAACATGCGCGCGTCCGGCATGGACGACGTGATCTTCTCCGGCTCCACCCACCGGCCGGCCCGCAACAGCGCGGAAGTGACGCTGTTCCTCTCCAATGACGCACGGCGCGCAGCCTCCACCTTCAAGGAGGCCGCCTTCGCCGATGCCGACACCCTCGAAGTGTCGCGTCGCATCGAGCGCGAGGCCGGCTCGGTCTACCGGGTCAACGCGCGCGAGGTCCGCGCCCGCGACGTCCAGCTGCTGTTCGCCGACGCCTCCACCGGCGCCCGCTCGCCGTCGATGGTCCGCCAGGGCCAGATCGGCGAGCTGATCGCGGCCAAGCCGGCGGCGCGGCGGATGATTCTCGAGGAAGCCGCCGGCATCTCCGGCCTGCACAGCCGCCGTCACGAGGCGGAACTGCGCCTGCGCGCCGCCGAACAGAATCTCGACCGCCTCGAGGATGTCCTTTCCGAAATCGAGACGCGGCTCGAATCGCTGAAGCGCCAGTCGCGCCAGGCCGGCCGCTACCGCCTGCTCTCGCGCGAGATCCGCCGCGACGAGGCGACGCTCGCCCATCTGCGCTGGCGCGCCGCCTTCGAGACCGTCGGTGAAGCCGAGGCGGCGGTGGCCGCCGTGGTGCTGGCGCTGGCCGACGCACAGGCGCGTCAGGCGGAGACCGCGCGGCTTTCGGCCATCGCCGCCCATCATCTTCCGGTCATGCGCGACGCCGCCGCCGCCGCCGGTGCCGGGCTGCAACGCCTGCGCGCCGCCCTTGGCGAATCGGAGGCCGAGGAAAGGCGCGTGCGCGCCCGCCTTGCCGATCTTGCCC
>NZ_MCRJ01000198.1 GCF_001720135.1 Methylobrevis pamukkalensis
CACCGCTTCTCGGCTTCGGAAGCCGCGAAGAGGATCTGGGGCCGGCCGGATACGATCCGAAGGCGCCGATCAAGTTCGCCTATCAGGCCAAAGGTGCCGTCGGCACGGTGCGTCGTTACCTGCCCTATTTCGCAGGCGTGAAGAGCGGCTTCGAGATCGGCGTCGGCGCCGGCTATCTGATGCGCGCGCTCATCGACGTGCAGGGCATCGCGATGCGGGGCTGCGACATCAACATCGAGCGCCTCGGGGTCTACAAGGCGATTCGAGCCGAACTCGGTCTCACTCACCTCGTGACCGAACAGCGGATCGAGCCGCGGCGTCCGGTCGTCCTTCCGCCCGACACCGAGGCGGTCATCGGTTTCCTGCCTGCCTGGACGGCGAAGTGGGACCTCGAGGACTATCAGTGGTTCCACGCCGACCTGAAGCGCCAGAATATCCGTCGGATGTACTGGCAGATGAACGCCAACATCGACAAGCCCGAAATCCGCGCCTACTTCGACAGCTCGGTGAAACGCCGGTGTCCGAAGACAACCGGCGTTTCGTGATCGTCGACCTTTGATCGGGCCTGCCCACCGCGCTGACCTCAGTGGGCAGACCATTACCGGCATGATCCGGATCACGCAGCCTGGTTGCCAGCCTCCGGCTGAACCGGTCCGGCATCGAACAGCAGCCGGTCCGTGCCGGCGGTGATCTTCACCGTGCTCTCGCCGGTCACCTCGCCGGCAAGGATCGCCTCGGCGAGAGGATCCTGCACCTGCCGCTGGATCACCCGCTTCAGCGGCCGCGCGCCGTAGACCGGATCGTAGCCCTTGTCGGCGAGCCACACCTTGGCGCTCTCGTCGAGGTCGAGCACGATCTTGCGCTCCGACAGCAGCTTTTCGAGCCGTTTCAGCTGGATCTCGACGATCTCGCCCATGTGCACCCGCTTCAGCCGGTGGAACAGGATGATGTCGTCGAGCCGGTTGAGGAACTCCGGCCGGAAATGCGCCCGCACGATGCCCATCACGTCGCCCCGGACCGCGTCCACGGTGTCGGTCTCGCCCTGGGCGGCGAGATATTCCGAGCCGAGGTTCGAGGTCATGATGATCAGCGTGTTCTTGAAGTCGACCGTTCGGCCCTGGCCGTCCGTCAGCCGGCCGTCGTCCAGAACCTGCAGCAGCACGTTGAAGACGTCGGGATGAGCCTTCTCCACCTCGTCGAACAGCACGACCTGATAGGGCCGGCGGCGAACCGCCTCGGTCAGCGCCCCGCCCTCGTCGTAGCCGACGTAGCCGGGCGGCGCGCCGATCAGGCGGCTGACGGCATGCTTCTCCATGTATTCCGACATGTCGATGCGCACCATCGCGTGCTCGTCGTCGAACAGGTAGGCGGCAAGCGCCTTGGTCAGCTCGGTCTTGCCGACGCCGGTAGGACCGAGGAACATGAACGAGCCGATCGGCCGGTTCGGATCCTGCAGCCCGGCGCGGGCGCGCCGCACCGCCGTGGACACCGCGTGCACCGCCTCGGCCTGGCCGACCACGCGCCGGGAGAGCTCATCCTCCATCCGCAGCAGCTTGTCCTTCTCGCCCTGCAGCATGCTGTCGACCGGAATGCCGGTCCAGCGCGAGACGACCTGGGCCACATGCTCGGAGGTCACGGCCTCCTCCACCATGCCCTGGCGGCTGGCGGCGGCCTCCTCGACCTCCTTCAGCTCCTTCTCCAGCCCGGGAATGACCCCATAGGCGAGTTCGCCGGCGCGCTGGTACTCGCCGCGCCGCTGGGCGACGGCGAGATCGTTGCGCGCCTCGTCGAGCTTGCGCTTCAGCTCGGCGGCCTGGCCGAGCTTGTCCTTCTCCGACTTCCAGCGCGTGGTCAGCGCGTCGGATTCCTCCTCGAGATCGGCGAGTTCCTTTTCCAGCCGCACCAGCCGGTCGCGCGAGGCAACGTCGCTTTCCTGCCGCAACGCCTCCTGCTCGATGCGCAGCTGCATGATCCGCCGGTCGATCTCGTCGAGTTCTTCCGGCTTGGAATCCACCTGCATCCTGAGCCGCGAGGCGGCCTCGTCCATCAGGTCGATCGCCTTGTCCGGCAGGAAGCGGTCGGAGATGTAGCGGTTGGAAAGGGTTGCCGCGGCCACCAGCGCCGAATCGGTGATTCGCACCTTGTGATGCTGCTCGTATTTTTCCTTGATGCCGCGCAGGATCGAGATCGTGTCCTCCACGTCCGGCTCGCCGACGAACAGCGGCTGGAAGCGGCGGGCGAGCGCGGCGTCCTTCTCCACATACTTGCGGTACTCGTCGAGCGTGGTGGCACCGACGCAATGCAGTTCGCCGCGCGCAAGCGCCGGCTTCAGCAGGTTGGAGGCGTCCATCGCGCCGTCGGACTTGCCGGCCCCGACCAGGGTGTGCATCTCGTCGATGAACAGCACGACGCCGCCGGCGGCCGAACCGACCTCGGACAGCACCGCCTTCAGACGCTCCTCGAACTCGCCGCGGTATTTCGCGCCGGCGATCAGCGCGCCCATGTCGAGCGCGAGCAGCGCCTTGTCCTTCAGCGATTCGGGCACGTCCTCGTTGACGATGCGCAAGGCGAGGCCTTCGGCGATCGCCGTCTTGCCGACGCCGGGCTCGCCGATCAGCACCGGGTTGTTCTTGGTGCGCCGCGACAGGATCTGGATGGTGCGGCGGATTTCCTCGTCGCGGCCGATCACCGGGTCGAGCTTGCCGTCGCGCGCGGCCTGGGTCAGATCGCGGGTGTATTTCTTCAGCGCGTCATAGGCATTCTCGGCCGAGGCGCTGTCGGCGGTGCGGCCCTTGCGCAGGGCGTTGATCGCGGAATTCAGCGCGTTCGGCGTGGCGCCGGCCTTCTCGAGGATCTTCGCGGTCGCGGCATCCTTCTCCATGGCGAGCGCGAGCAGCAGCCGCTCGACGGTGACGAAGGAATCGCCCGCCTTGTCGGCGATCTTCTCGGCGGTGGCGAACACCTTGGCCGTCGCCCCCGACAGATAGAGCTGCCCTGCCCCGGTGCCGGCCACCTTGGGCACGGCTTCGAGCGCCGCATCGACGGCGAGCAGCGCGTCCTTCGGCCGTCCGCCGGCGGCCTCGATCAGCCCGGAGGCAAGGCCTTCCGGATCGTCGAGCAGCACCTTGAGAAGGTGCTCCGGCAGAAACTGCTGATGGTTGCGGGTCAGCGCCGCCGTCTGGGCGGACTGGACGAACCCGCGGGTGCGTTCGGTATATTTCTCGATGTTCATCGTGTCGGATCTCCCTCGGCCCGTCCGCGCCACCCGAGGCATGGCAAGGACGCCCATTCCCCTGCCTCTCCGGCAGGGCGCAGCACGGGGCCGGCGATCGCCGCGCGACCCCGCGCGGTGGAGCCGGACTCCGTTCTGCTCCCGATATGGGCATGCCGCAGGCCCTGCAAAAGAGGCCTCGGAACTTCACGTAGGCCGGTCCGTCGACACCGTCGCGCATCGGGGGACGGACCGTCTTCGGACACGAAAAAGCCCCGCGGCGCAGGGCGCGGCGGGGCTTGAATTCCGTCGGCAGACAGGGCGCGCCAGGCGGCTGCGCTTACTCGCCGACGGTCGTCTCGGGCACCGGATCGGGCGCGGCGTCCGTGTCGGCCGCCGGCTTGCGCGTGCGGCTGCGGGTCGTCGCAGGCGCGGCCCCCGTTGCGGCCGTCGTGCGGCGGGTGCGGGTGCGCACCGGCTTGTCCTCGGCGCCAGACTCGGGCGGGGCATCGGCAGC
>NZ_MCRJ01000199.1 GCF_001720135.1 Methylobrevis pamukkalensis
GGCGACCGAGGCGGTGGAGCCCGTGGCCGAGAAATCGGTGGGTCCGGCGCCGGTGCCCGCGCCGAGATCGGCGGGCGCGCGCAGCGTGCCGCCGAAGTCCATCGGCTCGCCGGCAGGCGGCGGCGGCGCGGAGGAGCGCCGGCCGGGCGTCTTGCCGCCTTCGAGCTCCCGGAAGCGGAAGTCGTTGTCCTCCTGCATCTGCTGCATCAGCCGCTGCTGCTGCTGCATCTGGTGGAGGAGTTCCTCGATCTGGCCGTTGAGCCGGCGCAGCTCCCCTTCGAGCCGGTCGATCCGCATCGCCTGGTCGGCATATTGCGGCGCGCCCTGCACCTGCTGCACCGGGGCGCTTCCTGGCACGTCCACCGCCGGGGTCGGCCCCGACGAGAACCAGCCGGCGTGGGCGGGTGCCGCGAGCAGCACGGAGCGAGAAGGCCGAGGAACAGCGGTCCGCCGCGACGCCGGGTGCGGTCGCGCGGACAGGAGACGGTCGTTGCATGTGCGACGATGCGTGTCATCGATACCTCGTCAGGCCGGCGGCTGGCCCGCAGCGGACGCGGCGCCGGCGGCCCCATTAACCCGAGGAGTTCGGCCAAAATGGGACCCTCGGTCAGGTGCCGGATCGCGCGCTCCGATCGGTCGGACAGGACCTGATCGAAGCGGCTGCCCGGGCAAAGGATCTCGGGCCTCCGCCGGCCCGATCACAGGACCCGGCCGGCGCAGGCGACGCGTCAGCTGCCGGCGTTGTTGAGCACGGTCACGCCGCGGCGGTTCTGGGCCCAGCAGCTGGCGTTGTCGCAGACGGCGACGGGACGCTCCTTGCCGAAGGACACGGTGCGCAGGCGCGAGGGGCTGACGCCCCGGCTGACCAGATAGTCGTTGACGGCCTTGGCGCGGCGGGCGCCGAGGGCGAGGTTGTACTCGCGGGTGCCGCGCTCGTCGGCATGGCCCTCGAGGGTCACGGCATAGCGCGGATAACGCGTCAGCCACTGGGCCTGGCGCTCCAGCGTGCTGCGGCCGTCGGCGGTCACGTCCGAGCTGTCGGTCTCGAACAGGACGCGGTCGCCGACGTTGACGACGAAGTCCTGCGCCGTGCCCGGCGCGGCCGAACCGGCACCGCCGGCGCCGCCGGCCAGACCCGAGTCGAGTTCGCTCGGGCTCTTGGCGCACGCGGCGACGAGAAGAACGAGGCCGCACACGGCGGTGATGCGGCGGGCCGCCGCGAGGGAAAACAGTCCAACCATCCCGGTAAATCCTCTGGGGTAAGCAGATACAGCCATGCCTTCACCTTACCGCATCATGGTTAATGCGCCGTTTGCGAAGATGGCGAATGAATTCCTGACGTTCTTCCCGCCGTTTTGTGTCCATCCTGTGTCCGCAGACAGCGCCGCGGCGGCATGCTGCAGCGCAGGATACACGCGGCGCCCGACTGTTGCAAAAAGGCGACAATCAGGACGGCGGACGCCAGGCTGATCGGAAATCGTCGGAGACATCCGCTGCCGCGCCCGGCCGAAACCAGCCCTCGCGGCAGCGGGATCCTCGATCACTTCAGCAGCGGCGACCAGGCAGGGTCGGAGGCGAAGGACGGCGTCGGGATCTTCTGCTCGTTGCGCCCGGTCAGATCGACCGACCACAGCTGCGGTCCGCCGCCGACATCGCGGAAGAACATGATCACCCGGCCGTTCGGCGCCCAGGTCGGGCCCTCGTTGTGGAAGCCCTCGGTGAGAATGCGCTCGCCCGACCCGTCGGGACGCATCACGCCGATGGAGAAGCGCCCGCCGGCCTGCTTGGTGAAGGCGATCAGATCGCCGCGCGGCGACCACACCGGCGTCGAATAGCGGCCCTGGCCGAAGGAGATGCGGTTGGCCCCGCCGCGCCCGCGCCCATCACGTAGAGCTGCTGCGTACCGCCGCGGTCGGATTCGAACACGATCTGCGAGCCGTCCGGCGAATAGGACGGCGAGGTGTCGATCGCGGCCGTGTCGGTGAGGCGCGCGGTCTGCCGGCTGGCGATGTCCATCGTGTAGATGTTGGCGTTGCCGCCGGCCTCGAGGCTCATCACCACGCGGCTGCCGTCCGGCGAAAAGCGGGGCGCGAAGGTCATGCCCTGGAAATTGCCGACGATCTGGCGCTGGCCGCTCTCGATGTCGAGCAGGTAGACGCGCGGATTGTCCTGGCCGAAGGACATGTAGGTCACGTCCTGGGTGGAGGGCGAGAAGCGCGGGGTGATCACGAGGTCGTCGCCGCGGGTCAGGTAGCGCACGTTGGCGCCGTCCTGGTCCATGATCGCGAGGCGCTTGACGCGGCGGTTCTTCGGGCCGGTCTCGTCGACGAAGACGATGCGGGTGTCGAAATAGCCCTTCTCGCCGGTCAGCCGCTCGTAGATGGCGTCGGCGATGATGTGGGCGACACGGCGCCAGTTGGCCTCGGGCGTGAAGAACTGCTGGCCGGTGAGCTGCTGGCCCGCGAACACGTCCCAGAGCCGGAAGTCGGCCTGCACCCGCCCGTCGCCGGTGCGCGAGACGGCGCCGGTCACCAGCGCCTGCGCGTTGATCACGCGCCAGTTCTGGAAGTTCGGCATCACGTTCGGGTTGACGTTGCGGTCGATGAAGGAGGCCGGGTCGAGAGTGGCGAACAGGCCGGACCGCTTCAGGTCGGCCGTCACCACATCGGCGATCTGCGCGCCGAGCTGGGCGTCGGCGCCGGAAAAGGCCGGGATCGCGATCGGCATCGGCTGGAAGTTGCCGCCGGTGATGTCGATGGTGATCTCCGCCTGGGCGGGCGCGGTGGCGGCAAGGCCGACGACCGCGGCGAGCACGGCCGCCGCCCGGCCCAGAGCGCGCATGAGGCCGCGTCCGAGACGGCGGGGATCGTGGTGTCCGAGGGAAAGGGCTCCCGACATGGTCTTCTCAACTCCTTTGCGAACGGTTCCGCGCCAGCCCCCCGGCCGCGCGCGAACCGTTCCGTCCGTGTCCTCGCCCGTGCCGGGGCACATGCCGGCGGCGGGCGCAATCCGTGTTCCCGGAGCCTCGTCCGGACCGCCGACAGCGACGGCGTGTGTCAGGACCTCCTGAAACACGGCAATCGGCGCATTTCTGTGGCCTGATCCCTCTAGCCTGATCTGGGGTTCAGTAGCTGGCGGGCGGGGTGAAGTTGATGTTCACGACGCTCCAGCGGTCGAACTTCTCCACGGGAAGGAAATCATAGGGCGCGCAGCGGCGGATCGCCCGGAGCGCCGCCTCGGCGACGACCTGTCCGTAAGGACCGCCCGGCACGCTGATCGCGGTCGGCGCGCCGGCGAGCGAGCCGTCCTCGTTGAGCTGCATCCGGATCGGCACGGTCACGCCCTCGGTGTTGGCGCCGATCGGCGGCACCCAGCACTCGAAGATGCGCGCCTGCAGCGCGGCGATCTCGTTGGCGGTCATCTCGCCGGACGCACGGCCCGTGGCGGTGCCGAGCGAGGCGGTGCGGTCGGACCGGCGCGCGCCACCGCCCGACGGATCGACCTTGTTCAGAAGATTGGCGATGTCTTCCGGATCGAAGTTGCTGGTGGAGTCCTCGCGGCCCTGCTCCGACGTGGTCTTGGCAGGCTTGGCCGGCGCCTTCGACGTCGTCGGCTTCGCCGGCTCCACCGCAGCCGTCTCCACGGGCTTCGGCGGGGCCGGCTTGACCCGCGGCTTGACCGGCGGCGCCGGGCGCGTCGGCTCCTCCGGCGGGGCCTCGGCGGC
>NZ_MCRJ01000200.1 GCF_001720135.1 Methylobrevis pamukkalensis
GGGAAAAACTGATCACGCCTGCAGCCCACCTCGATGCCGCGCCGCGGATAATCGCCGATCCCGGACTGTCTGAGCGACCGGCCTGCAGGCTTCTCGGCGTGGATTGATCGAGCTTCCAGTACAAGCGGAGCGGCAGCGATGATTCCGCCATCCGGACTCGGCTGCGCGAATTGGCCAATGAACGACTACGTTTCGGCTATTCTTCTGCGGCGAGAGGGTCGGACAATCAACGTGAAGCGCGTCTATCGGCATTACAGGGAAGAACCGCTGATGGCGCGCAGGCGCGGTGGGCGAAAACGGGCCCTCGGCACACAAGCGCTGGCGACGATCCCGCAAGGGCCGAACCAGCCCTCGTCGCTCGACTTAATCGCCGATGCACTCGACGATGGCCGCCGCTTCCGCGTGCTGAACGTGGTCGACGACTTCTCGCGGGAGTGCCTCGCCCGCTTCGTCGACATGTCGCTGTCGGACATACCGGTTGTGCGCGAACTGGAGGCAGTGATGGCTGGGCGAGGAAGGCCCCTTATGAGCGTCAGCGATTGACGTGGATCAGGAAACGGTCCAGTGAATCGTTGCCCCAAGGAGGGGCACGGAGCTCGTTAGCCATGCCGTCCTGCGCCTCAGCGAGGAAAGGCGGATCGAATGGCACTACATCGCACCCGGCGCGCCGATACAAAATGCCTTCGTCGAGAGCTTCAACGGTCGGCTCCGTGACAAATGCCTCAACGAGCACCTCTTCTTCTCGCTTGCTGAGGCCAGACGGATCATCGAGAACCGGCGGGTCGACTACAACACCCTCCGCCACCATTCGAGCCTCGGCGGCCTCGCGCCGTCGGTGTTCGCAAGCCGGGCCGATCCCCCCGCACCAAACTTACGTCCGGCAGGAAGATGGTGACACGTCAAAGGAGTAAGACTATCAGCACAGACCAAGCACCTCGGCAACATGATGCTGGCATTGTTTCAAAGATGCCGACACTAGAAAACAGGACACGTGGGGCCAAAAGCGAAGTCTAAAATTTTTGTTCAGCCGAAGAGTAGGCTCTTCGGTTAACTGCACTGGACTTGCCGCGCAATGTGAGCATTGGTGTACGTAACGGCGCGGGACGGCGCTGATCTTCCAAGGGACCCCTGCCGGCCTTGCGCCATGGCGGGGTTGTGCTGGTGACGGGCGAGGCGCCCGCCGCATGCAAGGAAGATCATCATGCCGACCAAAGCGAAGAGCCCGCAGTCCCGCCGTACGTCCAAGACAGCCCGATCAAGCGCTGGTGCCCCGAAGACTTCCTCACGGCAGCAGATGAACCAGACCGCAGCAGCGAGTGCGTCGCCGGATATCCCCGCAGCTCCGGCCACCGAAGCGTCTGCCACGCCCCTCCCCCAGCCGCCGATGACCCGCTCTCGCCCGAGGGCCGGCAGCAAGCTCGGTCTCGTCCTCGGACTGCTGGAGACGCCGGAAGGCGCGACCCTTGCCGAACTCGTCGAGGCCACCGGCTGGCTGCCGCACACCACGCGGGCTGCGCTCACCGGCCTGCGCAAGCGCGGCTTCGCGGTAGTCGGCGAGAAGGCGGAGGCAAGCGCAGGCGCTTCGATCTACCGCATCCGGTCGGGCGAGGCCTGAGGTGGCGTCCCGTGCTGCAAAGCGCCCGGCGGCGACGGCTGCCGGAACCTCTCTCGCCGACGAGCTTGCCGTGGTTGCGGCGGCGCCCCTCGATCAGCTGCGATCGCGCTTCCGGGCGCTCTACCGGGTGCCGGCACCGGAGAGTCTCTCGCGGGACCTGATTGCACGGCTCGTCGCGCATCGCCTGCAGGAGCAGCGCCTCGGCAAGCTCGATCCCAACCTTGCCGGGCAGATCGACCGGCTCGACCGACACGGGGGCGGGCAGACGCCGCGCCGCCGTCTCAAACCAGGCACCGTGCTGGTCCGCGAGCATGGCGGCGTGCTGCACGAGGTCATGGTCGTGCCCGGCGGCTTTGCGTGGAATGGCGAGACCCATGCCAGCCTCTCGGTCATCGCCAGGCGCATCACCGGGACGAGTTGGAACGGACCCCGCTTCTTTGGGCTCAGACCGGCGCAGAAGGCACCGGTGCCAGATGTGGCCGGCGCACAGGAGGCCTCCGATGCGTGAGGCGCCCCTTAAATCCCAGCGCTGCGCGATCTACACCCGCAAATCGACCGAGCATAATCTCGACCTTGCCTTCAACTCGCTCGATGCCCAGCGCGAGGCCTGCGAAGCCTATATCCGCAGCCAGGCCCATGAAGGCTGGCGGCTGGTGCCGGAACCCTATGACGACGGCGGCCTGTCCGGTGCCTCGCTGCAGCATCCCGCACTTCAGGCGCTTCTGGACGCCGTGCGGCAAGGCGGCATCGACATCATCGTCGTCTACAAGGTCGATCGCCTGACCCGGTCGCTCGCCGACTTCGCCAAGCTGGTCGAGCTGTTCGACGCCCATGGCGTGTCCTTCGTCTCCATCACGCAGAGCTTCAACACCACGAGCAGCATGGGTCGGCTCACCCTCAACGTGCTGCTGTCCTTCGCCCAGTTCGAGCGCGAGGTGATCGGCGAGCGGGTCCGCGACAAGATCGCCGCCTCAAAGCGGCGCGGCCTGTGGGTCGGCGGCCCGGTGCCGCTCGGCTACCGCAGCCAGAACAAGCAACTGGTCGTGGACGATAGCGAGGCCGCGCTCGTGCGCCGCATCTTCCGGCTCTATCTCGATCTCGGATCGGTCGGCGCGGTGGTGGAACGGCTGGACGCCGAGGGTGCACGCACCCGCAAGGGCCACCGCTTCAGCGTCGGGCCGGTCGCCCACCTGCTGAAGAGCCGCATCTATCTTGGCCAGATCGTCTGGCAGGGCGAGATCTACGGCGCCGCGCACACGCCGCTGATCGATGCGGAGACCTTCGCCGCGGTGGAGGCCGGGCTCGGTGCCGATGTTGTCCGGCGACGCGGCAGGGCAAGCAGCCGCGCGTTCCTCCTCGCCGGTCTGCTCCATGACAATGCCGGCCATCGCATGAGCCCCAGCCACGCCAGCAAGGCGGGCGTTCGCTACCGCTACTATGTCTCGCAGGCGCTGCTTCAGCATCGCAAGGCCGAGGCCGGCAGCATCAAACGGGTGTCCGCACCGGATGTCGAGGCTGCGGTCGTCAAGGCGGTTGGCCTCGACGGCGCCGAGCTGCGCGACCGCGTCGTGCGCATCACCCTGCACAAGGATCGGCTCGTGATCGAGATGAAGGACAGGGAGGATGAAGCAGCTCACGAACCGATCGTCGCTCCCTTCACCTGGCAGCCGCAGGGGCGCCGCAAGGGCATCATCCACGAGCCGTCATCCCAACAAGCGGCTATTGATCCGGACACATCCCGGACGATCCTCGCCGCGATCGGACGGGCGCGGCGCTGGATGGCGGACCTGATCCACGGCACCGCCTCCACGCAAGAGATCGCAGATCGCGAGGGCATGGGCGAGCGCAATGTGCGCAAGCTGCTGCCGCTCGCCTGCCTCTCGCCCGATCTCGTTCGCGCCATCGTCGATTGCACAGCCCCGGCCGGCCTGACCATCAGCAGCCTGACCGCCGCCCTGCCCCACGACTGGGCCGCCCAGGAACAGCGATTCCTGAAGATCTGAGAGTGCGATGTCGCGACCGGGTGCATGTGGAGCCGACGGCGACGCATCAGCCGTCGATTCGCGACGCTCGCAAA
>NZ_MCRJ01000201.1 GCF_001720135.1 Methylobrevis pamukkalensis
CTATGCCCGCGCGCAGGCGCTCAAGGGCCTGGCCGCCGCCCCGGCCGCACCCGCGACGGCGGACGACGACGCGCCGGTGACGAAGACAGTCGCCCCGACGACAACGACCACGGGGAGGATCCGCCCGGCGGCGGACAGGGCGCGTGAGCCGGCCGGCCACGCCGCCGCCCGCCCTCCCGCCGGATGAGCGTGACCGGCGCCAGCGCGCCGAGGACTGGGGCCTTGCCGCCGAGCGGCTGGTGGAACTCGCCTACCGGCTGAAGGGCTGGCGCTGCGTGGCCCGCCGCTGGCGCAGCCCGGCCGGGGAGATCGATCTCGTCATGCGCCGCGGCCGTCAGCTTGCCTTCGTCGAGGTCAAGGCCCGCGCCGATCTCGATGTCGCCGCCGAGGCGGTGACGCTGCGCGCCCGCCGCCGCATCGCCCGCGCCGCCATCATGTTCATCGGCCGGCATCCGGCGCTGGACGGTTTGGACCAGCGGTTCGACGTCGCCCTCGTCCGCCCCTGGCGCTGGCCGGTGGTGGTGGAAAACGCCTTCTTCGCCGACGACTGATCCGGTCCACGTCCCCGCGACGGATCACTCCGCCGGAATCGCCTCGCGGATCTTGTCGCGAAAGCTGCTCGACGGGTAGACGCCGAGGATGCGCAACTCGGCCGAGAAGAAGGCGAGTTCCTCCAGCGCGCGGCGCAGCGGCGCGTCGTCCGGATGGCCTTCCACATCGGCATAGAACTGGGTGGCGAAGAACTGGCCTTCGAGCTGGTAGCTCTCCAGCTTGGTCATGTTGATGCCGTTGGTGGCAAAGCCGCCGAGCGCCTTGTAGAGCGCGGCCGGAATGTTGCGCACCCGGAACACGAAGGTGGTGATGACGATGCCGTTGCCGGCCGCCGCCTTCGCCGCGCTGCGCGACAGCACCACGAAACGGGTGGTGTTGTGGGCGGCGTCCTCGACATTCTCGGCGAGGATGTCGAGGTCGTAGATTTCGGCGGCGAGCCGCGGCGCGAGAGCGGCGCGCGTCAGGTCGCCGGATTCGGCGACGAGCCGGGCCGCGCCCGCCGTGTCGCCGGCCACCCGCGCGGCAAGGCCGTAGCGGCGGATGATGTTGCGGCACTGGCCCAGCGCATGGACGTGGCTTTCCACGCTCTTCAGTCCCTCCAGCGTCGCCCCGCGCGGCGCCATCAGCTGGAAGCGGATCGGCAGGAAATACTCGCCGACGATGTGCAGCCCGGAATCGGGCAGCAGATGGTGGATGTCGGCGACCCGGCCGGCGAGCGAGTTCTCGATCGGGATCATCGCCAGATCGACCGCGCCCGACTGCACCGCAAAGAAGGCGTCCTCGAAGGTCGCCGACGGCACGGGCGTGCAGTCCGGATAGACGTCGAGGCAGGCGATCTCGGAATTGGCGCCGCGTTCGCCCTGGAAGGCGATGCGCAGGGAGGTGGTCATCGGTGGTCCCGTTTCTTCGGCTCGTGTCGGCCGGTCCGCGCCGGCGCGATCTGCTTAGATCATCGCCGGTCCGAGCAAAACCCGAAATCCGCGTGAAACCGAACGCGCAAGGTCCTGACCGCAGGCCGGCCTTGCGGGTGAGGACGCGCCCGAAGGGGCGCCGGCCGGTCAGGCCGTAACCTCGATGAAAACCTGACGTGTGGGGATTCATCGAGGCGAGGAAGAAACCGCCGGCTCAGCCGCCAAGGCGCCGCCGCGCCGCCTCCAGATCCTCCGGCGTGTCGACGCCGAGCGGCACGTCGTCGACGAGGGCGACGTCGATCCGCATGCCCGCCTCCAGCAGGCGCAGCTGTTCCAGCTTCTCGCGCTGCTCCAGCTCCGAGGGCGGCAGGTCGACGAAACGGGCGAGTGCCGCGCGGCGATAGGCGTAGAGGCCGATGTGGTGATAGAGCGGCCCGTCGCCATGGGGAGCCGTGGCGCGGGTGAAGTAGAGCGCCCGCAGCCGCGTCTCGCCGACGCGGCTCCCGACCACCTTGACCACGTTGGGGTTGGTCCGCTCGGCGTCCACGTGGATCTCGGCGGCAAGCGTCGCCACGTCGACCGCGGGATCGGACAGCGGGCTGAAGCAGGCGCGGATCGCCTCGGGCGCGATCGTCGGCAGGTCGCCCTGGACGTTGACCACCACCTCGGCGGTCAGGCCGGGATCGATCCGGCCGAGCGCCTCGAAGATCCGGTCGGAGCCGCTGACATGGTCGGGCCGGGTCAGCACCGCGTCGCCGCCGGCCGCGCGCACCGCGTCGACGATCTCGGCGGCGTCGGCGGCCACCACCACCGGGCCGATCCCGGCCTCGCAGGCCCGCCGCCAGACGTGGACGATCATCGGCTCGCCGGCGATGAGGGCGAGCGGCTTGTTCGGCAGCCGGGTCGAGCCCATGCGGGCGGGCACGATCACGAGGGCCTCGGAGAAGGGGCATCGGCGGGCAGGGTCATCTCGGATTGTCCTCTTCGTCGGCCAGCGTGTCGGCCCGTTCGTCGGCCCGTTCGTCGGCAAGGCGCGCGGGTGCGGGCCTCGCAGGAAGGGCGGCGCGCGGGTCCCGATCGCCCTGCGCCGATCGGGGCCTGCCTGTCAAGAGCCGGGTGTCGCCAGGCTGTGTCGGGGCTGCATCGCCGGGCGGTTTTTGCCGCGATGTCTATGGACAGAGCCCCGTGAAAGTCGCTAACGTCCGCAGCAATCACGGGTGCCCGGGCGGCTCCGGACCGGGAGGCGGCGGACCATGCCCCCTTTCCGGCTCGCGTTCTGCCAGCCGGCCGGCATCCCCGCCGAGGTCTTGTGCGGTCGCCCCCGCGGCGCCCGGACCGGGACCCGGCGCCGCGTGTGTCCGCACGCGGCCAAAACGGTGAAGTTTCGGGCGCGGCCGATGGCCGGCGCCGGTGGTCTTGGAGCCTGTAGTTCATGGATTCGTTCGAGCTGAACAAAATCGCCGGAACCGTCCTCGGCACGCTGCTGTTCGCGATGGGCCTCGGCTTCGTTGCCGAGGGGATCTTCCACATGGAAGCGCCCGAGAAGGCCGGCTACGAGATCGCCGTCGCCGAGGACACGGGCGCGGCGCCGGCCGAGGAAGTGGCCGCGGTTCCGCTCGGCCAGCTGCTCGCCTCCGCCGATGCCGGCAAGGGCGAAGCCGTCGCCAAGAAATGCGTCGCCTGCCACTCCTTCGAGAAGGGCGGCCCGAACAAGACCGGTCCCGATCTCTGGGGCGTGGTCGAGCGCAAGCCCGGCGGCCACGAGGCTTCAAGTATTCCGCCCCGATGGTCGCCTTCGGCGAAGCCAACGCCTGGACCTACGAGAATCTCGATCATTTCATCGCCAACCCCAAGGGCGTCGTCCCTGGAACGGCCATGGGCTTTGCCGGTCTGAAGAAGCCGGAGGAGCGCGCCGACCTGCTCGCCTACCTCCAGACCCTGTCCGACAGCCCGGTGCCCTTCCCCGCCGAATGAGCGCAGCTGTTTCGCCCTGATGCGAAAGGCCGTTCCGGCATCGTCGGAGCGGCCTTTTTCGTGAGACGAACGGACCGGCCGGACGTTCAGGGGGCTTGCCGGAAATTCGCGGGACGTCGTCGCCGGCCGTCACCGCTTCCGGGCCACGACCATCCTGGCGCCCGTCGACCTGGGCGCAACCGGAGATCCGGATGACCGCGATCCGCTATCTGCTCGGCCTCGACGGCGGCGGCACCGGCTGCCGGGGCG
>NZ_MCRJ01000202.1 GCF_001720135.1 Methylobrevis pamukkalensis
GCCGCCCGCGATCTCGGCGCGGCCGGTCGCGACCCGGTCTTCGGCTTCGGCCTGCTCCAGGCCGCGGATCTCTGCGCGCCGGCCGCCAGCCCCCTGCCGACGGCCGAACGCGGCGCGGCCGAGGCGGCGCTCGATCCTGCGGTCCGGGGCGCCGGTCCGGACCCGGCCGCCGGGCCCGACGCGGATTTGCGGCCCGCGGGGGAATAAACCCGCGGCCGGCCCGTTTGCCTCCTCGATGCCGGCCTCGCGCCGGCGAAGAGGAGACGAGCCATGTTCGCAAGACCGAAACCGCTGATCCGCTTCACCTGCGCGCCCGAGGACAAGGGCGTGATTGCCGAGCCGGTGCCGGCCAAGACCCACATGCCGGACTGGTTCCGCAAGCTGCCGGCTTTCGACCGCGAGCAGCGGTCGGTCACCGACACCGGCCTGACGGTGAAGCGCTGCATGCCCTTCCTCGACGCGATGACCACCGGCTGGATCCTGCCGCTCGCCGCCAGCGTGCGCCTCGACATCCGCGACGAGGGACGCACCGTGGAGGCCGGCTGGGAGTTCGACAAGCCGATGATCAGCAACCACGGCAGCCATCAGGTGGCCGGCCATCCGTCCGAGCCGCGTCCCCCCTGCAAGTTCCACAACTACTGGTCCGTGCGCACCCCGAAGGGCTGGAGCTGCCTGTTCGTGCCGCCGCTCAACCGCCCGAGCAAGCTGTTCGAGGTGGTGGCCGGGGTGGTCGACACCGACACCTACACCGCACACATCCATTTCCCCTTCTTCGCCACCGGCGAGGACGGGCTGCATGTCCTGGAAAAGGGCACCCCGCTGGTGCAGGTGATCCCCTTCCGCCGCGAGGCAACCGCGATCGACTGCGAGATCGCCGCCGAGACCCCGCTGGAAATGGCCGACCGCAAGGTCGTCCACCGCAACACGCTCACCGGCGAAGGCTGGTACCGCCGCTTCGCCCGCGCCGCCCGCTGAGGGCTGCCGGGCGAGGCGGCGACGCCGCAGCGTCTGCCACGATCGATCATCCGACGGACGACAGCACCCGGCGCCGCGAGGCGACCGGGTTCTGGCCGTTTGCAGGGGCAGGTGCCTTGCTGCCATGCGCGCTGTCCGGATCCGCCTGTCCGGAAAGGACGTCAGGATCTCGCACCCGACCTCAGCACGCCCGGCCTCGTCTTGCACCCGGCCACCATCTTCCACCTGCAACGTCTTGCATCCGGCCTCGTCCTTCGAGACAGCCGCTTCGCGGCTTCCTCAGGATGAGGCCTTCGACAAATCGCCTAATCTTGTCAAAGCATTAATCTTTCCCCTCATCCTGAGGACGGCGCGCAGCGACGGTCTCGAAGGACGAGGGGAAAGCCCCCGTGGGTCCTCGCCTCGCCACGCCAGCCCGGATCAACACCGCACGTCGAGGCGGCGGTCTGCGCCATTGCATCGCCCTCTCCGGGCGCGCCTGAACACGGCGCCCCCCCCCAAAAAAAACGCGAAACAGCCGGTGCTTGCGCACCGGCCGTCCCCTGCATTGCGGTCCTCGAAGGCAACCCGAAGCCAGCGAGGCTCAGTCGTCGTCGCCCGAGTTGGAGTTGCTGTTCGAGCTGCTGTTCGAGCTGGAGTTGGACGAACCGTTCGAGCTGGAATTGCTGTTCGAGTTGGACGAGCTGTTGGAGTTCGAGTTCGAGGAGCTGTTGGAGTTCGAGTTGGACGAGCCGTTCGAGTTGGAATTCGACGAGCTGTTCGAATTCGAGTTCGACGAACTGCCCTTCTTGCTCTTGCTCTTCTTGCCCTTGCGGTCGTCGTCGTCATCGTCGTCGCGGTCGCGTTGGCCTTCCTCTTCTTCTGCTTGTCGCGGCGGTCGTCGTCGACGAGCGTGAACTGGACCCGCTCGTCGCCGATGCCAATGGCGGTCATCGGCAGGGGCGCGGTGGTGGCGGCGGCGCCGAGGGCCGGGGCGGCCGCGCGGCCGGCATCATCGCCGCGGCGGCGACGCCGCTGGTGAGGCCAAGGGCAAGGGTGGTGATCGTGATGGTCTTCAGCATCGGTCTTCTCCATTGCTGCAGTCGGTCCGGAGCCCGGCTCCGGCCGCGGGACACGCTGTCGTGTGCGCTCGCATGGAGAAGAACGGAGGCCGCGCGGAGTTATTCCCGGCGCCGCGCGCATCATGCGCATTTGTGTAACACGCTGACTGGTTTGGACAGTTGGCGGCAGGCCGGATTGGGCCGGATCTGGCGGGATATTTCCGGATGGGATGGCGGAAAACCGGGCGAAATCGACGGCGGGCGGCAGGAAAGCGGCGCGCAAGGGCGGTTTGGACACCCGAACGGGCTTCCGGGGCGGCGCGCAGGGTGAATTGGCAGCGGGCGCGGGGCAGGAAGACCGTTCGGGTGGGGTTCGAACCGCGGTCGAAAGCGGGTCGAGGCGCCGGGCCAGGACGGATCAGACGCCGGGCTGCCTGACGGGCTTGCGCGCGGCCTTTTCGGCGGCGAGGCGCTGTTCAATGATCATGCGGTCACCGGGCGGGGTTGCGCTGCTCTTCGGGTCGATCGGCTGGAGGGCGATGATCACCGGATTCGGCGTGTGGCTGAGGGTGGCGCCGGTGACGGCATCGACGCCGACGCCGATCACGCCGCCGAGGATGATGTTGCCGGCAGTGCCGGCCATGCCGCGCCGGAAATGCCGGTCTTCACCTCGACGGTCTCGCTCCGATAGCCGGTCTTCGTCGCGGTGACGCTGAACTCGGTCTTGCGGCTGACGTTCATCACGCACGGGATGCCGGCGCAGGCAAGGCCGGTGGACGAGGCGATGGCGGCGTCCGGCGGATCGACCTCGACGCGCACGTCCTCGGTGGTGCCGCGGATGACGGACGCGCAGGCCGACAGCGACAGGCCCGCCACAAGTATGGCGGTCATCGTCTTGATTTTCATGGTGTTGCCCCTTGAGCCGGCCAGCCGCCGGCAGGGGCAAGTGTAGGGCGAGCCCTCGTCAGATTGCAACTGCGGCGAGGGCGCCGCGCGGGGTTGTCACCAGATCCACCGCAGCGTCAGGCCGAGCGCGAGGCCGATCGCGACCAGGGCAAGGCCCAGCCAGGGGGAAGGCTCGGGATCGGGCGGGGACTTGTCATAGCCGGAGACCATGGCGGCACGTCACGGATAGCCCGCGGCGACGCACAACTCGTCGACGGCCTCACGTGACGGAAGGTCGGTCCCGAGGACCACCTTGTCGACGCGCGGCATGCCGAGCTTGAATGAGCCGGCCAGGGCGAAGGTTGCGAACACGCCCGATCCTTGGACAGATCCGCAATAGTGAGATCCGAATGGGTACTTCGGCCAGATGAAGGCTTCACGGGCAATATCGGGAAGCCCCGCGGCGGTAAGCTCCTCGCGCAAGCGGGAAAGGATGTCGTCCCTCTCCGATCCCAAAAGATTCCGCGATGAACCGCCTGGAAATTCCGGTTCACCGGCGAAACGAACGCCATAAGCCTTGCTGATCCGATCATGGCGCCGCTGGATATGAACGGTGAATCCTTCGAATCCAGCGAATCCGCCGTGGCTGTTCCGGGCATTTACTTCGGCCCGATAGACTGTTGATGCCGGAAGCAGCCTCGACCATCGAAGCTCGGCCGACTCCGGGTCGCGGAGGCGTTCAAGGACAGCGGCCGAGATCAAAGGCCTTCTCGCCTTC
>NZ_MCRJ01000203.1 GCF_001720135.1 Methylobrevis pamukkalensis
GCATCGAGGAAGAACTGGTGGGTGAGTTCCGCCGAGCACCGCATCCCCGAATTCGCGGCGCAGCATCGCCCGGGTGCCTCCCTCGGCCTCGGGCGAGGTCGCCGCCAAGGCGGCCGCCGGCGGATCCGGGGGCGGCACGGCCATGGGTCCGGCGTCCGGACGCTGCCCCGCGACCTTCGCCAGCGCCTCCGACAGCTGTCTGCGGTCGACGGGCTTGGTGGTGAAGTCGTCCATGCCGGCGGCAAGGCACGCGGCGCGGTCCTCGGCGCTGGCGTTGGCGGTCATCGCCACGATCGGCACATGCGCCGCCGCACCGGGCAACGCGCGGATCGCCCGCGTCGCCTCCAGACCGTCGAGGCGCGGCATCTGCAGGTCCATCAGCACGACGTCGTAACTGCCGTTGCGCACCCGCTCGACCGCCTCGAAGCCGTCGACGGCAAACTCGACGCTGTGACCGAGCTTGCGCAGGATCATGCCCGCGATGCGCCGGTTCACGGCATTGTCCTCGGCCACGAGCAGCGAGAGCGCGCTGCGGGGCCGCAGGTCGGCGGCCACGCGCTCGGGTTCGCCCGTGGCTTCGGCGACGGTCGCCGGGATCTCGAACCAGAACAGGCTGCCGGCGCCCGGCACGCTCTCGACCCCGAGCCGTCCGCCGAGCAGGCCGGCGAGGCGCTTGCAGATCGCCAGACCGAGGCCGGACCCGCCATAGCGCCGGGCCATGGAGGCCTCGAGCTGGCTGAAGTCCAGGAACAGCCGCTCCCGCGCCTCGGTCGTGATGCCGGGTCCGGTGTCGGCCACGCTGAAGGCGATCCAGGGCGTGCCGTCCGGATCGGTCTTCAGGCCGGCGGACACGACCACGCCGCCCCGCTCGGTGAACTTCACCGCGTTGCTGACGAGATTGAGCAGCACCTGCCGGATCCGCGCCTCGTCGGACAGGATCCGCGCCGGCAGCGTGTCGTCGACGAGGATGCGGAAGTCGAGGCCCTTCTCCAGCGCGCGCGATTCCATGATGGTGCGCACCGAGGCGATGGTGCCGGCGAGGCTGACCGGCTCGCGCTCGATCTCGAGCTTGCCCGCCTCCAGTTTCGAATAGTCGAGAACATCGTTGATGACGTCGAGCAGCGCCTCGCCGCAGGCGTTGATCGTGTGGACGAGATCCTGCTGGCCGCGGTCGAGCCGCGTGTCGAGCAGCAGGCCCGCCGCGCCGATCACCCCGTTCATCGGCGTGCGGATCTCGTGGCTCATGGTGGCAAGGAACATCGACTTGGCCCGGACGGCCGACAGCGCCTCGTCGGCCTTGGCCGCCAGCGTGCCGTTGAGATACTCGACCGCGGCGCGCGAGCGGCGCAGGTCGATCATCTGCCGCCACATCACGACGACGACGACGATCATCAGCAGCGTCAGGGCGGCAACCGCAATCGCCAGCATCCAGTGCAGGCCGAGCGCCCACTCGCGCGCCTCCACCGTGAGCCGCTTGCTGCGGCTGTTGGCCTCCAGCACCAGCCGGCCGGTGAGCGGCAGGAGACTGCGCAGTTCGGCGCGCAGCCAGCCGAGGTCGGCATCCGTGAAGAAGCCGCGCGCGAGCGCCGCGTCGAAGGCGGGCGTCATCGCCTCGATCCGGAAGACGGCCTCCGCCGACAGGCGATGGAACGCCTCGTCCGCCTCGAAGGCCGCCGGCAGCTTGCCCGATTTCAGCAGGCCGAGCCGGCTGTAGAGGATGTCGAAGCCGCGTGTCGCCTCGCGGAACACGAGCCGCTCGGTGTCGACGTCCATCACCGACGACAGGCGCAGCGCCTCGCGGTCGAGCTGGTAGGCATACCAGACCGCATCCTCGCGGACGCTCTCGGTGATCCGCCGGTCGCCGGCGACCAGCAGTGCGAACACCGCCACGACCGCGCAGACGAAGAACAGCACGAGGCCGATCGCCGCGGCGGCGGCCCTGTCGAGCCCCGGGCAGCACAGGCGCAGGCCGGACGCGAGGCTCATTTCACCTCGATCGCCCGGATCTGCCAGACGCTGCGCGAGAAATACTTCTCGTTGTAGAGGCCGGGGTCCTGATCGAACGGATAGATCAGGAACAGCGGCCCCTTCTCGCGCACGCTCATGTGCGCCCCGTTGAGGCGGGTTGCCAGGATCGTGTCGTGATCGGTGAAGTCTTCGACCGGCACTTCGGCGGCATAGTCGTTGAGCGCGATCACGCTGAGCGTGCTGCCCTCGGCGCCGACCGTCTCCAGGATCGCGCGGCCGAGCGGCCCCTCGAAGGTGACGCTGCCTTCGGTCCAGGGCGTTTCCATCGTCGCCTTGCGGCCGGCCAGCGCCTCGAGCATCGCCAGATCGAATTGCGCGGTGCCGTCGACGTTGGTGTGGGCGATCTTGCCCGAGACGGTGAGCACGACCTCGCCGGTCGGCGCGGCCAGCGGGCCGGCCAGCGCCGGCAGGACCGGCAGCAGGACGAGGCCGGAAAGAGTGGCAAGGGTGGCGAGGAAACTGCGACGGGTCATGTGGGAATTCGGACTGGATGATGGAACGGGTGGGAGGAAGGGCGGAACCGACCGGCGGGCATCAGGCGGCGGCACCGGCCCGCACCTCGCCGCCCTGCTTGCAGGCGAGGACTTGCGGCAGCCGCTCCATGAAGGCGTCGAGGCAATGCGGGTCGAAATGCCGGCCGCGTTCGGCAGCCATGTGCTCGCAGGCCCGCTCCACCGGCCAGGCGTCCTTGTAGGGACGGGCGACGGTGAGCGCGTCGAAGACGTCGGCGACGGCCACGATCCGTGCGGACAGCGGGATCTCGTCGCCGCGCAGCCGCTGCGGATAGCCGGTGCCGTCGACCCGCTCGTGGTGGCCGAGCGCGATCTCGGCCGCCATCTGCAGCAGCGGCACGGAGCTCTTTTTCCAGGATGCGGTGGCCGTCGGTCGTGTGGCGCTCCATGGTCGCCCGCTCGTCCGGCGTCAGCTTTCCGGGCTTGAGCAGGATCGCGTCGGGCACGGCCAGCTTGCCGATGTCGTGCATCGGCGCGGCGAGGAACAGGTCGCGCCGGAAGGCCTCGGACAGGCGCAACTCCTCGGCGATGATCGCGCTGTAGTGGGCGATGCGCTCGATATGCTCGCCGGTTCCACCGTCGCGAAGCTCGGTTGCCCGCGCCAGACGCAGGATGATTTCCTCCTCGCGCTCGACGATCATCCGGGTGGCCCGGGCCACCTCGACCGCCAGCCATTCGGCGCGCGACTGCTCGGCCCTGTGGGCGCGGCGCAGCGCGATCAGGTTGCGCAGGCGCGTCCTGAACTCCACCGGATCGACCGGTTTCTTCATGAAGCTGGTCGCGCCGACCTCCACGCGCGGGAGCGGATGTCGCCCTCGCCCTCGGCCGTGATCATCACCACCGGAACGCTGGCGGTCGCGGCATGGGCACGCAGCTGGCGGATGAACTCGACGCGTCGAGGCCGGGCATCATGTAGTCGACGAGAACGATGTCGCAGCCCGCGACCCGGGCATGGTCCAGTGCCGCCCGCGGATCCAGGAAGGGAATCGCGGTGCAGCCGTCGACCTGGTCGGCGAGCCGGTGCAGGAACATCAGGTTCGTCCGGTTGTCATCGACGATCAGAACTTGCAACGCACGGCCCCTCGGTTGCGACCTGGATTGCGCTCACTCTCCCCTTCAATTCCCAACGATG
>NZ_MCRJ01000204.1 GCF_001720135.1 Methylobrevis pamukkalensis
AGATCCTTGGTCGTCTGGATGCTCTCGTAGAGGGGACCATCCCCGCGTGGGCGGGGGAAACTCCAGCGTGGAACTCGCTGGCAAATCACACTATTTCAAAGAACAGGCGGTGTCGACGCCTTGCGGCGGACGACCAGTACGCCATCGAGATCGGCCAGCTCGACCGGCGGTGTGCCCAGCATGGCGAGGCCGAGGCCGCCGGCGGACGTGCCATCCCGCCATGACATCACCACCGAGCCGCCGGGCATCGTCGCCCACCAGTCGGACAGAACAGTCCAGATGCGCTCGCGCACGGCCCTCGACACCTCCGGCGAGACATAGACCCCCGGGGCGACCTCCGGCATCACGGAGGCGAGGAAGCCGCGGTAGCGGTCGGCTACGTCACGCGTCACCACCACGGTCATCGGCATCGTCGTGGCTCCTCGCATCCTTCTCAAGGGCCGCATGGTCGCCGCCGGTCGCCTTCCGGGCACGGCGCAAAGGCTTCTCGCCGCCCTGCTCGGCCGAAAACAGGGCCTTGATGCGGTCGATCATCGTCGCGATCAGGTCGTCGCGGCGCATGGTTTCGCCAACGAGGCGCCGCGTCACCCGCTCGATCGAAAGATGCGGGGTCTTCTTCTGCACCATCACGGCGCGGAAGGCGCAGGGTACGGTCACGGAATCGCGGAACAGGTCGGCGATGTCCAGCATGAAGCTCTGGCCGGAATCCTCGTGAATGAAGCCGAGTTGCGGAATGGTCGCCGTCGCCGCCACCGCGATGGCCGCAGCCCCCTCGACGGCGCTGGCCGCATGATTGATGGCCTGGTTGGGAAGATCGGCGGCCAGCGGGTCGGACCGGTCGTAGCGTCGCCCTTGCCAGCGAATGCCGAACCTTTGCGCGAGGTTGGCATAGAGGGCCTTGACGCGGGCGCCCTCGATGCCGCGCAGCACGGCGATATCGCGGTGCGGCAGAACCTCGCCAAGCCGCCAGGCATACATCCGGCGGGCGACGTCGAGCCGGCCGCGGTTGGCATCGGCCCAGAGTTCCGTCTGCCGCCGGGCAAGATGCGAGAAGTCCGGCAGCAGCGGCGGCGCGGTGTAGAGCCGCACGCCATCGTCGCCCACCGCCGCGAGCCCGGCACCGTGGCGGGCAAGCAGGCGCAGCGCGTCGTGACTGACCGTCGAGCCCGGCCCGAGCAGCAGCAGCGAGATCGACTGGTGCGGGATGGTGTACTCGCCGCGCTCTACCGCGCCGCCGCCGGCCGAGGCAAAGCGCAGGCATCCGGCCTCCACCGTCAACGCTCCGCGATCAAGCAGCATCAGTCCGTGCCTGTCGGCATGGGGCAGGCGGGCGGTTTCGAGACCGAGCCTGCCAATCAGCACGGGGCACTCCCCCGGCCCGCCGCCGGCCGCTGGGGCGGCCTTAGCAAGAGCATGCCGTAGCCGTAGGTTCGGTGACGACCGATGCCGGAGGCCAGCGTCGCGGCGAAGGCTTCGGCATCGGTGACCGTCAGCGTGCCGTGAATAATGGCGTCCGGCCCTTCCAGCCGCCGGCTGCCGCGCGACACGACCTGGCGCCGGATACCGGCAAGGCGCGTTGCGTGCAGGTCCAGCCGGGCGGCCGGGGCGAGACGCTCGGCCAGCCAGTCGAGATAGACGCTCTCGCGGGTGATGATGGGGGCGGCATCAGCTGTCGTGCGCAGGCTGTAGGCAAGGTAGGCGTCGACCTCCGCACCCTTGCGCATCGTCACTGTCTTGCCGGCCTCGTCGACGCCGGCCAGATCGCCATGCAACCGCACCACCGGGCGCAGCCGCACATCGAAGCCGAGCCGCTGGCCCTCCTGCCATGTCGACGGCGGCCGGGGAATGGAGCGCAGGCGATCGAGCTGGATCACCGCCTGCTGTCCCGGCGTCAGGCTGGCGGATGCCGCCGTGCGCAGGGCCTCGGCATCCTCGGCCGCGTAGGCATAGAGCGTACCTGCCCGGGCCCGTGGTGCGACCATCAGACGGAAGGGCTGCAAGGTTGCCGGACCAAAAACCTCGCCGAGGAGGTGATGCAGCGCCAGCCCCTCGTCGAAGTTGCCAGCGAAATTGCGCCCGCCGGCCCAGAGATGCAACTCGCGCAGAGCGATGGGAAGTTCGACGAGATGCAGGCTCACGCGATCTCCCCCTCACTGACACGGCGGTGGCCGCCATGCAGCCCGGTGCGCCAGTTGCGCATGTCACTGATGTCGCGGACTGTGCCGCCGCCTTCCTCCGCCGGCCAGAACGCACGGCCGGGCAGGCCGATGGCCTTCAAGGCTTCAAGGGCGTTCTCACCTTCAAGCCAGCCAGCAAACAGCTGCGCGGACGGGAGGCAACCCTTGCGGCCGATGAACAGCGGGCGTGCCGGCCGGTCCAGCACTTCTGCGAGACGGTCAAGGTCCGGCCCTTCCGGGAGATCATGCAATCGCAGCACCACCCGGCAGTCATGATCGGCGAGATAATCTCGGCGGCGGCGATGCGGGCTGTCATAAGTGTCCCCAGTCCGTACGTCCGGTTGGCCCCATGTGGTCCAGCCACAGTCTTTCTTTTCCAGCTTGGCGTTCTGGATGTCGGTCAGCAGCCGTCCCGGCCGGATGACCATCGCGCCGAACACGAGCCTGTCCTGGAGCGCCTGATGCGCGGAGGTCTCCTCCCGTCGAAGGCCAAGCGCGTTGGCGAGCAAGCCTGTCAGCGCCGAGGCCGCAGGAAAATCGCGCGTGGGTCCGACATGGTCGATCGCCACGTCGCCGAAGGCCACGAGCGGCGCTGCGAGGCGCAGGTGCAGCCAGCGATGGGTCATGCCGCGACGTCCGTCTGCTGCTGAGGCAGATCCCGCACGAAGGCCGCGAGATCGGCCAGCGTGCCGCGTTCCGCGCCGGGCACATCGGTGTTCGCAAGCGACAGGAAGCGTCGATCCTCACCGGTCGCATAGACGGCGTCGAGGTTCGCAAGATGCTCGGAGAGCTTGGCGACCGCGACGCCGGCATTCGCAGCACAGGGGGTACGGAAAGCTTCCGCCAGAGAGCGCGGCTGACGGTCGCCAGCCTCGACCAGCAGGAACGAGGCACGGGAATAGGGGGCGGTGGAGCCGAGTTTGGCGCCGGGAGAGACCTCGGCGATCAGGTAGAGGAGATTGTGCAGCACAGCACCGGCCAACTGCGCATCTCCCGCGAGATTGCCCAGCAGGCCCGGAATGTCCACCACCACATAGCCGTAGAAAAGGCCGGAGGTGAGTTCGGTTTCCTGGATGGTATCGGCACCCGACTCGTCGTCGCGGGCGAGATCGTCGGCGGCGATGAAATAGTCGCTTTCGGTTTCCTCGGTATGCACGGTGAAGGCATGGGCGACGTGAACGGGGGCGTCGATGTTGGCCCGAGGGTCGGAAGTGACCATGCGGCCGAACAGGGCGGCGGTGAGGCCGCCGGGGAGCTTCCCTGCGCTTCGAAGCGCTGCGATGTTCTCCTTTCTCTGCTTTTGGAACTCGCTTTCGCCCTTCTTTGCTACACCCACCCAAGCTTCGCCAAGGGAGAAAGCTCGGGCAGCGTCTCCGTTTGCCTCACCGGCCAGACGCACAAAT
>NZ_MCRJ01000205.1 GCF_001720135.1 Methylobrevis pamukkalensis
TGGGTTGCCGCGTTCATGGGTTCGCCCCGTTCGCGAAATAATCCGGTGACGGAGACCGACACGAAGGCGCAGGACGGTCAGAAGGACGGCTCCGTGGCGGCCGATCCCCAAGTCTGGCGGCAGCGTTCGAAGCGAGCCAGGAGCCTGCCGGAAGTCTCTGATGACAAACAGACTTCGCGCCCATAGCCTGGCGCAATGTCGAACGGGGCGTGGACAGATGAAGAGAACGACCTGATCGTCGCGGATTACTTCGCGATGCTGGCCGACGACATCTCCGCGCGCCGCTACAGCAAGGCCGAGCATCGCCGTGCGCTGCTGCCGCTGCTGAACGACCGGTCCGAGGGGTCCGTCGAGTTCAAGCACCAGAACATCAGCGCGGTTCTGAAGGGGCTCGGCGAAGACTGGATCCCCGGCTACAAGCCTGCGTTCAATTTCCAGATGACCTTGGTGGATGCCGTGGCGCGATGGCTGGCGCTGAACCCGGCCTGGCTCGGGCGCCAACCGGGGCTGCAACCCGGTGCTGGCCTGCGCGAGGCAGCGCAGATCTGGATCGGACCGCCGCCGACGCTGTCGAACCAGCCGCCGCCGCAGGAACTGGACCAGATGCTGCACATCGCCCGCAAGTTCGACGTGGCGGGCCGGGACGAGCGCAACCGGGCCCTCGGCCGCGCGGGAGAGGAACGTGTGCTGGCGCATGAACGGGCGTCTCTTCGCTCGGCAGGACGGGACGATCTGGCGCGCAAGGTACGCTGGGTGTCGGAGGAGGATGGCGATGGCGCGGGCTACGACATCGCGAGTTTCGCCCCGGACGGTCTCGCCCGGCTGATCGAGGTCAAGACGACGAACGGATGGGAGCGCACGCCCTTCCACATCACCCGCAACGAACTGGCCGTGGCCGAGGAGCGCAGGTCGGAATGGCGTCTGTTCCGGCTCTGGAACTTCTCACGCGAGCCGAAGGCGTTCGAGTTGCATCCGCCGCTGGACGCGCATGTCTCCCTGACCGCGACGACGTTTCAGGCGAGCTTTCACTGAGGCTCAGTCGAACACCCGCTCCGGCTGTTCGTGCCATGGCAGGGCCGCGACATCGGTCAGTTTCAACAGGGTCACGGCGGGCACCTCGCGCTTGTAGACCAAGCGCTTGAGGACCCCCGGCGCGAGGTAGGCGAGCCGGAGCTGTCGGCTGACATGGCGTTCGGCAAGCCCTACGGCTTTCGCCAGATCGGTGACCGTGTTGAACTCGCCAGCCTCCATGCGCCGCCGCCAGCCCCACGCCCGGCCGATGGCGCGCAGGATATGCGGATCCTGCGTCCGGTCTTCGCTGGGCAGATAGGTCGAGGGCGGCATGATCTTCGGCCGCCCGTTCTGCTTGCGGACCTTGAGCGGCACGAAGATCTGGATGGACTCGTCGGGTTTCATCATTCCGCCGCCACCTTCTTTCGTGGCGCCATCATGTCGCGCATGACGCCCGAGACGCCGTCGGTCCGGACATCGATCACCAGCCCCTTAGACGTCACGGTGACCCGGCGCACCAGCAACTGCACGATCCGGGTCTGCTCTGCAGGGAACAGCTGGCCCCAGACGTCCTCGAACGTCTGCAGCGCGGAGATCACGTCGGCCTCGGCGAAGGCGTGACCCTCGCGCGCCAAGTGGGCAATGACCTGTGCCGTGATCGACGGCGCGCGCATCACCCGCCGCAACTCGGTCACCACAGCCGCTTCCACGAGGTCGGCAGGAAGGCGGCGCGGGATGCCCGCGTCGCTGGGTTCGCGATTCTTGATGACGTCCATCGAGACGTAGTACCGGTATCGCCGCGCGCCCTTCTTCGTGCTGCTCGGGGTCATGGCAGCGCCCGTGGCCGTGAAGATCAGCCCCTTGAGCAGCGCTGGCGCCTGCGCGCGGGTGTTGTTGGCGCGCTTTCGCGGGTTCTGCCGCAATATGGCATGGACCTGATCCCACAGCTGCTCGTCGATGATGGCCTGATGCTCGCCGGGATAGGCCTTGCCCTTGTGGACGGCGTCGCCGCGATAGACGCGGTTCACCAGCACCCTGTAGAGATATCCCTTGTCGACCAAGGTGCCCTGCTTGTTGCGGAGCCCTTTGCGGCGCAGTTCGCGGGCCAGCACGGTCGCTGAACCGACCTCGACGAACCTCTCGAAGATGCCCCGCACGGTGGCGGCCTCTTCCTCGTTCACCACGAGCCTGCGGTTCTTCACATCGTACCCGAGCGGGACATAGCCGTCCATCCACATGCCTTTCATGCGGGAGGCGCGGACCTTGTCGCGGATGCGCTCAGCCGTCACCTCGCGCTCGAACTGCGCGAAGCTGAGCAGGATGTTCAGCGTCAGCCGCCCCATGGACGTGGTGGTGTTGAAGGACTGCGTGACCGAGACGAAGGTCACACCGTTGCGGTCGAAGACCTCGACCAGCTTCGAGAAGTCCATCAGCGACCGTGACAGGCGGTCGATCTTGTAGACGACCACCACATCGATCAGGCCGTCCTCGATGTCGGCCAGAAGCTGCTTGAGGCCGGGCCGTTCCAGCGTTCCGCCCGAGATGCCGCCGTCGTCATACTGATCGCGGACCAGCACCCAGCCCTCGGAACGTTGGCTGGCGATATAGGCCTCGCAGGCTTCTCGTTGTGCGTGCAGGCTGTTGAACTCCTGCTCGAGCCCTTCCTCGGAGGACTTGCGCGTGTAGATGGCGCAGCGCTGGCGGCGGACGGGATTTGCGCGTTGATCCATCAATCATTCCCCCGCTTTCGTTCGCGCAACCCGAAGAAGCGGTAGCCATTCCAGCGCGTTCCGGTGATCGCCCGCGCAATCGCGGACAAGGATTTGTAAGGTCTCCCCTGCCACTCGAACCCGTCCCGCAAGACGGTGATCGTGTGCTCGACCCCGTTCCATTCGCGGATCAACCTCGTGCCGACCACGGGATTGCGAGGATCGGCGATCTGGCTCTTGCGTGTCAGGGTGCCGCCGACCTCGTCGGCCAGCAGATCCAGCATGCGTCGGGTTTCGCGATCAGGGCCTCCATACGTGAGCTCCTGGATGCGGTAGGCCAACCGGCTCTCTAGGAACGCGCGGCTGTTGTTCGGCGCCGCCGTGGCAAAGATCGTCTGCCACTCCGACTTCAACTGGGTGACGGACATGGACTTCAGCGCGGCCAGGCGCGCGGGGATAGGATCGGGCTTCGTCATGCGTTTCTCCGGTGAGTTGGAGTTGCATGACGGCATTCGTCGTCGGGATAGTGTAGGCAACGTTCTCCAGTATTGTCAGATACTTCGCGCCCATCTGGCCCGAGCAACCGAACCAGCCCGAGCGCCAGCAGGCCGCACAGTTCAGCGCGGCGTTCGGCGGGCGTCATCTGTTCGGGCGGGAGCGGATTTGGGCGTGTCATGTCTCGGTGGCCATTTTCGGTGGTGTCATTACCGATCAAAAGCCACCCAGCCGCCCGGGACGGGACATCTCAAAGGAACGGGATGCGGAAAGGCGAACAGGGAGAGAACATCAGGCTTGCCGACCACGGATTTGTCCATGATTATCGGGGGTTGAATCAATCGAGAGCAGTT
>NZ_MCRJ01000206.1 GCF_001720135.1 Methylobrevis pamukkalensis
GCATCTGGGAGAACGGCTACGAGGACGGCAAGTATGGCGATCTCGTGCGCGCGATGCGGCCGGGCGACAGGATCGCGATCAAGTCATCCTATACTCGCAAGCGGGAGCTGCCGTTCAACAACCGCGGTGCCACTGTCTCGGTAATGGCCATCAAGGCGGTCGGCACAATCATTGCCAATCTGGACGACGGCAAGCGTGTGCAGGTCAACTGGACGCCGGTATCGCCGCACCGCGAATGGTACTTCTACACGAACCGTGCCACGGTTTGGCGGGTCGCGCCGGGTAGCTGGATGGAGGATGGCCTCTTGGCCTTCGCGTTCGATGACCGGCCGCAGGACCTCGACCGGTTCCGGAACGAACCGTTCTGGCGGGAACGGTTCGGCGACGTGGGCGGCGAGCAGCGTTTCCGCTGGACAGTCTTCTACAGCGCCGTTGCAGCAAAGCTTCTGGACTATCGGGCGGACCGTAAGCCCTTGATCGAAGGCATCCATGCAATCGCGCAAGAGATAGCGGGGCTAGGGTATCTGCAGGACCGCTACCCGGAAGGCGGTACCGGTCCACTGCGCGACATCTGCCCCTTCACGGCGATGGGCACGTTCAACCGATCCATGACGGACGCCAATCGGCGCGCGATCGCGGGAGCGCTGGCCAAGCTGATCGGCGTGGATGAGGAGCTGCCGAGCACCTTCGAGGGAATCCCTGTCCTCAACAACCAGCGATCCTGGTTCTTTCGATACGGCGACAAGCGCAGCGAAGGCGACATCGACAAGTTGTGGGACCTGTTCGCATCCGCCGCAGCGCTGGTGGATTCTGATCAGCCCGAGCAGCGGGACCAATTCATCGCCGACTACGACGCGGCCATCGACGTTTGGGGCGCCTCATGGAACCTCTCCACCGGGCTCTACTGGTCGCATCCGTGGGAGTACCCAACCCTCGATAGCAACTCGCGCGCGTTCCTCACCGGCCGGCTGCAGATGCGGATCCCACCGATAGGGCCGCAGAGGCCCTGCAGCGGCGCAACCTATCTCAAGTTGGTCGACGATCTGAAGGCGCGCTTTACTGAGGACAGCTACCCGGTTCACAGCTTCCCCGAACTGTCGCTGGCCGCTTGGCACTACAAGGCGCCCGATCAGTCGGAGGCCGAGTCCGATGACGGCGGCGCGGCGCCCACCGAGGACGACGAGGATACGGCTGTCGTCGATCCGGTCCAGACGCCCGCGCCCGCTGTGCCATACGATGTCGACGACATCCTGCGTGAGGGCTGTTTTCTGGAGCGCGAGGAGATCGACCGCCTGCTGGAGCGCCTGCGCACACGGAAGAACCTGATCGTGCAGGGGCCGCCGGGGACGGGAAAGACATGGATCGCCAAACGCCTCGCGTTCGCGCTGATAGGCGAGCGCGATGAGGCGCGCGTCCGTGCCGTCCAGTTCCACCCGAACCTCTCTTACGAGGACTTCGTGCGCGGATGGCGTCCGAGCGGCGATGGCAAGCTGACCCTTGCCGACGGCGTCTTCATGGAGGCGATCCGCGCGGCGCTGAGCCGGCCGGAAGCCCGGTTCGTCGTGATCATCGAGGAGATCAACCGCGGCAACCCGGCGCAGATCTTCGGCGAGCTGCTGACACTGCTGGAAGCGGGCAAGCGCACGCCGCGCGAGGCACTGGAACTCTGCTACCCCGATGCCGACGGCATGCGGCGCCCGGTGCACGTGCCCGAGAACCTCTTCGTCATCGGCACCATGAACATCGCCGACCGCTCACTCGCGCTGGTCGACCTCGCGTTCCGCAGGCGTTTCGCCTTCGTCGGACTCGAGCCGAGGCTCGGGCCAGCCTGGCGACGGTGGGTGACCGAGAAGGGAGGCGTCGATCCCGCCTTCGTCGACGACATCGAGCGGCGCATCCTCGCGCTGAACGCGCAGATCGCCGAGGCGTTCGGCCGCCAGTTCGAGATCGGGCACAGCTACGTCACGCCAACGGCTAAGCTCGAACCCGGCGGCACGCGCGATTGGTTCCGCCAGGTCGCGGAGACGGAGATCGGTCCGCTGCTCGACGAATACTGGTTCGACGCCCCGAAATCAGCGCGCGAGGCTCTCGACCGGCTGTTGCAGGGATGGTGATCGCCGACGCCTGGGTCGCGCGTGAGACCGCTGCGGCGGGATTCATCGGCCGCATCCCGGTGCGCAATATCTGGCTCCTGATGCTTTACGCCTCGGACCTGTTCAAAACGTTGGGCCGCACACGCGTCGATGTCGAGCGCAACACCGACGAGATCGCCGATCTCGTCGCCGAACTGCTGGCTCAGGCGGTCGAGGAACGCCAGCGTCGACAGCTGAGCCTCGGCTACCGTCAGCGCAGCGCCGATCTCTCCCGGGTCCGAGGCCGGATCGACGTCCTGCGTACCGAGCGCCGACAGCTGCTTGCGCGCGGCGCCGTGGCGTGCCGCTTCGTGGAGCTCAGCGTCGACACGCCCCGCAACCGCTTCGTCCGCGGCGCGCTTGAGGCGGTGGCCCGGTTGGTCGCGCGCCCCGAGCTTCGCCATCGCTGCCGAAGGCTAGCGGCGGACATGCAGGCGCTCGGTGTCGCTGGGGCGATGCCGTCGCGCACCGAGCTCAGCGCCGACCGGATCGGCCGCCATGACGCCGCGGACCAACAGATGCTGGCGGCTGCGATCCTGGCGATGGACCTCGTTCTGCCGACCGAGTGGGCGGGTCCAAGGCCTCTGCCAATGCCCGATCGGGAGGAGCAGTGGGCGCGGAGGCTGTTCGAGCGCGCGGTCGGCGGCTTCTACCGAACTGTCCTGCCGCCCGAGCGCTGGGGCGTGCGGACTGGCGGCGCCCTAGACTGGCCGCTCGATTGGTGGAGCGAGGGCGCGCGAGAGATCCTGCCGGGCATGCAGACCGATATCGTGCTCGACGATCTGGCGGCGGGCCGGCGGATCGTGATCGACACCAAGTTCACGGGGATCGTCACGGCAGGCTGGCGGCGCGAGGCGACGCTGCGCAGCGGTTACCTCTACCAGATCTACGCCTATCTGCGCTCCCAGACAGGTCGGGGCGATGCGTTGGCGGACCGCGCCGAGGGCGTGCTGCTGCACCCAACGATCGGAGAAGCGATGGACGAAGCCATTTCTGTGCACGGACATCTCATTCGTTTCGCCACGGTCGATCTCGCAGCCGACGGCGCGGCCTTTCGTCGGCAACTTCTCAAACTTACTCTTCAGTTTCAGGGCGAGACGCCCCCTGATGAACCTCCAGTCCCGTAGCGTCGTACAGCTTGCTGCAGAGAACGAATTTCAACGTGCCTCCTTCAGCCGATCTTGCAGCCCCAGAACGAGGTGTGATCGGCAGCGAAGTAGCCGTCCGCGACCCGGAAATACCCTTGCAGCTCGACGGTATCGCCCACGGTGAGGGGCACCATAGTCTGCAGCCAGATCGCGGTGGCGAGCGAGACGTGGGTGGCGGAGATTTCGCCGAGGGAGCCGCGGATTTCGGTC
>NZ_MCRJ01000207.1 GCF_001720135.1 Methylobrevis pamukkalensis
CTGTTCGACGAGCCGCTGTCCAACCTCGACGCCAAGCTGCGCGTGGCCATGCGCACCGAGATCAAGGAGCTGCACCAGCGCCTGAAGACGACCACCGTCTACGTCACCCACGACCAGATCGAGGCGATGACCATGGCCGACAAGATCGTCGTCATGCACGACGGCATCGTCGAGCAGATCGGCGCGCCGCTCGATCTCTACGATCATCCGGCCAACCTGTTCGTCGCCGGCTTCATCGGTTCGCCGTCGATGAACTTCCTGAAGGGCCGGCTTGCCGAGCAGGGCGGGCGGCCGGTGTTCGTCTCGCAGGCGGGCACGGTGCTGCCGGTTCCGCCCGGCAAGGCGGCGGCGGGCCGGGAGGTGGTCTACGGCATGCGTCCCGAACACATCCGGCTCGATCCGGCCGGCATCGCCGCCACCGTGTCGGTGCTGGAGCCGACCGGGTCGGAGACGCTGGTGTTCATGAAGTTCGGCGAGGACGCGGTGACCGCCGTGTTCCGCGACCGGCTCGCGGTGCGCCCGGGCGAGACCATGACGGTGACGCCGGATCTTGCCTCGGTGCACCTCTTCGACGCGAAAAGCGGCAACCGCCTGTGACGGCGCGCCGTCCGGAGGACAGCGATGTATCTTGAAAAGCTTCGCCTCGACGCCGCGTGGCGGTGATCACCGGCGGCGGCCAGGGCATCGGCCTTGCCTGCGCCGAGGCGCTGGCCGAGGCCGGCGCCATGTGGTGCTCGCCGACCGCGACGGCGCCATCGCCGAGGAAGGCCGCGAGACCCTTGCCGGCAAGGGCTATACCGCGACCACGGCCGTCGTCGACGTCACCGACAGCGCCGCCGTCACGGCGCTTGCCGACGAGCTGGCCGCGCGCCACGGGCGGATCGACATCCTCGTCGCCAATGCCGGCATCGGCCGGGTCGGGCCGGGCGCGGAAGACGTGACCGACGAGCTCTGGCTCAACGTCAACGACGTCAACTACAACGGCGTGTTCTGGTGCAACCGCGCCTTCGGCCGGCACATGCTGGCGGCGGGGCGCGGCGCGATCGTCAACATCGGCTCGATGTCCGGCCTGATCGTCAACCGGCCGATGAACCAGTCCTATTACAACGCCTCCAAGGCGGCGGTGCATCACCTGACGAGATGCCTTGCGGCCGAATGGGCGCCGCGCGGCGTGCGGGTCAATGCCGTCGCGCCGACCTATATCGCGACGCCGATGACGCTCTACGCCAAGCGCCTGCCGGGCGTCGTGGAAGCCTGGCTGCGCGACACGCCGATGGGCCGGCTCGGCGAGCCCGACGAGGTCGCCTCGGCGGTGCATTTCCTCGCCTCGGACGCCTCCAGCCTGATGACCGGGGCGATCGTCGTCACCGACGGCGGCCTGACGCTCTGGTGAGCGGCGGGGCCGACCGCAACAACAAGCGCACGGAACCGCAGTTCCGGACCGACAAGGGAGAGGCCCCATGGATTTTTCGGGCAAGAGCGTGCTCGTCACCGGCGCCGGCAAGGGCATCGGCCGGGCGACAGCGAAGATGCTGGCGGCCCGCGGCGCCGAGGTGATCGCGCTGACCCGCTCGCAGGACGATCTCGACAGTCTGGCCGCCGAGATCGGCTGCCGGACCATCGCCGTCGACCTTGCCGATGCCGAGGCGACCCGCGCGGCGGCGCTCGCCGCCATGCCGGCCGACTATCTGGTCAACAATGCCGGCACCACCGCCCTCGATTCCTTCCTCGACCTGACGCCCGAGACCTTCGACCTGCTCCAGGCGGTCAACGTGCGGGCGCCGATGATCATGGCGCAGGAATATGCGCGCAGCGCCCTCGCACGCGGCGCCAAGGGGGCGATCGTCAACGTCTCGAGCGTCTCCTCCTTCATCGGCTTTGCCGATCACGCGGCCTATTGCGCCTCCAAGGGCGCGCTCGACGGCCTGAGCCGGGTGATGGCCAACGAGCTCGGCCGCCTCGGCATCCGGGTCAATTGCATCAATCCGACCGTGACGCTGACGCCGATGGCGGTGAAGGCGTGGAGCGACGAGGAGAAGGCCGGCCGCATGCTGTCGCGCATTCCGCTCGGCCATTTCGCCTCGCCCGAGGAGGTCGCCTCGGTGATCCTGTTCTTGCTCTCCGACGAGGCGAGCATGCTCAACGGCCTCGCCATGCCGGTGGACGGCGGCTTCATGATCAACTAGAGCCTTGAACCACCTCAGCCCCGCTCGCGGATGCCCACAGCCAGTGCCCGCTCGAACGGGCCGACCGGGCTCCGTCGACACCAGGAAGAAGGAGACGAGGACGATGACCCGCCTCGATGCCAAGCTCGCCCGGATCCGCGCCGCAACTATCGCCGCGCCGACTTCATCATCGCCGACGCCAAGGACGGCGACATGGGCCCGAGCATCACCTCCTGCGGCCCGAAGCTGGAGCCCGACTGTTCCTTTGCCCGCTACCGGACGCGCACCGAATTCCTGGACAAGGTGTCCGAGGTGGTCGCCCAGGACATCGTCGACATCATGCTGATGTCGGCCTCCAACCTCGAACTCCTGACCGAGCGCGGCGTCTTTGCCGAAAGCCGGGTCAAGCCGGCGATCCGCGCCAACGACACCACCGACATCTGGGTCGGCCGCGGCGCGACCTACGCGACGAAGCCCTCGCGGCCGTTCCGCACTGCCTCGCTCGATCCGGCGCGGCGCCACACCGACCTCGGCCTCTATTCGATCACCTTCAACAACGACCTCGACGCCGACCATGCCTCGCTGGAGGCCTTCGCCGACTTCCGTGCCGAGGCGGACGCGATGGGCTTCAGGTATTTCCTCGAGGTGTTCAACCCGAATGTGGCGACCGGCATCGATCCGGAGGTGCTGCCCTTCTACGTCAACGACTGCATCGTGCGCTGCCTTGCGGGCCTGACCCGCGCCGAGCGGCCGCAGTTCCTGAAGATCGTCTACAACGGTCCGAAGGCCCTCGAAGAGCTGGCTTCCTTCGATCCGAGCCTCGTGGTCGGCGTGCTCGGTGGCGGCGCCGGCACCACCCGCGACTGTTTCGAGCTCCTGAGCCAGGCCGAGAAATACGGCGCCCGGCTCGCCCTGTTCGGCCGCAAGATCAATCTTGCGGAAAATCCGCTGGCGATGGTGAGGCTGATGCGGGCGGTCGCCGACGGCGATCTCGCGCCGGCCGAGGCGGTGAAGGCCTATCACGGCGAGCTTCAGTCGACCGGCCAGACGCCGCTGCGGGCGCTTGCCACCGACATCGAGATCACCGAAGCGGTGCTGAAGCGCGCGGCCTGAGGAGCGGACCATGGCGGCACGTCGCGGCTTCGTCACCGGAGGCACCTGGTGCCTCGACCGCAACCGCCGGATCGACGCCTGGCCGGCCGAGGACAGCGTCGCCGTCGCCTGGGGGCTGGAGGAGCGCGGCGGCGGCTCGGCCTGCAACCTCGGCATCGACAT
>NZ_MCRJ01000208.1 GCF_001720135.1 Methylobrevis pamukkalensis
GATGCTCGTTGCGAGGGCGCGGCCGAAGGCTCTCGAGGAATTCGGCGGCGACGCGTTCTTCACGCCGCCTTGGGAACTCACCGACCAATGCGTCAAGAATTGTTCATTCATCTCGGGAGAATCGGCTAGCGCCTTTGCCCTGCTCACACTGGTCGTGTTCGTCCGGCCGAAATACGCGATCGTCTATCTCGGAGCGGTTGGCCTTCTCGCGGCAGGCTTTTCGTTCACCAGAGTGTTGCATGGGGCGCATTTCCTTTCGGATGTCGTCATCGCATGGAACGTGATGCTGATCTGGGCTATCCTCCTGTGGCGCATATTCTCGCGCAACGCACCGCAGATCGACGCGATCTTCGCCGGCAGATGACTTTACGACGAAATGGCCAGTCAGAATGCCGGTTTCGCCGCCGGTCGCGAGGCGCCGCCGGAAAATCGTCGGCCCCAGCCAGTGCCAGGCAGGCCGCAGATACGAACGGCTGTCACGTGTTCCAGCGGCGGTGCTCGCTGTCCGAGGCTAGACGCCAACCGCCGCGGCGGTCCCGGCCACGGCTCCGTCCACGGCGGCTTCCCCGAAATCGGCGAATGCGCGCGCTTGGCGCTTGCCAGCCGTCCCGTCGGAAACACCGCCCACAGGTCGACGGGGGAAGCTCTCAGTCATCGAGCACGCGAACGACGACGCCGTACGCCAGTTCTCGCGCCACATCGGAAGTTCGGGCTCGGGCGCGCGTTCCCCTGCCGGCTCGGGCAACCCGGTCATCGTCGCTTCGGTCAGCCGCAGGATGCTGACGCTGCCTTCCATTTCAAGACTGCGAGATCACTGCCTGGATGCGTACGCGCGCCCCCTCCGGCGGATAGCTCACGTTCACGGTGCCGCCGAGTTGTCCGGCCAGCACGCGCTCAAGCAAGGTCGAGCCGAAGCCGCGGCGGGTCGGAGGCGTGACGGGGGGACCATTGCTCTCGACCCATTCCAGATGGAGCATGATGCCACCCTCCGTCCGCTCTGTCGTCCAGCCGACTGTCAGTCGGCCGTTTGGAACCGACAGTGCGCCGTATTTCACCGCGTTCGTGGTCAGTTCGTGCACGGCCATTGCGAAGGGTACGGCTGCATCGACGGGAAGCTGGAAGAGCGTTCCGTCGAGCGTCAGCCGTGAGCCGTCATCATAGGGTTCGAGTTCCGCGCGGATGATCTTCTGGAGGTCGGCTCCCGCCCATTCGTTGTCGGTCAGGAGCGTATGACTGCGGGCCAGCGAGAAGAGGCGGCCGGTCATCCCCTTCTGGAAAGCTTCCATGTTGTCCGAGGTGCGAAGGGTGAAATTCATGATCGACTGGACCGTCGTCAGGGTATTCTTCACCCGGTGATGCAACTCGTTGATCAGCAGCGCCTGACGCTCCTTCGCCGCCTTCTCGCTTGAGATGTCGCGCACCTCGATGATGGTGCCGATCGGCTTGCCATCCTCGTGCCGGATCGGACTCGCCGTGAAGGCGATCGGGTAGAAACTGCCGTCCTTGTGGACGAACACCTCTTCCCCCTGTTCCTTGTTGTTCTCGGGAAAGGCGCGGTCGATGGCGCATTCGTGGATCGGAAAGGGGCGGCCGTCGGGATAGGTGTGGTGCACGACATCATGCAGCGGCCGTCCCTGTGTTTCCGCCAGCGTATAGCCGGTCAGCACCTCGGCGGCCGGATTCATGTAGATGCAGTGCTGGTGCTCGTCCATGACGAACACGGCGACCGAGGCATTGTCCAGCACCGCGTTGAGCCGCCGCGTCGTGTCGCGCAGGCGCTCCTCGGTGTGCTTCCGGTCGGTAATGTCGAGCACGAATTCGAATCCGGTGCCGTCGGGCAGCAACTTGGCGGCGAACAGGGCCCACCAGCGGGAGCCGTCCTTGCGGATATACTGCTTTTCATAGGGCGTGGTGTGGCCCTTCTCCTTCAGTTCGGCAAAGGCACGCTCGGAATCCTGCATCCACTCGGCAGGGGTGAGGCGCTGCCAGGTCAGGCGCCCCTGTTCCAGGTCCTCCCGGCTGTAGCCGCCCATGCGCAGAAACGCGTCATTGGCATCCGTGAGCAGCCCGTCCATGTCGAAATAGATCGCACCGACCGTCCCGATCTCCAGAGCCGTGCGGAACCTCGCCTCGCTGATGCGGAGCGCCTCCTCGGCACGCGCCCGCTCGACGGCCGCCCAGGTCCGCTCGGCCACCTCCTGTACGAGCGCGATGTCCTCCTCGCTCCAGCGACGCGGCTCGGCCGAGTGCAGGAACAGGAGCGCGATCAACCGTCCCGCCCTGACCAGTGGCACCGCGAGCTGCGCGCGGACGCCGAGTGCGTGATGCGCCCCGGCAGCGGGTTTGCCGGCGGTGCGGGCGTCAGTATCGAAATCCTCGATCGCGACCATATGGCCCGACCGGTAGGCGGCAGCGATGTCCGGGCCATAGCTTTCGAGATTGTGGCGCCCCGCGACGGAGTCCACGCCCTCCGCCCGCCAGTCCCCCTTGATATGAAGGTGGACGCCGTCCTCCTCCATCTCTGAATAGCCGACGCGCATCGCTCCGAGGTGCCGGCCCAGCAGCTCGGCCGCGGATGTCATGACTCCGCGCGGAGCGGTAATTTCCCGCAGGCGGTCGCTGAGGTCGAGCAGGAGATGGGGTGCGACCTGAGACTTCACGCGTCGAGCAGTCCAGCTTGGGGATAACGCGTCTGCCGTTCAACGTCGTGCACCTCGCGAACGGTCTCCCTTACCGGGCGCGACTGGGCGTGCATCTTCGACACGGCATCCGTCGGTTCATGACGGTAGGATTGCGGCGATGCTGAAAAGCTTAGCATTGTCGACCATTTCATCGCCCCATGACCATGCTGGCGGCATAATAATAGTAGCATGAAACCTGAAATTGAAGCAAGAACTCGGAATGTCACGCGCCCGATATATCGATCCAGATCAAGAACTGAATTTCAGATCCGCCAGGGTCCGATCGCCGGATCGTCCGATGCGGCAGCTTTCGGGGCTGAGCATCGAGCATGTGCGGCTGCCGGACGAACGGTTCGAGTACAAGGTCGTTGGCAACAGCCACTACCTCGCCCTTCACGACATCGAGTTGCTGGACGGCGAGGTCGAACTCGCAAACGGCGCCCGCTCTCACCGCCGCTCACTCGCCGACCGGCTGACCTTCGTTCCGGCCGGATGTGAGGTCGTCGGCTGGTCCGTGCCGAAGGTCCGCAGGAACAGTTTCACGGCGCTGTATTTCGACGCAACGACGCTGGTCGAGGAATTCCGCACCGGCTTCACCGCCAGCAGCCCGCCACCGTTGCTGTATGCCCTCGACCCGTCGCTTCGAACGACACTCCAAAAGCTGGGCAACGCCGTTTCGATCGGTGTGGGTGCCGCCCACCTCGAATCCTTGTGCCTGGTCGCGGTCGGCGAACTGCTGCAGGTG
>NZ_MCRJ01000209.1 GCF_001720135.1 Methylobrevis pamukkalensis
GGCTGCCTGTCGGGCCTTCCCGAGATTTGCACCACCTTCAAGACCTATCTCTCGACGCTGAAATTCTGCATCTCGGTCTGGCTGCTGACACTGGTGATCGGCTTCACCGTCTCCTACTTCCTCGTCTTCCACGTGAAGAGACGACGATGCAGATCGTGCTGGCACTGATCTGCACCATTCCCTTCTGGACCTCCAACGTGATCCGCATGATTTCATGGATCCCGCTGCTCGGCCGCAACGGTCTCGTCAATCAGGGGCTGGTCGGCTCCGGCCTGATCGACACGCCGCTCGACGGCCTGCTCTATTCGGATTTCTCGGTGATCCTCGCCTTCGTGCACCTCAACACGGTGTTCATGATCATCCCGCTGCTCAATTCCATGTCGCGCATCGACAAGTCGCTGATCGAGGCGGCCTATGACGGCGGCGCCAGCGGCTGGCAGACCCTCGTCAACGTGGTCATCCCGCTGTGCAAGACCGGCATCACCATCGGCTCGATCTTCGTGATCACCATCGTGATGGGCGACTACATCACCATCGGCGTGATGGGCGGCCAGCAGATCGCCTCGGTCGGCAAGATCATCCAGGTGCAGACCAACTTCCTGCAGTTCCCGCTGGCCGCGGCCAACGCGATCGTGCTGCTGGGCGCGGTGCTGCTGATGATCGTCGCGCTGACCCGCTTCGTCGACATCCGCAAGGAACTCTGAGCCATGGACAGCCGTCCCGCCTCCTTCTACTGGCTCGCCGCCTTCTTCACGCTGTTCGTCCTCTTCCTCTACGGGCCGACGATCACCATCCTGATCCTCTCATTCCAGGGGCCGGGCGGCGGCCTGACCTTTCCGATGCAGGGCGTGTCGCTGCACTGGTTCGAGCAGCTGTTCCGCGGAATCGGGGTGGTCGACATCGGCAGCGCCTTCTGGAACTCGCTGATCCTCGGCGGCATCGTCACGGTGATCACCGTGGTCGCGTCGGTGATGGCCGGCCTTGCCTTCCGCCGCCGCTTCTACGGTTCGGGCGCGCTGTTCTACGTGGCGATCGCCAGCCTGATCATTCCCTCGATCGTCGTCTCGCTCGGCATCGCGCTGGAATTCCGCATCTTCGACGACAGCATCAAGGCGATCGGCGATGCCTACGAGATCGAGTGGATCTGGCAGAACTACACGACGATGATGGGCATCTATTCCTCCGGTCTCGGCGCCCACCTCACCTGGACCTTCCCCTTCGGCCTCCTGATCATGTTCGCCGTGTTCAACCGCTTCAATCCCGCCTACGAGGAGGCCGCGCGCGACCTTGGCGCCACCCCGTGGCAGACCTTCGCCCACGTGATCCTGCCGATCATCGCCCCCTCGATCTTCGGCGTCGCCCTGTTCGGCTTCACCCTGTCGTGGGACGAGATCGCCCGCTCCAGCCAGGCGATGGGCGCCGACAGCACCCTGCCGATCACCCTGCGCAGCCTCACCACCACCGTGACCACCCCGGCGATCTACGCCCTCGGCACGCTGACGACCATGATCTCGCTGATCGTGATCGTCTCGCTGCTGACCGCCCTCGTGGTGGTCCGCCGCCGGCAGGCACGACGCGGCTCCGACGCCGGAAAGGGTGTGATGTGACGAACGCGGGCACCAGCGGACGCGATGTCGAGATCGGCGTTGCCACCGCCGACGAGGTCGCGGCCATGGTGGACTGGGCCGCCGCCGAGGGCTGGAACCCCGGCCTCGGCGATGCGCCCCTCTTCCGCCTTGCCGACCCGGAAGGCTTTCTCGTTGCCCGGGTGGACGGGGAGATGGCGGCGACGATCTCGCTGGTGAGAAGCGGCGCCTTCGCCTTCCTCGGCTTCTACATCTGCCGGCCGGACCTGCGCGGCCGTGGCATCGGCAAGCGGCTCTGGGACGCGGCGCTTGCCGCCTGCCGCGCGACGACCATCGGCCTCGACGGCGTTGTCGCCCAGCAGGCGAATTATGCGAAGGCCGGCTTCGCGCTCGCCCATCGCAACATCCGCCACGAGGGCGTCGTTGCCCGCCTCGCGCCGGAAGATGGCCGGCTGATCGTGCCGGAGGGTGAGGCGCTGATCGCGGCGGTGACGGAGTATGATGCACCGCTCTATCCGGGCCCGCGCGCCGGCTTCGTCCGCGCCTGGCTGACCGCGCCGCGACATGGCGCTCTTGCCTTCGCCGACGCGGGCGAGGTCCGCGGCTATGGCGTGATCCGCCCCTGCCAACGCGGCTGGAAGATCGGGCCGCTGCTGGCCGACACGCCGGGGATCGCCGATGCGCTGTTTGCGGCCCTTGCGCAGAGGGCCGGCGGCGATGTCGTCGTGCTCGACACGCCGGAGCCGAATGCCGCCGCGCTGCGCCTGACCGCCCGCCACGGGCTGACGCCGGCCTTCGAGACGGCGCGGATGTATCGCGGGCCGCGCCCGACCTGGCCCTTTCCCGGATCTTCGGCATCACCACCTTCGAACTCGGGTAGCGCATCGGCCCGAAAAGCGGATTGCGGTTTTCGGACAAGCCGATGCAAAAGCCAGCATCACGCGCCGGCCCGGCCGGCCGGACCCCTGACACCAGACTCCAGACCCCTTCGGCAGTGTCCATGAAGATCCATCTCGTCAATCCGAACACCACCGCCTCGATGACCGACAAGGCCGCCGCCGCCGCCCGCGCCGTGGCAGCCCCCGGCACCGTCATCCTTGCCCGCACCTCGCGGAACGGCCCGGCGTCGATCGAGGGGGTCTATGACGGTGCCCTCGCCGTACCCGGCCTCATGGTGGAGATCGCCGCCGCCGAGGCCGAGGGCGCGGCGGCCCACGTGATCGCCTGTTTCGACGACACCGGCCTCGACGCCGCCCGCGCCGCCGCCAGCGCCCCGGTGATCGGCATCGGCGAGGCCGCCTTCCATGTGGCGAGCCTCGTCTGCCACCGCTTTTCCGTGGTCACCACCCTGTCGCGCGCGGTGCCGGTGATCGAGCGCAACCTCGACGCCTACGGCCTGCGCCCCCGCTGCGCGAAGGTCCGCGCCTCGGACATTCCTGTGCTGGCGCTGGAGGACGAGGGCTCCGACGCGCGGGCCACCATCTCGGCGGAAATCGCCCGCGCACTTGCCGAGGACGGCGCCGACGCATCGTGCTCGGCTGCGCCGGCATGGCCGATCTCGCCGCCGCGCTCTCGGCCGACCACGGCGTGCCGGTGATCGAGGGCGTCGCCAGCGCGGTGAAGCTCGCCGAATCCCTCGCCGCCCTCGGCCTGCGCACCGCCAAGACCGGCCCCTACGCCCCGCCCCTGCCGAAGGCCTATGCGGGTTTCATGGCGGGATTGGCGCCGAGGGGGTGACGGGGGGACGGGTTG
>NZ_MCRJ01000210.1 GCF_001720135.1 Methylobrevis pamukkalensis
CTTGTCGGCGGCGTGTCCATAGTAGGTCCGGGTCGCGAGAACTCGCCGAACTTGTGACCCACCATGTCCTCGTTCACCGAGACCGGAATGTGCTTCTGGCCATTGTAGACACCGAAGGTCAGACCGACGAACTGGGGCAGGATCGTCGAGCGACGGCTCCAGATCTTGATGACCTCATTGCGACCGGACGAGCGCACGGTATCCGCCTTCTTGAGCAGATACCCGTCGACGAACGGACCTTTCCAGACAGAACGAGCCACGATCGTCTCCTATCACTGCGTCTTCTTGCGCGCGTGACGGCTGCGCACGATGAACTTGTCGGTCGCCTTGTTCTGGCGCGTCTTCTTGCCCTTGGTCGGCTTGCCCCACGGGGTGACCGGGTGGCGGCCGCCCGACGTCCGGCCTTCGCCACCGCCGTGCGGATGGTCGACCGGGTTCATGGCGACGCCGCGGACATGCGGGCGAATGCCGAGCCAGCGCGAACGACCGGCCTTGCCGATCGAGATGTTCGAATGGTCCGGGTTCGACACCGCACCGATGGTCGCAAGGCAGCTGGCCTGGACCTTGCGCTGCTCACCGGAGTTGAGGCGCAGGATCGCATAGCCCTGGTCGCGACCGACCAGCTGGGCGTAGGTGCCGGCGGACCGGGCGACCTGGCCGCCCTTGCCCGGCTTCAGCTCGACGTTGTGCACGATCGTGCCGACCGGAATGGCCGAAAGCGGCATCGCATTGCCCGGCTTCACGTCGGCCTGGGCCGACGCGACCACCTGATCGCCAACCGCGAGACGCTGCGGAGCAGGATGTAGCTCAGCTCGTCGTCGGCGTAGCGCAGCAGCGCGATGAAGGCCGAACGGTTCGGATCGTATTCGATCCGCTCGACGATCGCGACGACGTCACGCTTGGTGCGCTTGAAGTCGACCAGACGGTAGCTGCGCTTGTGGCCGCCACCGACATTGCGCGAGGTCTGACGGCCGAGGTTGTTACGGCCGCCCGACTTGTTCAGACCCTCGGTGAGGGACTTGACCGGCTTGCCCTTGTAGAGCTCGGAGCGGTCGACGAGCACGAGCTGGCGCTGGCCAGGCGTCGTCGGTTTGAAACTCTTGAGTGCCATCTTATCCTGCCGCTCTCATCAAAGGCCGGTGGTCACGTCGATCGCGTAGCCGGACTCCAGCGTCACGATCGCGCGCTTGACATCCGACTGCTGGCCGAGCCGGCCACGGAAGCGCTTGGTCTTGCCCTTGCGGACGAGACTGTTGACGCTCTTGACCTTCACCTGGAACAGCGCCTCGACGGCCGCCTTGATCTCGGGCTTGGTCGCCGTCGGCGCCACGTTGAAGACGACCTTGTCCTGTTCGGACTGGATCGTGGCCTTCTCGGTGATGACCGGGCTCAGAATGATGTCGTAGTGCTTGAGGTTGGTCATTTGAACCGCTCCTCCAGAGCGGCCACGGCCGCCTTGGTCAGCACCAGCGTGTCACGACGAAGGATGTCGTAGACGTTGATGCCCTGCACCGGAAGGACGTCGATCTTCGCGATCGAGCGCGCCGCCAGGCGGAAGTTGTCGTTCGGAACCGCGCCGTCGATGATCAGCGCGCTGCCGAGGCCCAGCTTGGCGAAACGGTCCCGAAGCGCTTTCGTCTTCGGGTCGTTGGCCACCGCCTCGTCGATGACGAGGATGTTGGCACCCTTCGCCTTCGCCGAGAGGGCGAGCTTCAGTCCGAGGGCGCGGACCTTCTTGGGGAGGTCGTGCTCGTGAGAGCGGACCACCGGACCGAAGGCCTTGCCGCCGCCGCGGAACTGCGGAGCGTTCTTGTCACCGTGACGGGCGCCGCCGGTGCCCTTCTGACGGTACATCTTCTTGCCCGTGCGATTGCCCTCGTTGCGGGTCTTCGCATGGTGCGTACCGGCCTGGCGCTTGGCGAGCTGCCAGCGGACGACGCGCTGCAGGATGTCGGCGCGCGGTTCGAGACCGAAGATCTCGTCGGCGAGCGCGATCGAACCCGCGGCTTCGCCGTCAAGGGTTTTGACTTCGAGTTCCATTACTCACCTTCCCCCGCATGAGCCGTCTCGGGCTGGGCCGAGGTGGTGCGGAACGAACCCGGCACAGGAGCCGCGTCGGGCAGCTTCTTCTTGACCGCGTCGCGGACGAGGATCCAGCCACCCTTGGAACCGGGCACCGCACCCTCGACGAGGATCAGGCCGCGGTCGATGTCCGTGCGGACGATCTTCAGGTTCTGCGTGGTGACGCGTTCGTCACCCATGTGGCCGGCCATCTTCTTGTTCTTGAAGACCTTGCCCGGATCCTGGCGCTGGCCGGTCGAACCGTGCGAACGGTGCGAAACCGAGTTGCCGTGGGTCGCGCGGCCACCACCGAAGTTGTGGCGCTTCATGACACCGGCAAAGCCCTTGCCGATCGAGGTGCCGGTCACGTCCACGAACTGCCCGACCACGAAATGGTCGGCGGTCAGCTCCGCGCCCACCTCGATCAGGTTGTCCGGGGTCACGCGGAATTCCGCGAGTTCCCGCTTCGGCTCGACGTTGGCCACCGCGAAGTGACCCCGCATCGCCTTGGACGTATTCTTCACCTTGGCCAGACCAGCACCGAGCTGGATGGCCGTATAGCCGTTCTTGTCGACGGTACGGTGGGCCACGACCTGGCAGTTCTCAAGCTTGAGAACTGTCACCGGCACGTGTTCCCCGGCATCGTTGTAGATGCGGGTCATGCCCACTTTCTGTGCGATCACACCTGAGCGCATGGCGTTCTCTCTCACCGGGCTGTGCCTTAGAGCTTGATCTCGACGTCCACGCCGGCCGCGAGGTCGAGCTTCATCAGCGCGTCCACGGTCTGCGGGGTCGGATCGATGATGTCGAGAAGACGCTTGTGCGTACGCATCTCGAACTGTTCGCGCGACTTCTTGTCGATGTGCGGCGAACGGTTGACCGTGAACTTTTCGATCCGCGTCGGGAGCGGAACCGGTCCACGAACCTGCGCGCCGGTCCGCTTCGCCGTGTTGACGATTTCGCGGGTCGACGCATCGAGGATCCGGTGATCAAACGCCTTGAGCCGGATACGGATATTCTGGCCGTTCATAGTCTTCCACCTTGGAGGGCGGGGTCACGCAGGTGATCGCCGCCTGGCCTAGAGGCACACC
>NZ_MCRJ01000211.1 GCF_001720135.1 Methylobrevis pamukkalensis
GATCACGACCGTGTTGGCATCGCCGAGGCTGGTGTTGTCCCAGGTCACAGTGACCGTGTCGCCGATCCGGTAGGCGCCGCCCGTCCCCGTCGCACCGCTCAGCGCGATGTTCGCCGCCGTCACCGCGAGGTCAGGCGCATCGTTCTTGTAGATGCCGTTGCCGTCGGCGTCCGGTGACGTCCAGACGATGACCGAAGTGCCGTCCTCAAGCAGAGCCACTTCCGGCTTCTGTTGATGGTCGAACGTCGTGTCGTTGACCCTGTACTCGCCACCGTTCTTCGTGCCGTCAGCATTGTAATTCTGCGCATAGATGCCGTAACCGCTGCGTCCTGCGAGGCGGAATGCCAGACGACGACAAAGTCGCCGTCGGAATCCATCGAAACGGCCGAATTGACCTGGTTGCCGGTCGTATAGGTATTGACGCGGAACTCGCTACCCTGCGCCACACCGGCGGCATTGTAGCGCTGTCCATAAATCCCGTTGCTGCTGGCGTCCTGGCCGGACGACTGCCAGACAATGACGAAATTGCCGTCGTCGTCCGCGGCGACCGACGAACCGGACTGCGCGTTGGTCGTGTAGGTGTTGACCTGAAACTCGTCGCCCTGCGCCTCGCCCGCGGCGTTGTAGCGCTGCGCAAAGATACCGCTGCTGCTTCCATCCTGCCCGCTCGAGGTCCAGGTCAGGATGAAATCGCCATCGGCGTCCATCGCGACGCTCGCGACAGCCTGCGCGCTGCTCGTGTAGGTGTTGACCTGAAATTCGGAACCCTGGGCCTCGCCGGAGGCATTGTAGCGCTGGGCAAAGACACCATAGCTGCTGCCGTCCTGCAGGCTCGATCCCCAGGCGACGACGAAGTTGCCGTCATCGTCCATGGCCACGGTGGACGTTGCCTGCGTATCGGTGGTGTAAGTGTTGACTAGGAATTCGCTGCCTTCCGGCGTGCCATCAGCCGCGAACCGCTGCCCGTAAATTCCGAGGCCATCGCCGTCCTGGCCACTGGAATCCCATGTGACGACAAAATCGCCGTCCGCCGACATGGCGACGCGCGGCGCAAGCTGGTTGTTCGACGTGGTGGCATTGACCAGGAACTCGTCGCCGACCGGCCGTCCATCGGCACCATAGAGCTGGCCGTAGATGCCGGAAAGGGAGCCGTCCTGTCCCACCGAGACCCAGACGACGACATAGTTGCCGGCGGCGTCGGCCGCCACGGCGGCGGCGTCCTGCGAACCGGTCGTATATGTATTGACGCGTATGTCAGTCATGGCCGTGTTTCCCCAGAAACGAGATGACCGACGTCAGGTGGCGGCTCTTGCCCGGAACCCGCCGCCCGGAAGGGCAAGGGCCGAGCGATGCGCCGGGTCGGTGTGATTGAGAAGAGCGTGGCGGCCGCCCCCAGGCAGCAGCGCCACATCCGAGACTTCATCGAGGACGTCGGTGAATTCGATCGTGCCGAGCAGGCGCCCGGAGGATGCCTGCAGCAGCGCGACGCCGCTGATCAGCCGCTGCCCGCCCTGCTCGACGGGAAGCGGCGCCGCGCCCGCGCCGCGCCGGTCGCGCAGGCGGGACAGGCCGACGAACAGGAAATCGCCGCGAACGGCAAGGCCGCGGGTGTAGCCCGGCAGGCGCGCCAGCACCTCGCCCTGCCCGGTGGCCGGGTCGAGACGCAGCACCTCTCCGGCCCCGGAGTCAGAACCAGAAGGTGGTCCTTCACCAGCCGCGGCGAATGCGGCATCGACAGGTCGGCGCGCAGCACCTGGCCGTCCGGGATCGAGATCAGCGCTCCGCCCGATGCGCGCGCCGCGCGCCAGCCTTCCTCGACATCGGTGGTGCCGAGCGCGGTCGCAAGGCGGGGGGCGCCGGCGGCATCGACGGCCAGACCGTTGAGATGGCAGCGATCTTCCGGAACGAGCTGCGAGATGAAGGGCGGCGACCAGATCGGCGTGAGGCTGGCGCTGTCGTCGAAGCCCGCGATGCAGGAAAAGCGCGTCGCCGCGCCGATCAGCCGACCGCCAGCGAAGACCGGGTCGTGAAGGTCGATCTCGCCGCTGTAGAGCACCGAACGCGGCAGCCACAGATGCTCATGGGTGCCCGGCGCCGCGCCGTGGGTGCGGGCAAGATCCGGAGCGTCGGCGAGAATGACGATCTCGTTGCGTGCCGCGACTGCAAGGCGTCCCTCCGTGGCGGCAAGACCCATCGGCTTGTCGAAGGAGCGCAGCAGCAGCACCGGCCCCTCCGAGGTCACCGACAACACGGCAACGAGCGAACTCTGGTAGCTGGCAACGGCCACGGCGCAGCCGATCCCCCGCAGGATGGCGTCGAACGATCCCGTCAGGGCGACCGGCGCCCGAGCAACGTCCGGCGACGGAACGCTCATGAGGGCCACGCGTCACGGCGGGCATTTTCGCCCGTCGCGGCATCGGTCAGCAGAAGATTGCGGAGGAGAATGCACGGGACCATTGGAGCACTGCCATGGAATGCCTCGAACACTCCACTCCTACGCAACTTGTCTGAAATATTGGTTAGTTTGTTCACCATGATGAACAGGCTCTGCCCGCTGGTCCGGCAGACGTCCGTCCTGATGCCCGCTCGCCGACGACCGGTTTCGGCCGCCGGGAGGCGCGGTCCTTCGACGCGCAGGCGCCCGATGCGACCCGGGATACGGCAGGCCCCCTGGCCTTTTCAGGGATGGAGGCCTCATCCAGCCCCCTGGACAGGCGTGTCCCTGCGCAGGGCCGGCGCAAAGCACCGGCCCTCGGCGGGTGGACGGCCCCGACCGGTTCACAGAATGAAACTGTCCACCGTCAGATGGACGATGCCGTCGATCTGGAAGGCGAAGTCGGCGACGCGGTCGCCGTCCACGTCGGCAAAGACATGGGTGTCGCCGCCCTTGTGCGCATAGCGCAGCTCGCCGGCGGTGCCGTTGGTGCCGCGTCCGCTGAACCCGCCCTCGCCGATGAAGGCGAAGTCGTCGTCCCCGCCGGTCCCGGACAGGGCGTCGAGAGCCGAGAGATCGATCAGG
>NZ_MCRJ01000212.1 GCF_001720135.1 Methylobrevis pamukkalensis
ACCCATCAGCGCGGCGTAGTCGCGGTGATCGGGCGTGACGGCAGCGCGGATCTCGTTCTTGTCCTCGCCGTTGGTGTCGGTGCCGATGTCGATGCGGGCGACGAATTCGACCCCGTCGAGATCGCCGAAGCCGTTGATGCGGCGGCGGGCCTGCGCCTCGGGCGAGTTGTCCTTGTCGGACACGCCGCGCGCCGAGTTGAGGATGCCGCGGATCAGGCCGCGCCCCATGTTGGCCCAGTCAGGGCCCTTCGGGCTGTAGAGGCCGATCAGCGACCAGACCTTGCGCCGGGCATAGGGCCCCTCGAGCACCGTGTATTCGGCGTCGAGATAGACGGCGCCGGTGGCGGCGCGGCGCGCCCAGCCGCCGGTCCAGCCCTGCGAGGGGTCATCGAAGCCGCCGGGGCGGAGCGTCAGACGCACCTTGGCGAGCGTGCCCTTGGGGATGACGTTGGTGTTGGATTGCGCGGAGTTGAAGTCGTTCCAGGGTCCGGACATTGCGCGGCTCCTTTCAGTTGGAGGGTGGGACGCGCAGTGGCGTCAGAAGGGGAAAGCCACCCCGGCGACCGGATCGGGACACGGGGCTTGGCGTGAGGCGCTCAGCCATGGTCGGGCTCCTGCGCGGGGGCGGGATCGGCCTGGTTCACCGGCGGCCAGGTCAGGCGTTCGGAGGCTGGCACCGCGGGGCGCTGGATCTTCTCCATCAGCCGGCCGAGATGCGGCGGCTCGACCCTGTCGAGGCGACCGGAGCGGTCCTTGGCCGGATAGCCCCAGGGGTTCAGCGTCTGGCAGACGAAGGCGCGCTGCGGCTGGCCGCCCGGGTCCGGGATGTCGGCCATGGTGATGACCTGGTCGACGATCCCGGGCAGTTCGAGCCCGGTCTTCGAGCCGTCGATCTGCGGCTGGAAGACCTTGCGATTGAAGTCGTCGAGCCGCTCGTCAAGGATGCCGACGAACCAGACATGCTTTCCGCGCGTGTGCTGCAGGTGGGTCAGCCAGCCGATCATCTCGCGGCCATGCAGCCCGTAGGCTCCGCGGATGTCGGGCTTGCCGGTCTTCTCGGAGAACGCCTCGGGCTGGCCGCGGCACCACTGGAAGCAGAGCCGCCCCGCCACGGTGATCGAGTCGATGAAGACGGTCTCGTATTTCCCGATCACCGTGGGATCGCCGTAGCGCCCGCAGACTTCGTCGAAATGCGCCTGGCTGTAGGGCTGGTCCTCGCGCAGCGCCGGGTTCGGCCCGCCGATGAACACCGCGAAATCCCGGCATTCCTTCCAGGTGCGGGGCCGGAGCGTGTCGATCTCCAGCCCCTCGACCGCCAGATCGCCAGCCTCGAGGTCGAGGAAGAGCGTGGTCGAGGCGTTCAGCGTCCAGAGCAGGCTGGTCTTGCCGATGCCGGACCGGCCGAAGATGACGCCCTTGATGCCCTTGCGCTGCGCGAGCCGTTCGTCGGCGCCGATGATGGGAAGGGCCATCACTGGCCCTCCTTCTTCATCACCGCCGTGGCGGCGCGATCTGCGCCGATGCACCCCGCCTCGCGGGCGAGCTTGTAGAGGCGCTTCAGCGCGTCGGCGCGACGGTAGGCGGCCGTGCTCTCGCGCTCCGCTTCCACGATGGCGAAGGCGATCTCGTCCACGGTCGCCTCGACGACCGGCAGCGGCTCGCGCGGCTCGTCACCGGGGCGCTGCGGGAATGCGATGGTTTCGGGGAGGTCTTCGAGGGCGTAGCTCGCGGCGCGAAGACGGGTGATGTCGTCCGGCTGGTCCGGCATGGCGTTTCTCCGTGAGATGATGTGATCGAGGAGGCCCATCACGCGGCCTCGCGGACGTCGGGCGCGGGCTCGGCGACGTAGATCGCCAAGAGCGGCGTCCCGTCGGCGTGGGCGCCGGCGTCCTCGATCTGATAGTTGCGGTTGGGCTCGCAGACCTCGGTCAGTTCCCAGCGGCGATAGAGCCCCGGAAGACGCCTGAAATCCTCGAGCGACAGATCGGCAGTGCGGTTCATGCGTGTCTGCTTTCGGTTGGAGGGAAGGCGCTTGGGGCGCTCGAATGGGAAAAGCCACCGGCGGGACCGGATCGGGACATCGGGTCAGGGGATTTCCTCGAGGGCGTCGTGCAGCCGGCGCATGGCGCGCTGGTACCGCTTGCGGGCGGCGGCCTCGGTCAGGCCCAGTTCGACGGCGACCTCGGCTTGCGAGAAGCCTTCGATCGCCACGCGGATCACCAGCAGGGCGTCATCGCCGAGCAGCTTCCTCACGGCGCCGTTCAGCCGTGCGTACCCGGTTGCGCCGATCCCGCTGTCGCCGCTGTCCGCCACCTCGTCGGGATCAGCGATGCTGGCGAGATGTTCGCGTGCCTGGTCGCGCTGGCGCACGCGGATCATGTCGCGCTTGACGTTGCGCAGCACCGTCGCCGCGATCCAGTTGACGCGGCCGAGGTCGAGTCCGCGGACAGCCTCGGTGGTGCGCGCCAGAACATCGGACGCGATCTCGTCGGCGGTGCCGATCCTGCGCCAGATCGACCGGCGGCGGATGGCGTCGAGGCCGGGCCAGAGCGCCAGCAACAGCAGCGTCAGGGCGCAGTCGGACGTGGGCCCATTGCCCTGCGCCGCCCTGACGAGCGCGGAGAGGATCACGTTCTTCTGGCCCTGATCGCCGGGCGTGCGGTGCAGCTCATCCAGTAGGGCCGCCGGATCCCGGAACGGCGCGAGGGGGGCCTGCGCACGCCGGACGGCGTCGAAACTGCGCTGGAAGTGAAGGTTCGTGGATGAATGCATGAGGTGATCACGGATCTCGTGCCACGCGAAGGACATCGGACGCCTGCCTTGCGGCCAGGCGTCCGGCGCCTTCTCGTGGCCAGGTCAGGACGTCGCGCGTCTCTGCGATTTCAGGGGGGT
>NZ_MCRJ01000213.1 GCF_001720135.1 Methylobrevis pamukkalensis
AACCCCCTGAAATCGCAGAGACGCGCGACGTCCTGACCTGGCCACGAGAAGGCGCCGGACGCCTGGCCGCAAGGCAGGCGTCCGATGTCCATCGCGTGGCACGAGATCCGTGATCACCTCATGCATTCATCCTCCAACCTTCACTTCCAGCGCAGTTTCGACGCGGTCCGGCATGAGCAGGCCGCACTGGCACCGTTCCGGGATCCGGCGGCCCTGCTGGACGGGCTGCATCGTACGACCGGCGATCCGGCCCGGAAGAACCTGATCCTCTCCGCGCTGGTCGGAGCTGCGCAGGGCGACGGGCCCGCGTCCGACTGCGCCCTGACGCTGCTGTTGCTGGCGCTCTGGCCCGGCCTCGACGCCATCCGCCGCCGGTCGCTCTGGCGCAGGCTCGGCACCGCCGACGAGGTCGCGTCCGACGTTCTGGCGCGCACCACCGAGGCTGTCCGCGGCCTCGACCTCGGGCGGGTCAACTGGATCGCGGCCACGGTGCTGCGGAATGTCGAGCGCGACATGATCCGCGTGCGCCAGCGCGACCAGGCACGCGAACATCTCGCCAGCGGCGCCGATCTCGACGAGGTGGCGGACAGCGGTGACAGCGGGATCGGCGCGACCGGGTACGCCCGGCTGAACGAAGCCGTGCGGAAGCTGCTCGGCGATGACGCCCTGCTGGTGATCCGCGTGGCGATCGAAGGCTTCTCGCAGGCGGAAGTCGCCGTGGAACTGGGGCTCACCGAGGCCGCCGCCCGCAAGCGCTACCAGCGCGCGATGCGTCGGCTGCACGACGCCCTCCAGGAAATCCCCTGAACCGATGTCCCGATCCGGTCCCGCCGATGGCTTTTCCCATTCGAGCGCCCCGAGCGCCTTCCCTCCAACCGAAAGCAGACACGCATGAACCGCACTGCCGATCTGTCGCTCGAGGATTTCAGGCGTCTTCCGGGGCTCTATCGCCGCTGGGAGCTGACCGAGGTCTGCGAGCCCAACCGCAACTATCAGATCGAGGACGCCGGCGCCCATGCCGACGGGACGCCGCTCTTGGCGATCTACGTCGCCGAGCCCGCGCCCGACGTCCGCGAGGCCGCCTGATGGGCCTCCTCGATCACCTCATCTCACGGAGAAAAGCCATGCCGGACCAGCCGGACGCCATCACCCGTCTTCGCAAGGCGAGCTACGCCCTCGAAGACCTCCCCGAAACCATCGCATTCCCGCAGCGCGCCGGAGACGAGCCGCGCGAGCCGTTGCCGGTCGTCGAGGCGACCGTCGACGAGATCGCCTTCGCGATCGTGGAGGCGGAGCGGGAGAGCACGGCCGCCTACCGCCGCGCCGACGCGCTGAAGCGCCTCTACAAGCTCGCCCGCGAGGCGGGGTGCATCGGCGCAGATCGCGCCGCCACGGCGGTGATGAAGAAGGAGGGCCAATGATGGCCCTTCCCATCATCGGCGCCGACGAACGGCTCGCGCAACGCAAGGGCATCAAGGGCGTCATCTTCGGCCGGTCCGGCATCGGCAAGACCAGCTTGCTCTGGACGCTGAACGCCTCGACCACGCTTTTCCTCGATCTCGAGGCCGGGGATCTGGCGGTCGAGGGGCTGGAGATCGACACGCTCCGGCCGCGCACCTGGAAGGAATGCCGCGACTTCGCGGTGTTCATCGGCGGGCCGAACCCGGCGCTGCGCGAGGACCAGCCCTACAGCCAGGCGCATTTCGACGAGGTCTGCGGGCGCTACGGCGATCCCGCGGTGATCGGCAAATACGAGACCGTCTTCATCGACTCGATCACCGTCGCGGGACGGCTCTGCTTCCAGTGGTGCCGTGGGCAGCCCGAAGCGTTCTCCGAGAAGACCGGCAAGCCGGACATCCGCGGCGCATACGGGCTGCATGGCCGCGAGATGATCGGCTGGCTGACCCACCTGCAGCACACGCGCGGCAAGCACGTCTGGTTCGTCGGCATCCTTGACGAGCGGCTCGACGACTTCAACCGCAAGGTCTTCCAGCCGCAGATCGACGGCTCGAAGACCGGGCTCGAACTGCCGGGGATCGTCGATCAGGTCGTCACCATGGCCGACATCCAGGACCCCGGCGGCCAGCCGCAGCGCGCCTTCGTCTGCCAGACGCTGAACCCCTGGGGCTATCCCGCCAAGGACCGCTCCGGTCGCCTCGACAGGGTCGAGGCCCCGCATCTCGGACGGCTGATGGAGAAGATCCAGCGCCCCGCGGCGCCAGCCTCCGAACGCTTGACCTGGCCGCCGGTGACCCCGGCCGATCCCGCGCCCGCTGAGGAGCCCGGCCATGGCTGAGCGCATCTCGCCACGCCCGGTGTCCCGATCCGGTCGCCGGGGTGGCTTTTCCCCTCTGACGCCACTGCGCGTCCCATCCTCCAACTGAAAGGAGCCGCGCAATGTCCGGACCCTGGAACGACTTCAACTCCGCCCAATCCAACACCAACGTCATCCCGAAGCACGCTCGCCAAGGTGCGTCTGACGCTCCGCCCCGGCGGCTTCGACGACCCCTCGCAGGGCTGGACCGGCGGCTGGGCGCGGCGCGCCGCCACCGGCGCTGTCTATCTCGACGCCGAATACACGGTGCTCGAGGGGCCCTATGCCCGGCGCAAGGTCTGGTCGCTGATCGGCCTCTACAGCCCGAAGGGTCCGGACTGGGCGAACATGGGGCGCGGCCTGATCCGCAGCATCCTCAACTCGGCGCGCGGCGTGTCCGACAAGGACAACTCGCCCGAGGCGCAGGCCCGCCGCCGCATCAACGGCTTCGGTGATCTCGACGGCGTCGAGTTCGTCGCCCGCATCGACATCGGCACTGACACCAACGGCGAAGACAAGAACGAGATCCGCGCTGCCGTCACGCCCGATCACCGCGACTACGCCGCGCTGATGGGC
>NZ_MCRJ01000214.1 GCF_001720135.1 Methylobrevis pamukkalensis
TTTCTCGATCTCGCCGTTGACCCCGTCCATCGCCTCGACGGCGCGGTCGTAGGTCTGGCGGTTCATCGATTCCCGCGTCGCCTCGTAGATCGTCTGCTTGGAGAGGCCGGCGTCGGAGACGGCGGTCGACTTGACCATCATCGCGGTCAGCACCCGCTCCACGAACAGATTGCGCAGGAAGGCGACGATCTGCGCCTGCGGCCCGTCGTTGGGCTCGTAGCGGGTCACCAGATAGCGCAGCCAGTCGTAGCGCAGGTTGCCGCCGGCCTCGCGCACCACGGACAGAAGCTGCGACGTCATCGCGAGGAACTGGTTCATCGACGCGACGTCGAGCATCTGCGGATGGACGGTGATCAGCACCGAGGTTGCCGCGCACAGCGCCGACATGGTGAGAAAGCCGAGCTGCGGCGGGCAGTCGATCACCACGACGTCGTAGCTCGCCTCCACGCTCTCGAAGGCCTCGGCCACCCGGGTGAAGAACAGCGACGACGGATCGCGCGCCGGATCGGCGAGGATGCGCGGCGTGTCGTGCTCGAACTCGTGGAGCTCCAGATTGCCGGGCACCAGGTCGAGCCCGGCGAAATAGGTCGGGCGGATGATCTCGGCGAGCGGACGGCGCTCGGCGTCGTAGCGGATCGCGCCGTAGAGCGTCTCGTTGTCGCCGACGTCGAATTCCGGCTGATAGCCGTAGAGCGCGGACATCGAGGCCTGCGGATCGAGGTCGACGGCGAGCACCCGGTAGCCGCGCAGCGCGAAATACTGGGCAAGGTGGGCGGCGGACGTGGTCTTGCCCGAGCCGCCCTTGAAGTTGGTGACGGCGATCACCTGCAGATGCTCGCCCGGGCCGCGCGTCGGCAGATAGGCCGGCTTGCCCTTGGCGAGATGCCGGCGCAGGGCGTGGATCTGGTCGAGCGTGTAGGCCCGGCGCCCCGATGTGGTCTTGTCCGGAACCGGCCCTTCCTCGGCCAGCGCCAGATGGCGGATGTAGCTCTCGGTGACCCCGATCAGCCGCGCCGCCTCGGCGCTGGAAAAGCGGCGAAGCTCCTTCTGCGCCTCGGGCGGAAACAGCCGCTCGCGCAGGAGCTGCAGCTGCGCGCCGAGGGCCTGGGAATCCCGCCAGATCAGTTCGTCGATCGAGGCGGCTTCCGATTGTCTGGATCTGGGCGGTCCGGCGATGGTCATGGGCTTTCACGCAAATTCGGGCCAATCGGCCTCATTTGCGCAAATGTCCGCGAGTCGGGCGGGTCGGTCAAGGAATATTGGGTTAACGAAAGGCTAACGCCCGCTGCCGAACCCGCGCAATTCCGGCACTCCCGCGGCCCGGGCACGCGCCGTTGTCAGCTGACAACGGCTGTACGGGCCGCTCTGAAAGGCCCGGATTCGAGGCCGGCGTCAAGAGGTTGCACCGGGCTGGCGGCGGGCGGAACCGCAGTGGTCCCGGCGCGCACGGCGCCGGTTCAGACCTCGCCTTCCGGTGCCGGATACACGCGGCGTCCGGCGATGAAGGTCGCGACAAGATTGCGGTCCGGACCCAGAACGAGGACGTCGGCGTCGCTCCCCGCCCGCAGCCGCCCCTTGCGCGCCCCGAGTCGCGCAGCGTCGGCCGGATACGCCGATGCCATCCGCAGCGCCTCCTCGAAGGGAAGGCCGAGCCGGTCGGCGACGAGGCCCACGGCCGCGTGCATGTCGATGTCGGCCCCGGCCAGCGTGCCGTCGGCAAAGGCGAGCCGCCCCCCGGACCGGATCACCTCGCGGCCGCTCAGCATGAACCGGTCGAGATCCGTGCCGGTGCCGGACATGGCGTCGGTGACGAGGAAGATCCGCCCCGGCCCGGCCTTGGCGCGCAAGGCAATGCGCATCGCCGCCGGATCGACGTGATGCCCGTCGGCGATCAGCCCGGCCGAGAGCCGGCCGTCATCGAGCGCGGCGCCGACAAGGCCGGGCTCGCGGTGGCCGAGCGGGCTCATGGCGTTGAAGAGATGGGTCACCTGAGAGGCGCCGGCCTCCGCACAGGCCAGCGCCGCGGCGTGGCTGCAGTCGGTGTGGCCGAGGCTGACGAGGATGCCCGCATTGGCCAGCCGGCGGATCTGGTCGAGGTTGACGCTCTCCGGTGCCACCGTGACCATCAGGACGCCCACGTCCTTCGCGGCGGCAAGAAGCTCGGCAAGGTCGTCCTCGGTCATCGGCCGGATCAGCGCCGGATCGTGGGCGCCCTTGCGGGCCCGCGACAGGTGCGGTCCCTCCAGATGCAGGCCGAGATAGCCGGGCACGCCGGCCGCCCGCGCGGCCCGGCCGGCGGCGAGCGCCGCCGTGACGGTTTCCGGCCGGTCGGTGATCAGGGTGGCGAGAAGCGCGGTGGTGCCGAAGCGGACATGGGCCGCGCAGATCGCGCGGATGCCGTCCACGCTCGGCCGGTCGTTGAACAGCACGCCGCCGCCGCCATTGACCTGGAGGTCGACATAGCCCGGCACCAGCAAGGCGTCGCCGAGATCGGTCACAGCCGCGCCCGGAGGAACGTCGCCGCGCGGCAGGAGCGCCATGACCCGGCCCTCCGCCACCATCAGGGCGGCTTCGTCATGCCACGTATCGCCATCGAAGATGCGGGCGGCGGCAAGGGCGAGGGGGCCGGTCAAGGTGTTGCCCGGCGCAGGTCGGGCGCGGGCGAGATCGACGGCGCCGGCGAGGGCATCGCCGCGCGGGGCAACGATCCGCACGCGGTGGCGTTCGGCGAGCCGGGACGCATAGGGCCCCGC
>NZ_MCRJ01000215.1 GCF_001720135.1 Methylobrevis pamukkalensis
AGGTCGGCCCGCTGTCCGCCGTCGGCAGGCGCCCGTCCGCCGCCGCCGCGGAATAGGGAGCCCGGCTGCGGCCGGCTTCCCAAGTCATGTGCATCGGCCTCATGGCCGCTGAGGATCCGGCCGTCGGCACCCCCGGCGGCCGGCAAGGGAAGGCCGCATCGTGCGGAGGGCTGCACGGACGGACCGCGACCAACGACGCCGCCGCACGCACGGCGGACGCGACCAACCAGAGGGACTGACGATGAGACATCTGACGACGGCGGCGGGGCTCGTCGCCCTGCTCTTCTCCTCGACGGCGCTTTCCGCCGAAACGCTGGGTCCGGTCACCGACGACATCGGCGTCGTCAGGATCGCCAAGGGCGATCCGATCCTGATCGGCGGCTATTCCTCCCAGTCGGGCGCCGACACCAACCAGGGCATCGACGAACTGCGCGGCGCCGAGCTGGCGATTGCCGACGAGGGCGACGTGCTCGGCTTCGACGTGAAGCTGCTCGGCGAGGACGCCCAGTGCACCGCCGAGGGCGGCCAGACCGCGGCCACCAAGATCGCCGCAACAAGGACATCGTGGCGGTGATCGGCCCGACCTGCTCGTCGGGCGCCCGCGCCGGCGCGCCGATCCTGTGGAATGCCGGCATGGCGAGCGTCGCCTTCGGCGCGACCGCCCCGGCGCTCACCGCCGCCGACCGCCCGGACGGCTTCAAGGGTTTTTTGCGCGTCGTGCCGAATGATCTGCTGGGAGCGGCCTTTGTTGCCAAATACGTCAGCGAAGAGCTCGGCGTGAAGACGGTGGCGACCATCCACGACGGCAGCCCCTACACCGAACAGCTGGTGAAGGCCTCGAGAAGAGCATGGGCGAGCTTGGCGGCACGGTGGTGGCGAGCGAGGCGATCTCGCCGACCGACACCGACCTGCGTCCGGTGCTGACCCGGATCTCGACCAGGAAGCCGGAGCTGATCTTCACCCCCGTCTTCACCTCCTCGGTCGGCTTCCTCCTGCGCCAGAAGGGCGAGATCCCGGATCTGGCGAACACGAAGGTGATCGGCGGCGAGGGCGTGTTCTCGGCCAACGTGATCGAGGCCTCCGGGCCGAGCATCGTCGGCTTCAGCATCGTCGGCCCGTCGACCGATCTCTTCTCCGACCGCTTCCCGGTGTTCGTCGAGGCCTTCCGCGAGGAATATGGCGAGGCGCCGATCGGCGGGTTCAGCGCCTATGGCTATGATTCCATGCTGCTGACGCTGAAGGCGATCGAGGCGGTGGGCAAGACCGACGAGGAGGGCAACCTCTATGTCGGCCGCAAGGCCCTGCATGACGCGATGATGGCGACGAAGGACCTGCCGGGCCTGACCGGATCGCTGTCCTGCGACCAGTATGGCGACTGCAGCGCCGCCACCTACGCGATCTGGGAGTTCGTCAGCGACGATCCGTCGACCTTCGCACCCGGCGAAAACCCCAAGCGCGCCTACCCATGAACGCGATCGCCATCGCCTCCGCCGCCCGCGGCCGGTTCTCGGACTGGCGCCGCCGGTCGATCTGGGTCGACCATCTGATGCTGGCCATCCGCATCGCGGTGGCGGCGCTGGTGATCTGGGGACTTGCCGGCGGCCTTGCCGCCGGCACCTACTCGGCCGCCAATTTCGTGTCCTTCGCGATCTTCGGCCTGACCATCGGCAGCGTCTACGCGCTGATCGCGCTCGGCTACACGATGGTCTACGGCATCCTGCGCATGATCAACTTCGCCCATGGCGACGTGATGATGATCGGATCCTTCGCCGGCCTGTTCGCGGCGGGCGCGCTCAACGACGCGGGCCTCACCGCCGACGCGCCGCTGATCGCCCTGCCGCTGGTGCTGGCCGCCGGCATGGCGGGCGGGGCGGCGGTGTCGGTGGCGATCGAGAAGATCGCCTACCGGCCGTTCCTGCATGTGCGCTCGCTGGCGCCGCTGATCTGCGCGATCGGCCTGTCCTTCATCCTGCAATACGGCGCGCGCGGCCTGTTCGGCACCCGCAACCGCGCCTATCCGGGCTTCGGCTGGATGGAGGGCACGGTCACGATCCTCGGCATGACGATCCCGATCCCGCAGGTGGTCGCCTTCGGCTCGGCGGTGGTCGTGCTCGCCGGCCTGCTGGCGCTGGTGCGCTACACCGCGCTCGGCAAGGCGATGCGCGCGGTCTCCGAAGACCGCGACGCCGCCGCCCTCGTCGGCATCGACGTCGGGCGCACCATCGTCTTCACCTTCGCCATCGGCGGGGCGATGGCCGGTGTCGCGGGGGTGCTCTACGCGCTCGTCTTCAAGCAGATCACCGTGTTCATGGGCTTCTTCCTCGGCATCAAGGGCTTTGCGGCGGCGATCCTCGGCGGCATCGGCAACCTTGCCGGCGCCATGCTCGGCGGCCTGGTGCTCGGGCTTGCCGAGGCGATGGGGCCGGCGCTGCTGCTGGAAGGCTTCGGCCTGCCCGCGCCCTACCAGCTGAAGGACGTGATCGGCTACGGCATGCTCGTGCTGATCCTGATCTTCCGGCCGCAGGGCCTGCTCGGCGAACGCTCGCGGCAAAGAGGGCCTGACGCCATGTCCTCCTTCGACATCGTCACCTCCTCCTTCCGCCTCGGCGGGCCCCGGCGCGGCGCCGCGAACGAGGCGCTGCGCGGCGGCCTGCTGGCCGGCCTCGGGGCCGTGGGCTTCGCGCTGATCGGCGCCTATGTGGCGATGGACAAG
>NZ_MCRJ01000216.1 GCF_001720135.1 Methylobrevis pamukkalensis
GACCGGGCCCCTCTGGCAGCCGTGACGCGGCTGCGATGTCGGACTGAATAATCACGAGGAGCGGCCCGGGTTTCGCGCAGCAATTGCGTCCGTCGTTCTTGCCATCAGGCGTTCGGGCCTTGGCGGCGATCCGGAAATACGCGAGCCCACAAGCAATCATGCGGCCGCCTCTCGATCCATAACGAGAGGAGCGATGCTATGGGGGACATATTCGCGCAGATCATGCAGCCTGACGCGCTGGCGGCGCTGTTTCAGGTGATCATGATCAACATCGTGCTGTCGGGGGACAATGCGGTGGTGATCGCACTGGCCGCCGCCGGCCTTCCCGCTGACAAGCGGGGCAAGGTCATCCTGTTCGGCATCGGCGCCGCAACGGTCATGCGTCTCGTCTTTGCCTATCTTGCCACGAGCCTTCTGCACATCACGGGCATCCTGCTCATCGGCGGCGCCCTGCTGCTCTACGTGTGCTGGAAGATGTGGGGCGAACTGCGCGCCAGCGGCGCCGAAGGCGAGGGCGCCCACGGCGAGCACATTCACACCGGCCGCGAGAAGACCTTCATGCAGGCGGCCTGGCAGATCGTGGTCGCGGACGTGTCGATGTCGCTGGACAATGTCCTCGCCATTGCCGGCGCTGCCAAGGAACACCCGGCGATCATGATGATCGGCCTCGTGATCTCGATCGCGCTGATGGGGCTTGCGGCGAATTTCATCGCCAACCTCCTGACCCGCTATCGCTGGATCGGCTATGCGGGTCTTGCCATCATCGTCTACGTGGCGCTCGACATGACCTACCACGCGTGTTCGAGGTGATGCCCTACATCACCGGTGGCCCTGCCCACGCCTGACAGGAGCGGCCCGGGAGGCGGCGTTCCGCGCCGAACCCCGGGCCGCCGGTCCTCGCGCCAGCCCTCCGCGCCTCTTCCACCGTCACCCGCATCCATGCCCGCCATCCCGGCGGCGTGAGGGCGCTTGCGCGGCCGCGCGGCCTTCAGTATCATCGTCACCGTCAGGCCGGGCCCCTCTGGCAGCCATCAGTGCTGCGATGTCGGACTGAACGACACTGGAGCGGCCCGAGGCATTCTTCCTTTCGCAGACAGCATGCCGTCCGGTCGGGCGTGCGGACCGGATTTCCAGTGGGAAATGCCGGGACGAACGTGAAGGCGCCGTCGTATCCTTGCAGCCGTCCGGCCGCGAGGGTCCGCGGGGCCTTTTGTTGCGTCATCCTTCAGCCATGATCGGCGTTGCCGGGGTGCAGCGTCGATCGGTGAAGGAGGGTGCGCGACGGCCCGCGACGGACGGCGTCTGCCGAAGGTGGAAGACGGGGGAGCTCCTCGTGCGTTTCACTGAGGAGAGCTGTTCATGCAAGAAATCTTTGCGAGTTTGTTTACGGCAGACGCGATGTCCGCGCTGCTGCAGGTCATCATGATCGACCTGGTGCTCGCCGGCGACAACGCCGTCGTCATCGGTCTTGCCGCCGCCGGCCTGCCCAAGGACCAGCGCGGCAAGGTGATCATGATCGGCATCGTGGTTGCCACGGTGCTGCGTATCGCCTTCGCCAGCGTCACCACCGTCCTGCTCAGCATCGTCGGCCTTCTGCTTGCCGGTGGCGTCCTGCTGCTGTGGGTTGCCTGGAAGATGTGGCGCGAACTGCGGGCTGGCCACGAGCATGATTCGGTCATCGCCGAAGAGGCCCTGACCGGCGAGGACGTCGACCACGACGGCAAGGTTGCCGCCGGCGCACCGCGCAAGACCTTCGCCCAGGCCGCCTGGCAGATCGTCATCGCCGACGTGTCGATGTCGCTCGACAACGTGCTGGCCGTGGCCGGTGCCGCCCGCGACCATCCGACCGTGCTGATCATCGGTCTCGTGCTGTCGATCGCGCTGATGGGCATTGCCGCCAACTTCATCGCCGGCCTGCTCAACCGCCACCGCTGGATCGCCTATGTCGGTCTGGTGATCATCCTCTACGTCGCGCTGGACATGGTCTATCGCGGCTATGTGGAAGTTCAGCCCTACGTCGTCGGCTGGCTCTGACGACGGCAGCAACGGGGCCTGCGCGTCCTGCGCAGGTTCCGGGGCTACGGCCTGGCCCAGGGGCCTGACCGCGTCACCCTGACGGCCCGCATGGCCGGCAGCTGCCGGGCAGGACCCCGCGCAAGCCTCACGACACGAAAAAGGCCCCGATCGCGAGATCGGGGCCTTTTTTATGGCCGGACCGGCTGCGGAGATCGCGCCGGTGACTCAGGCGGAGAAGCCGCGGGTCTGGTGCGAGAAGGCAACGTTGTCGCCGCGGAGCCGGCCCTTGGGGGCGGCAACATTGCGGGCGTTGCGCAGGATCTGACCGAGCAGGGCCGGCTCCTTGAGCCAGATCTCGCTGAGCACGGTGGCGAGGCCGGCAACGGCGAGGACGAGCGTGGCATACTCGAGGAAGTGGGGCGACATGTCGTTTCTCCTGTTCCGGGGATCAAATTCCCTTGCTGCACTGCGTTATATAATCGCGGTGCCCAGGGGGTCAATGGTATCTGGCATGCCAGATACGCAGGACTGATCCTCCATGTTTTCATGGAGATGACGGACACTTCACGCGGCGATTTTCGATGCTGCACCTGCGAAGATGGCAAGCTTTCGCAGGGTCATGTCATGCGAAAACGGCCGTGACCGCGTGGTTTGAAGGTGACCCGATCGGCCGAA
>NZ_MCRJ01000217.1 GCF_001720135.1 Methylobrevis pamukkalensis
TAGCGTTCGCGGCTTTGATGATTATTATTACTGGGGGGCAGTCCAACGCCGATTTACGTGGTCTACGGAAGCGCCGACCGGACCAGCAATGTCCAGCACGATGATTTTGACGGGGACAGCGGTTTTCGCATTACGGACAACTCTCACTCCATCTATCTGACGGCCCTTCCGGCGGCACTCGGCGACATCAACAATGATGGCTTCGACGACTTTGCGATTTCGTCGAAAGGCGACAGCATCATCTTCCTTGGTTCCGCGACAAACGCCTCGGACACCGACATTGCAAACCTTCCGGCCGCCGCGGGCTTCGTGATCGCGGGGGCCGAAAGCATCGCTGCCGCCGGCGACATTGACGGAGACGGCGAAACGGAATTCTTCGTCGGCGATACGGATGCATCCGATGGCGATGCCCGCATGTATGTCGTGTCCGCGGACACGCTGGCGGCCGCTTCCGATCTCGACGACATCGCGGCCGGCGCCGACCTGGTGATCCGCGGCGACGGCGGCACTCTCGTCGTTGCCGCCGCCGGCGACTACAACGGTGACGGCATCGGTGATTTTCTCGTCGACGACGCCGCGTCCGGCACACCGAACAGCCGCCTCAAGCTCGTCTTCGGCGGCCAGTCCGGCGAGATCGACCTTGCCGACCTGCAGGCGGGACAGGGCTTCGCGATCACCGGCGCTACAACACCGATGCGCCCGGGCGCTTTGCCTCCGCTGGCGACATCAACGGCGACGGTCTGGACGACCTCATTGTCGGTTCGCCGGGCCAGCCGCAATGGGACCGGTCCTATGTGATCTTCGGCAAGACGTCGGGTTTCGACGACATCGACCTGACGACCCTTACCCCCGATCAGGGCTTCTCCCTCCGCGGCAGCGGGTTCGAGGACAATATCGGCATCAGCGTCTCCTCCGCCGGCGATTTCAATGGCGACGGCTTCGACGACCTCATCGTCGGCGCGCCCACGGAGCTGTGGGTCGACGAGGATCTCGGCCCGTTTTACGATGGAAGGGCGTGGATCATCTTCGGCAAGGCCTCCGGCTTTTCCGACATGTCGCTCAGCGGTGGCTATAACATTCCGGCGGATGTCGGCCTCGAACTCTACGCGGGATCGGTCGGCAACGAGGGACCCTTTGCGGGCGCAAGCGTGGCACTTGCCGGCGATGTCAATGGCGACGGCTATTCCGATGTGATCGTCGGTGTGCCCGAGCAGGGGGTAAACTGGTGGAACCCGGGTGACGGCTTTGGAGCTGCCTACGTGATCTACGGCCAGGCCCCGACCGGGCCCGTGGTCCGCGACGGCTCCGGGATCGGCCAGACCATCCGCGGCGGCCGCGCCGGCGACACCCTGCGCGGCCTTGGCGGCGACGACGTGCTGCTCGGCGGCGGCGGCCTCGATAGGCTGGAGGGCGGCAGCCGCAACGATCTGCTCGACGGCGGCGGCAACGCCGACACCATGCTCGGCGGCAAGGGCAACGACACCTACATCGTCAACCACACCGGCGACATCGTCGACGAGACCGGCGGTGACGGCATCGACACGGTCGAGGCGTCGATCAGCTACACGCTCACTGACGGCGTGGAAAACCTCCGCCTCACCGGCACGGCCGCCCTCGACGGCACCGGCAATGGGCTCGCCAACGCGATCACCGGCAACGGCGCCGCCAACACGCTCGCCGGCCTTGGCGGCAACGACGTGCTCAAGGGCCTGGACGGCAACGACACGGTCTCCGGCGGCGACGGCGACGACATCCTGCGCGGCAACGACGGCAACGACACGCTCGACGGCGGCAACGACAACGACACGCTGTTCGGCGGCGACGGCCGCGATCTCCTCGAAGGGCAGGACGGCGACGACACGCTTTACGGCCAGAACGGCGTCGACACCCTGTCCGGCGGAATCGGTGCCGATCGTCTTGCCGGCGGCGGTGGGGCGGACACCCTCACCGGCGGGGCGGATGCCGACAGCTTCGTCTTCGACGCGGCGCCCGCCACCGGCGCCGACACGGTCACCGACTTCGTCTCGGGCATCGACATCCTCCAACTGGACGATGCGATCTTCACCGCGCTTGCCCCCGGCGCGCTGGCGGGCTCCGCCTTCGCCATCGGCCCGGCGGCCGGCGATGCCGACGACCGGATCATCTACGACACGTCGAACGGCGTCCTCTGGTACGACGCCGACGGCATCGGCGGCGACGCCGCCCTCCACTTCGCCACCCTCGCCGGCACGCCGTCCCTCGGCGCGGCGGATTTCCTGGTGGCGTGAGACCGTCCCGAGGCCGTGACCGGCGCCTCCCGGGTGAACGATCGCGGCACGCCTGCGATCGTTCACCCGGAAGGCCCGCATTGCGCACTTGAGATGGAGATGGCAATGCGGACCGCGCTTTTTCTGCCGAACAGTCCAACTACTCCGCGGCAAGGTAAATTCCGGTTGCAGCCTCAGACGGCACTCTCTAGGTTTGCTTGCAGACTTGCAGGTTTTCAGGTCTGCGGCCGGGTTCGAGGGACAGACTTTCTTAGCCGATACATGCCGGAACAATAGACATCCGTTCGTGATTTTGCGGCGCACCATGCACATTCAGGAGCTCGCCCATGCCGTCGACCATCAATCTTCCCTCGCTTGAAGAGGACCAGGGCTTCACGCTGAGCGGCGATGGTCGGATCGGCTACACGGTTG
>NZ_MCRJ01000218.1 GCF_001720135.1 Methylobrevis pamukkalensis
TGTCGGGATAGCCGGTGGCGGCGGGAAAGATCTTCGAGGGAAGGCGTTGCTCAGCATGTCCATCGAATTCCTGAAGCTCCTTGTCCAGGAATTCGAAATATGCTGCACACAACTCCAGATCACTGATCGCCTTTCGACGGTGATCCTCCGAAAGGAATCGGAACATCCACTCTCACACCTGTTGCAAAATGTTGCGTCGATCATCGACATTCAGCCCTGCGTTGTCCAGCCTTGTCTCGGTCGTCCGCGTTGACGGCCGAATCGACGCGGGATGCGCAGGCGGGACCGGGCCAGAGGGCACCCGGGAGCGACGCTGAAGGGCAGGGGGTGGCTTGCGTTCCGCCGCCGCGCGCCACCAGCACCGTCGGCACAACTCGGTGGCTACGGCGCCTGTTCCCCGGGAAGACTCAGGCGCTGCCCGACGCGATCCGGTGTTTCCGGGTCGGCCAGCCAGAAGCGTTCGAGGATGTAGAGGCGGGAGTCGGGGTAGAGTCCCTCGCGGGTTTCCACCGCCGCCAGGCGCAGGCGGTTGCGGCCGAGCAGCCCGCCCTCGAAGGCGCAGCGAACCTCGCCCGGCCGGATGCGGCTGCCGATTTCCACCGTGTAGCGGATGGCCACGCCATGGCGCACACCGGTGATCGGGGTCTCGTCGACGATGCGGATCCGGCCTTCCGGCTCTGCCGCGGCAACGACGAGGCGGCACAGCCGGGTCTGGGCCATGTCGGGGCCTGTTGCACAGCCTGCGACAAGCGCGGCCGTGACGGCGAGCGGAACGAGCCGCCGCAGGGCGGTCTCTTGCCCGCGCAGTCGTGGCCGGCACGGCATCCGTCGAGACGGCAAGGTCAGAGACCGGCCTTGATGCGGGCCGCGACCCGGGGCGCATAGTAGCTGAGGATGCGTCGGCGCCGGCGCGCTTGAAGGCCATCAGGCTTTCCATCATCGCCCGCTCGCCGTCGATCCAGCCGTTGGCGGCGGCCGCCTCGATCATCGCGTATTCGCCGGACACCTGGTAGGCGTAGGTCGGCACCCGGAAGGCGGCCTTCAGGCGGCAGAGGATGTCGAGATAGGGCATGCCCGGCTTGACCATGATCATGTCGGCGCCCTCGGCGAGATCGAGTTCCGCCTCGCGCAGGGCCTCGTCACTGTTGCCGGGGTCCATCTGGTAGGTGCGCTTGTCGCCGAGCAGCGTCCTGGAGGTGCCGATCGCGTCGCGGAACGGGCCATAGAAGGCCGAGGCATATTTCGCGGCATAGGACATGATCTGCACATGCTCGTAGCCGTTGGCATCGAGCGTCGCGCGGATCGCGCCGATCCGGCCGTCCATCATGTCCGAGGGACCGACGACGTCGACGCCGGCCGCGGCCTGGATCAGCGCCTGGCGGCAGAGCTGCTCCACGGTCGGATCGTTGACGATCTGGTCGCCGACCATCAGGCCGTCGTGGCCATGGCTGGTGTAGGGATCGAGGGCGACGTCGAGCATCACGCCGATGTCGGGGGCCGCCGCCTTGATCGCGCGCGTGGCGCTGCAGACGAGATTGTCCGGATTGAGCGCCTCGCTGCCGGTCTCATCGCGCAGGGCAGGGTCGGTGTAGGGGAAGAGCGCGATCATCGGAATGCCGAGTTCGGCCGCGCGCTGCGCCTCGGCGGCCGCTTCGTCCACGGTCAGCCGGAAGACGCCCGGCATCGAGGGGATGGCCGTGCGGGACGCCTTGCCCTCGACGACGAAGATCGGCCAGATCAGGTCGTCGATGGTCAGGGTCGTCTCGCGCACGAGGCGGCGCGACCAGTCGGTGCGCCGGTTTCGCCGCATCCGCTGACCTTGCAGGAGGGTGTGCAGGTCGATGCTGGAGGGCGCCGGGTTGCCGCGCTGGAAGGTCATGGCTGTCGTCCGATCGGTTCAGAACTCGGGCCGGGCCGGAAGGAGCGACTTGCCCGGAATGCCGGTTCTACATATCAGTGCAGGGGCGGGGCTTCAAATCCGGCATCTGCGCCGAACGCGGTTTGCGGCAGGACGACGAGAGGACACGGCGTGCGCGACGACGAGGCCATGAACGACGCGCTGCCGGAAACGGGACGGCGGTTCGACCCGCGTTTCGCGCTGGTGGTGTTCGTCCGCCTGCTTGCGGTCGTCTTCCTCGTGTCGGGCCTCCACGACTGGTCGGTGGTGCTGAGCCCGCCCGGCGGAGGCAACTTCTTCGACCTGCCGCTCGCCCAGCGGGTGGCCACCGTGTTCTTCGCGGTCTGCGATCTGGTCGCCGCAGTCGGTCTCTGGCTGCTGGCGTCCTGGGGCGCCGTGGTCTGGCTGATCGCCGCGCTGACCGAGGTTGCGCTGCATGCCTTCTTTGCCGACGTCTTCGGAACCGCGCCGGTGACCGTGGGCTTCCACATGGTCTCGGTCGTGATTTACACCGTGTTCACCTATCTGGTCGACCGGGCTGCAGAGTCATCGTGATTTTACTTAAATATAATCTCGAATTCTCGTTATCGACCTGTAAGGTTAATCTCGATTCAGGGGTAATGTACTGAGGCGATACTGCTGATTAAGGCAATATTCATCCTGCGTTTTAAACGTATTTTCAAGTCTCTCGATTAGATTTGTACACAAGGTGGGCAGAGAACCACGGTCAAATCGGCAGAGAGGCTTTGGATCATGATCA
>NZ_MCRJ01000219.1 GCF_001720135.1 Methylobrevis pamukkalensis
CTCTATACCTTTCCACTTTGGGTGGAGCTGGTCGCCCTACCGTTTGTGACCGCGATCGCGCTCATGGGCATGATAGCAAGTCAGAAACCCGAACATGCCCACGTCGCCACATTGATGGGAGGCATCAGTGCGCTGATTGGGCTGTCGTACATTGGCTTCAGCCTTTGGAAGACTTATCAGCTATGGAGCGAGACCGCGACGCTGGCGAACGCTATTGAGCTTGCGACCCCAATCCTACTGTCCCTGGGGTTCATCCCATTCCTCTATGCATGGCGAGCGTACGTCGCTTATTCGGATATGTTCGCGACAATCCCCATCTTTGGCATCGACAAGAGCCTTGTGCCTTACGCGCGGTGGCTGGCTATATCCCGCATAGGGGTCGACCTCGAACTGCTGGAGCGCTGGCGCAAGGCAATCCAAGCTGTGCAGCCACGGAACAAGGCCGAGTTGAAACATTCATTGGACGGACTTCTCTCCTTGAAGAAGCGAGAGGCCACCCCACCGGTCGTGCAGCCACAAGACGGCTGGTCGCCATATTTGGCGATGCAATTCCTTGCCGATTATGGCGTGGAAACTGGCCATTATCACCACAGCTTCGACGACGAGTGGTTCGCCTCAAGCTCAATGCGGGAGATCGGAAGCGGCATTAACCTTTCTAACAATCTAGCTTACTATATCGAGGGCACTCAGCACGCCGCGACCTCTCTCAAAGTCAAGCTGAACGTCAACAATCCAGACGAAGCGGGCACGGCCGAAGATATCTTCATCGGGCACGCTATGCATTTGCTGGAACGAGCCATGAGCCTGAACGCCGCTGAGCGCCTCAAGATGCGCATCGCTACGCTTGAGACGTTCGAGGCCGAAATCCCCTATGGCCACATCTTACTGTCACGCGAAGATTTCGTTGGTGGCATCAAGGGCGGCTATTCGAGGCGTTTCGAGATTAGGCGCGGCGCACTCCAAACCAGCGATTAGGTAAGACGCGGCGCAGACCCTTTGTGTCTTGTAACTCAGGCCAGATGCAACCCCGTGCCCGGCGCCTACCGCGAGATAATCGGCACATCGACAGGGGAAACGATCTAGCTGCTCGAACGAGCGGGCCGGCGGGAGGGGTTCGATTCCCTTCACCCGTTCCATATCTCTTCTGAAGCTCCCACCGACGCCCTGCACTCTCACCGCCGCCACGTTCGGCGCTTGCGCCCGCCGTCGTGCGGCGTGTGGGGGGTCTTGGCCCAGAAATGCGGGCGGGCGACCAGCTGGAACACGGCGAGCCAGGCGGCGAGCGAGACCAGCAGCCAGTAGACCGGCATGAAGATCACCTGACGGCCGAGGGTGAAGCGGCGGCGCAGGGCCAGCGTGCGCGCGGCCAGCCACATGGTGGCGCCATAGCCGAAGGCGACGTTGAGGGTGGCGGCGGCGATCACGAGGTCGGACAGGAAATGGCTGCCGACGGCGAGCGGCAGGCGGCCGGAGGCGTGGAGCAGGATCAGCAGCATTCCGGCCGGATGGGCGAGCGCGGAGACGACGATGCCGCCGAAATAGGCCTGGACGGCGAAGAAGCCGAGCGGGCCGACCTCGGCCCACAGCGTCTGCGGCCGGCGCATGTGGACGATCCACGTCAGCAGCCAGCCCTTGATCCAGCGGCTGCGCTGGCGCCGCCAGACGTGGAAGTCGCGCGGCGCCTCCTCCAGCGTCACGCTGTCGATCATCGCCGAACGCCAGCCGAAGCGGGCCAGCCGCACGCCGAGATCGGCATCCTCCGTGACGTTCCAGGGGTCCCACCCGCCAACGTTTTCGAGAGCTGACCTCCTGAAATGATTGGAGGTTCCGCCGAGCGGGAGCGGCAGGCCGTTGGCGGCAAGAAACGGCAGCAGTCCGTCGAACAGGGCGGCGTATTCGATGGCGAACTGCGCCTGCAGCCGGTTGCCGACGCGGTCGATCACCAGCCGCGCCTGCACGCAGCCAAGCTCCGCCGGCCCCTCCGCAAAGGCGCGGGCGGCGACGAGCAGCTGGTCCGCCGCCGGCCGGTCCTCCGCGTCGAACACGGCCACCAGACTGCCGCGCGCGAATTTCAGCGCATGGGCGAGCGCCCGCGGCTTGGTGCGCGGCGCGCCGGGCGGCACCACCACCACGTCGACATGGTCGAGGCCGCGGGTCGCGGCGAGGGCGGCGGCGATGGTTGCCGCATCGCCCGCCTCCAGCACGATCTTGACGTCGAGCCGGTCCCGCGGATAACGCAGCCGTTCCAGCGCCGCCACCAGCCCGGGCAGCATCTGCGCCTCGTCGTAGAGCGCGACCAGCACGGTGTAGACCGGCAGGCGGTCCGGCGTGCCGGCGAGGCGCGGGCGTCGCCAGACCACGGCGCCCGCCGCGAACAGCCGCAGCAACCCCACCACGAGAAAGCCCGCCATCGACGCCGCAAGCCCGGCCTGCAGCACGACGAGGGGCGCGAAGATCGCCGCGGCACACAGTGCCAGCACGGCCGCCGCAATCACGGAGCGGGCCGCGACCGACGGCACGCCGCGCGCCGAGAGATCCGGCCGCAGCGCCGCGAGATCACCGACCGCCTCGGCCAGCGCCGCCTCGGCGACGGCCGCCCGGAGCAGGCCGCGCAGGGCGGCCGGTTCGGCCAGCACCAC
>NZ_MCRJ01000220.1 GCF_001720135.1 Methylobrevis pamukkalensis
GTCACCGCCATAGCCTATGGCTGTGCGAACATCATGCCTGATGCTATATCTCTGCTTGTCGTCATTGCCCTCTGCCGACAAGGCAACTCGCATCAGCCGAATGGCAAGCTCCGAGCAGAAGTGGCCTTGTGGCTGGTCCGCTGGGACAGCGCAATTCCCCATCAGCTACCCGTTTTTGGCCAGGGCATGTCCTCACCGAACAGCTCATAGGCTCTCTCGAACTCCGCCTGGGATCGGTAGCCGTAGCGCTGCAGAAGCGGCTTCATGACGACGTTGACGCTGCGATAGGTCTCCTTGTCCATGGGCCCGTGCATCGAGGTCGGCCGCAGGTCCTCTACCCGGCGCAGGCAGCCCTCGAGATGCGCGCGCAGATCGCGGAGGCGCCGAACCATGAGGGCCATCAGACGGGGTTCGAAGTCATCGAGGATCTGCCACCGCTTCGGCAGTTTTGAATCCCAATATACCCATAGATTTCCGATCGATGTTCTGGCGATATTTTGAGCCTTGCTCTGGCACAGATCGAGAGCGAGACGGGCAAACAGCGCATCGCGCTGGGCGCGGCAGTAATTGAAGAAGGGCAGGTCCTCCTCGGTGAAGGGGCCTCGAACACTCCAGCTGCCGGTCGCGGCGTTGATGAAGATGTCGTCCGGATGCGGCCATGGGGCTTCAGGCTCGACGCCCTGCCTTGCGGCTGCGGCCCAGATCCTGGCCTTGTGTTGCTTCAAGGTGCAGATCTGCTCGAACTGATGCTGCTTGCGCTCCGCCTCGGCCTTGAGACGCGCCGCGTCACGCCCATCGAGCTCCCGCAAGAGTTTCAGGGCTTCTCGTTGTGCCCGGACATCACCCTTGATGGCATTGTTCGTCAGGGCGCGGACGATGACCTCCGTCAGCGCGGCGTCCCTCGTTCCACTGGCATCGGTCACCCTGATCCGGCGGTCGCGTTCCTTGCGCAGCGCATCGTCGAGCGCGCTGGGGTCGTTCGATGGGCCAGGATTGTCCGGCCTGGGCTTGCGCGGCCGACCTTCGGGATTGCCGGATCGTCCCTTCTGGAAACGTCCCCAGGTCGGCGGCTTCTTGTAGCCGAGCCGATCGTCATCACGATCAGAGGTCATGATCAGCACCTCCGGCTTGGCCGACCCGCGCTGCCTGTGCGGTCTGTTCCGACCGCATTTCCTCGCGCGCCTCAAAGCCGAGCCCGCTGGCGTCGTGCCGGGCTTGCCTGCCGGTCACCTGCTCCCATCGGCGCACGATCGTGTCGCAATAGACCGGATCGAACTCGGCCAGCCGCGCCAGCCGCCCGGTCTTCTCGGCCGCGATCAGCGTCGAGCCCGAACCGCCGAAGCCGTCGAGGATGATTTCGCCGCGGCGCGAGCAGTCGCGGAGGGCATCGGCGATCATCGCCACCGGCTTCACAGTCGGATGCATGGCCAACTCTTCGCCGCGGGCCTTGCCGGGACTGGTGATCCCTGGATAGTCCCAGACATTGGTGCGGTGCCGGCCGGTGGCGCCAAGGCCGAAGCTGTTGGTATGGGGCGCCTCGCCGATCTTGTAGACGAAGATCAGTTCGTGTTTGGAACGGTAAAAGCTGCCCATGCCGCCATTGGTCTTGTTCCAGACGACGAGGTTCTTGAGCTCGGTGAAGGCGGAGCGTCCCGCCGCCAGCATTTCCTCCATGTGCCGCCAGTCCATGCAGACGAAAGCGATGGCTCCGTCGCGCATGACGGCTGCCATGTTGCCGAGCGTGGCGGTGAGGAACGCCCTGAACTGGTCCGCGCCCATCTCGCCGCTGGCAAAGGCGTACTCGCGATGCCGGATGCTGCCAAGTCCGCAGACGTTGCCGTCAATCTTCACGTTGTAGGGCGGGTCGGTGAAAACGAGATCGGCCCGCTCATCACCAAGCAGCGCCCGGAAGGTCTCCGGGTCGCGGCTGTCGCCGCAGATCAGCCGGTGGCGTCCAAGGTGCCAGAGATCACCAGGCACCGTCACCGCCAGGCCGGTGGGGAGGGGGACCTCGTCCTCGGGGTCATCACGGCCGTCAGGCTTCGCCACCCGGGCTTCGTCGAGCACGAGGTCGATCTCGGCCAGACTGAAGCCGGTCAATTCCACAACGAACTGCAGATCGATGAGCCCTTGAAGTTCGAGCGCAAGCAGGTCGCGGTCCTAGCCTGCATTCAGGGCCAGCTTGTTGTCGGCCAGAACATAGGCGCGCAGATCGGCTGCGCTCAGATGGGAGAGTGTCAGGGTCGGGACACGCTCGAGCCCGAGGTGCCTTGCGGCCTCGACGCGGCCGTGCCCGGCGACAATCTCACCGGCATCGCTGACCAGCACCGGATTGACGAAGCCGAAGCGCTCGATGCTCGCCGCGATCTGGCGGATCTGCTTCCTGGAATGGGTACGCGCGTTGCGCGCGGCAGGCTTGAGGGACGCGACAGGGCGTTCGGTCAGTGTATGCGCGGATGCCGCGCGAGAAGACGATTTCGACAAGGGAGAACTCCGTTCACGATCATGGTCAGGTCGTTGCGGAATGCTGTCGTGGTCATGACTGTCTCCCTTTCTGTCGGAGGCTATCGATGCTCCGCAGTGTCGCGTCCAGCGGCACCTGCGATCCCCTGGA
>NZ_MCRJ01000221.1 GCF_001720135.1 Methylobrevis pamukkalensis
TACTGCTCTCGATTGATTCAACCTGCGATAATCATGGACAAATCCGTGATCGGCAAGCCCTGATGTTCTCTCTCTGTTCGAATTTCCGCATCCCGTTCCTTTGAGATGTCCCGTCCTAGGCAGCTGGGTGGCTTTTGATCGGTAGCACACCATCGATCATGGCCACCGAAACATGAAACGCCCGAACCCGCTCCCTCCCGACCAGATGAGCGCCGCTGAGCGGCGCACCGAGCTATGCCGCCTGTTGGCGCTCGGGCTGGTCCGGTTGCGGATGCGGGAGACGAACGAAGTATCTGACGATACTGGAGAACGTTGCCTACACTATCCGCCCGACCAATGCCGTCATGCAACTCCAACTCGCCGGAGAAATGCATGAACAAACCCGATCCCATCCCAGCGCGCCTGGCCGCGCTCAAGACCACACCGACGCCCGACCTGAAGGAACAGTGGCGCGACCTGTTCGACAGCGAGCCGCCGCCGTTCAACCGCCGCTACCTTGAAAGCCGTATCGCCTATCGCATCCAGGAACTGGCCTATGGCGGGCTGAAGCCGGAGACGATCCGGCGCCTTGAGCGGCTGGGCGAGGAACTTGACGGCGGCGACCGGGCGAAGCGGAGCATCCGCGCCGATCGCGACCGCCCGATCACCGGCACGCGGCTGCTCCGCGAGTGGCAGGGCGTCGAGCAGATAGTCACCGTAACTGCCGACGGCTTCGAATGGCAGGGGCGGCCGTACAAGTCGCTGTCCGCGATCGCCCGCGCGATCACCGGCACGCGCTGGAACGGCTGGGTCTTCTTCGGGCTCAAGAACCACAGGGGGCGGAAGTGACGAAGCCGCCGGATAAATCGAAGGTCGTCCGCAAGCTGCGGTGTGCCGTCTACACCCGGAAATCCTCCGAGGAAGGGCTGGAGCAGGAGTTCAACTCGCTCCACGCCCAGCGTGAGGCCTGCGAGGCATACATCGCCAGCCAGCGGTCCGAGGGCTGGGTGCTGGTCCGCGATCAGTATGACGACGGCGGCATCTCGGGCGGCACGCTGGAACGGCCCGGCCTGAAGCGGCTGCTGGAGGACATCGAGGACGGGTTGGTCGATGTGGTGGTGGTCTACAAGATCGACCGTCTCAGCCGCTCGCTGGCGGATTTTGCCAAGCTGGTCGAGGTGTTCGACCGGAACGGGGTGACCTTCGTCTCGGTCACGCAGTCGTTCAACACGACGACCTCCATGGGACGGCTGACGCTGAACATCCTGCTGTCTTTCGCCCAGTTCGAGCGCGAGGTCACGGCCGAGCGCATCCGCGACAAGGTCGCCGCCAGCCGGAAGAAGGGCATGTGGATGGGCGGCGTGCCGCCCTTCGGCTACCGCCTCGAGAACCGGAAGCTGGTGGTCGACGAAGAGCACGCTGCGCATGTGCGCTGGATCTTCGCCCGCTTTCTCGAGATCGGGTCCTGCACGGAACTGGCGCGGGAAGTCGGCACGCACGGCCTCCGGACGCCGCGCGGCAACCCGATCGACAAGAAGTACATCTACCGCATGCTGAGCAACCGCGCCTACATCGGCGAGGCGGTCCACAAGGGCGAGAGCTATCCCGGCGAACACGATGCCATCATCGACCGCGACACGTGGGACCGCGTCCACGCCATCCTGACGGAGAGCCCGCGCAAGCGCGCCGCGCGCACACGCGCCGACACGCCCGCGCTGCTGAAGGGGCTTCTCTTCGGTCCCGATGGCGCCGCGTTCTCACCTACGCACACCCGCAAGGGCGACAGGCTGTACCGCTACTACATCAGCCAGACCGTGCTGAAGCACGGCGCAGGATCTTGCCCGGTCGGCCGCGTGCCTGCGGGCGAGATCGAGGGCGCCGTCATAGACCAACTCCGCGCCGTGTTCCGCCAGCCGGAAATTGTTGCGGGGACCTGGAAGGCGGCGCGTGCCTACGCCGAAGACATCTCCGAGGCCGACGCACGCGCGGCCTTGCAGCAGCTCGACCCGCTGTGGGACGAACTCTTCCCCGCCGAGCAGGCGCGCATTGTCACGCTGCTGGTCGAGCGCGTCGATATCGGCACGAACGGGCTCAACTTCCGGCTCCGGATGGACGGCCTCGGAGGGCTCGCGCGCGAGATGCTGTCTGGCAGCATCGGAGCAGCGGCATGACCCGCGCGACGGCGGTCCCCGAGACGGTCACAATCCACGTACCATTCCGCATCGTGAAGCGCGGCGGGCGGAAAGAGATGCAGCGGCCATCAGGCAACCAAGCGCGCGGGAAGCCGGACGATACGCTCATCAAGGCGCTTGCGCGCGCGTTCCGCTGGAAGAGGATGCTCGACAACGGTGACTTTGCCACGGTAGCCGACCTCGCCGCACAGGAAGGCATCGCTGTCTCCTACCTCACGCGTGTGCTTCGGCTGACGCAGCTTGCGCCCGATCTTGTCGAGGCGATACTCGACGCACGGCATCCCCCGGGCCTGACGCTTCAGTCGCTGCGAGTGCAGATCCCCGATGAATGGTCGAGGCAGCGCGAGTCCTTGCTGCCAGGGACGGAATAAGGCTTGCGGCATCAGTCGGCCCCGCTGTAGCTTCTCCGAGCCGTTGTCAGGCGA
>NZ_MCRJ01000222.1 GCF_001720135.1 Methylobrevis pamukkalensis
ACTCAATCAGCGGATGCAGGAGATTTGCATCCGCTCTTTCAAGGCGAGCGTGCAGGTCGCGCCCTGCCCTCAGAGCTTTTCCAGCACCGCCGCCGCGCCGGAGACGGTGGCCGAGCCGGGCGCTCTTCGACGTCCAGCGACTTCACGATGCCGTCGTCGACGATCATCGCGTAGCGCTGCGAGCGCAGGCCGAGGCCGCGGGAGGAGAGGTCGAGATCGAGGCCGAGGGCCGAGGCGAACACGCCCGAGCCGTCCGCCAGCATCTCGATCTTGCCCTCGGCGCCGGTCGCCTTCGCCCAGGCGCCCATGACGAACACGTCGTTGACGGCGGTGCAGGCGACCGAGTCGACGCCCTTGGCCAGGATCGCGTCGACATTGTCGACGAAGCCCGGCAGGTGGTTCATGTGGCAGGTGGGGGTGAAGGCACCCGGCACCGCGAACAGGACGACCTTGCGGCCGCCGAAGATCTCGGCCGTGGTCTTCTTGACCGGGCCATCGGCGCCGGGGACCATGAAGGTCACATCGGGCAGCGTGTCGCCAACCGCAATCGTCATGATGAAGTCTCCTTGAGATGGGACGCCGGAAACCGGACGTCCGAAAGCTGGAGCCGGCAGAAGGCCGGCCGGGCTCATCACGGTAGATACGGCAGATCACGGAAGGACGACAAGCCCGGCATCATCGGCGCGTCAGGGCAGGCGGCGGATCGCCTCGACGCCGCGCGTGCCCGAGACCATGGTGATGCGCAGCGCGGCGCCGGCGGTCGGAGCGCCTTTGGGGATGCCCTGAAGGTCGAGCAGGAACGTGTGCCCCTCGGAGGTTTCGCCGCCCTCCCGAGGTTCGGCCTGGGGTTTGGGCAACGGCAGCGACCAGCCCTCCGGTCCTTCGACGAAGACATCGAGGTCGGCTCTGCCGGCATCCGGACCCTCGACGACGAGGCGGTAGCGCGGCGGCGCGCCGGGCCCAACCGGCACGGGCGCAAATTCCGCAAGACGCAGCCGGGCGGCGGGGTTGTCTTCCGGCAGCGGCAGCGTGGCGCGGGCGGCCGCGACGAGGCGGTCTGCCCCTGTGTCCGGCGTCATCCCCGGGTGCAGGTCGACGTCGAAGGAGGCATGGGCCGGCACGCAGATCTCCTTGCAGTAGCCGAAGTCGAAGCCGAGCCGCAAGGTCACCGGCGCATCGGCCTCGGTCGCCGCAACGCGGATCGGCAGGGTCACCGCGTCCTCGTAGATGATCGATTCCGAGTAGCCGTCGAAATAACGGCGCGGTACCGGAAAGCCGACGTCGAGGCCGGCAAGGTTGTCCGCCTCCTGCGGCGTCAGCATCGGCGGCACGCCGACATCGCCCGGCGAGCGCCAGTAGGTGTGCCAGCCTTTCGGCAGGGTGACGACGAGGGCGAGATCGTAGCCGCCGGCGCCGGATGATCCATCCCCGGCACCGGAAACGGGTCCGGCGACGACCAGCCGCGTGTCCGGCTGCGGCACGCCCTGCCCGGCGGCAAGGGTGGCCTGCGCGCCAAGCAGCGCGAGGGCAAGGACGGCGGACGCAAGAGGACGGGCAATCGGTTTCAAGATCGGGACATTCCGCGCGGCTCGGGAGGTCGTCCTTCCCACATACCAGCCGGAAGGTGGCGCTGGCGAGACCGCGGCGGGCGAGACGGCAACACGGTTTCGTGACGGCGCCGGCCATCGAAAAGGGCGAACCCCGCAACCAACCTGCGCCGCCGGCTGGTATTTTCTTCAAAGAGCGCTATCGTTCGGGGATCGACACACAACGGTGGAGACAACCGCCGACGGACACACGGATCGCCACGCATGACCATCGAACCGACCTATCTGGACGGACAGTTCCTGATCGCCATGCCCGGCATCGGCGGCGACAGCTTCGCCAGATCGGTGGTCTATCTCTGCGCCCACTCTGCCGACGGCGCGATGGGGCTGATCATCAACAAGCCCGCGCCGAACCTGTCGATGCGCGACCTCTTGGTCCAGCTCGACATCATTCCCGAGGACCGTCGCATCCGCCTGCCGGAGCCCGCCAACGTGATGCGGGTGCATCACGGCGGCCCGGTGGAGACCGGCCGCGGCTTCGTGCTCCACTCCTCCGACTATCATCTCGAAAGCTCGACCCTGCCGGTCGACGCCGAGATCTCGCTGACCGCCACGCTGGAAGTGCTGAAGGCGATCGCCGACGGCCGCGGCCCGGAGCATGCGCTGCTGGCGCTCGGCTATGCCGGCTGGGCACCCGGCCAGCTCGAGAGCGAGATCCAGCAGAACGGCTGGCTCACCGTCGCCGCCTCGCCCGAACTCGTGTTCGAAACCCGGCTCGAAGACCGCTACGACCGCGCCCTGGCGTTGCTCGGCATCAACCCGGCCCTGCTGTCGACCGAGGCCGGTCACGCGTGAGGGGTATGTTGGGCGGCTGGCGCTGCGGCGTTCGGGGTGGGCAAAGCGGCGCTCTGCTGTGCCGCCGCCCCCTCATCCGGCCCTTCGGGCCACCTTCTCCCCGTGGGGGAGAAGATTGGTTCGCGGCAAGGCGGTGGGCACAGCATCACCTCGGATGCAGCGAAACCGAAGTCCAGAAGCGCTT
>NZ_MCRJ01000223.1 GCF_001720135.1 Methylobrevis pamukkalensis
GTCCCCTGATGGCTCGCCCTCGGCCGCCGCAGCGGCGGCGTCCGGCGACGTTCCGTTCAAGGTGGTGCCGGCGTCCCCTTCGGCCGTCGCGGCTGCGGTGCGCAGGGGCATGGCGAACTGGCCGGCCACCATGGCCGCAGCCGCGGACTGGGCGGCGACGGGAACCGGCGCATTCGGCTGCGCCTGCGCCGCGATCGCGGGAACGGACGGGGTGGCGGCCTGCGCAGCGACCTGGCGAGGCTCGGCGCGATCGCGTCGGGATCCGGGGCCAGGCTTCGCAGGGCGGAGGCGTCGGCCTCCGACGGCCTGTCCACAGCGGTGTCGGGAGCGGTTCCCGCAGCGGCATCGGGGGCCGTTTCCGGTGCGATCGCCGACGGGTTGCCGGCCTGGGCCGGCAGGACGACCGGGGGCTCGGCGCGCGGCGCGGCGGCCATCCGCTCGGCGCCCGTCGCCGGCAACGCCGGGGCCTGCGGCAAGGGCGATGACAGGCGGGCGGCCGGGGCGTCCTCCTCGGCCTCGCCGTCGGTGCCGGCGGCGCCGGCCATCGCGGCCTCAAGGTCGCCCTCGCCGTCCGTCTCGGCTGTTTCGACGAGCGCGGGCAGGGGCGCATCGAGCTCGGCCGGGGCCGGGGCCGGGGCGGTGGCGAAGGCTTCGGCTTTCACGGCCGGCAGTTCGGTCCGGACCGCCTGCACATCGAGGCCGTCAGCGAGACTGCCATCGACGGAGGCGGTGACCGGCGCAACGACATCGGCCGGGCGCGCCGGAACCTCGGCGTCACCGGTGGCTGCCGCCATGGCGGCGAGGGGCACGGAGACAGCCGCACGATCGGTCGCGGCGACCGGTGAGGCACGCGCCGGCTCCGCCTGCGGCTGATCGGGTGCCGCGGGGTGCGCCACATCGGCAAGGATCGTCTCGCTGTCCGTTTCAACCGGCTGCGAAGCGACTTCGCCCGGCGCGGGCCGGGCCGTCGCGGTCTCCGGGGTGGTGTCCGGCTGCGCGGATGCGGCCACGACAGAGGCGGCCGGGATCGTCTCGGCGGCCGTCGCGGCCTCGGCGCTGCTCGAGAGCGGCGCAGCGACGACATCCGCGGTCGGCTGCCCGGCCGGTGCCTCGGCGACGGGGAGGCACGGGTGTCGACAGCACCGGCCCGGCTGCCGAAGCGACCGACGGCACCGGCTGCGGCGCGGCATCGAGGGGGAGGGGCCGGGCGGGCGCAGGGGAGATCTCCGGCACGGTCGCGTCGACCGTTTCCGCCGGCGCCGCCTGCACCGGCCCGGCCGGTGCGGCAGTCTCCTTCTTCGCGACGACGATCTGCTCCGGGGGCTCGGCCGCGGCCGGGGGGGCCTCGGACGAGACGCCGGCGGCCGCAGGATCCTGGCGTCCGGCCGGAACCGGTGTGGCAGCCGTCGCCAAGGGCAGCGGAGCCGCATCGGTCACGACCGGCCGGGCAGGCGCGGCAGGGATGTCGGCGGAACTGGCGTCGACCGCGGCAACCGGGATCTGCACGGGGGCGGATGCGCCTTCGGCGCGGTCAGCACCGGTTCGGCACTCGGCAGTTTCAGTCATGATCACGGCCGGTGTCGCGACATCTGTCACGACCGTGCTGGTCTCTGCAGGTGCGCGGACGGTTTCCGGCGCAGGGCTCTCGACGGTCGCCGGGGCGGGCGCCGCCGACGCGGACTGCGCCTCGGCCTCGATCACGATCGGGCGGGATCCCGTGGCGGGACGATCCGGAGACGCGAAGACGGCTGGCGCAACCTCTGGCACCGCCGACATCGGCGCGGGGGCAGCCGCGCTCCCGGCAGCGTTCTGGTGGGCCGGCGGCACCGGCGCCGGGGGCGCAGCCGCGGCGGCTGGTCCCGCGGCATCGGTCGCGATGCCGCTGACCTGGGCGAGATCGCCGACGGCGGTCGGCGCAGGGGCTGCGATGGTCGCCGAGGGGGCCGCCGCCGGCGGGACCGGTGCCTGGACTTCGGTCGCGGCGAGGCGGGTCGGGGCGGCATGAACTTCCGGAGCGCCGTCAGCGGCCGCGACAACCGGCGTCTGCGCGGCAGCGGAGGCAACCTTCGGTGCGGCCTGGAGGGGCGCGGCGGCCCCATCTTCCACGGCCACGGCGGGCTGCGCGGCGGTTGCCGCCGCACCATCGGAACCGGCCGCTTCGTCGGCGAGGACTGCGGCCGGCTGACCTGCCGGCGCTGGGGTCTCGACCTTGCTCGGGGCAATCGCCGTCTCCACGGGAAGAGGAGCGGCGTCGTTGACGATCGGCTGCGTTGTCGTGCGTGCACTGTCGGGCGTCGTCGGCGCGGTCGCAGGCATGGGCGCCTGTCCGGGTGCCCTCACGGGCCGCGCCGCGGCCTGTCCGGGTTCGGCTTGCGCGGTAGCCGGCATGGCAGCCGACAGCAGGGCATCCGCGCCTTGCGCGAGCTTTCGGCGGCGACATCCGCCTGCGCGACACCTGCCTGCGCGAAGGCCGACGGCTGCGCCGGAGCGGCGCCCGCCGTCACGGGGGGGATAGCCGGCGAGACCGACAGG
>NZ_MCRJ01000224.1 GCF_001720135.1 Methylobrevis pamukkalensis
CCCTGGGCGCCGACGCCGGGGGCGAGGATCAGGCTCTGCGGCAGGCGGTCGAGCACGGGCATCGCGTCGTCCAGCGTCGCGCCGATCACGGCGCCGACCGGGCCGGTCGCCGTGCCGGCGATCTCGACGTTGAAGGCGGTGATCTCGTCGGCGAGTTGTTCGGCGATGGTGCGCCCGTCGGCAAGGCGGGCGTTCTGCAGCTCCAGCCCTTCCGGGTTGGACGAGCGCGTCAGCACGAACAGGCCGGCCTCGTGCTCGGCAGCGCGGTCGACCACCGGGCGCAGCGCGCGGGCGCCGGTGTAGGCGCCGACCGTGATCGCGTCGCTCGGAAAGCCGGCGTCCTCGCCGAGCCAGGCGGCGGCATAGGCGATCAGCGTGTGGTCGATGTCGAGGCGCTTGACGTCGGACAGGCACAGGGCGCCGGCGGCGTGGATCGCGTCCATCACTTCGGTCAGCGCGAGGAATCCGGCCGGGCCGAAGCGCTCGAAGAAGGCGACCTGCGGTTTGAACACCCCGACCCGCTCGCCGGTGGCCTCCACGAGGCGCAGGCCGAAGTCGCGCGCGCCTTCGGCCGTGACCGGCAGGCCCCAGCTCTGCAGCGTCTCGGGCGCCGGGTCGATGCCGACGCAGAGCGGCGAGCGGCGGGCGGCGATCTCGTAGAAGCGGACGGCGAAGGAGGGCATCGAAGGCCTCGTCGGGCGGTGGACGTCTGAGTGCCCCGTTCCTATCGCCCCGGCCGGTCGGCGTCCACCCGCGCGGGGTCAAGCGGCGAGGAATCGTCGGCTGCGGCGCTGTCCTGCACTGTGATTTGCCGCGCGATCGGCTATTGCTCTACCGCTGTTCAAGGTGGAGGCAGGATGAGCGCGCGCGCGTGATGTTTCAGGGGACCGGATCGGACGTCGGCAAGTCGCTGATCGTCGCCGGGCTCTGCCGGCTGCTTGCCGCGCGCGGCCTGCGGGTGCGGCCGTTCAAGGCGCAGAACATGTCGAACAACGCCGCGGTGACCTCCGACGGCGGCGAGATCGGCCGGGCGCAGGCGTTGCAGGCGCGGGCGGCGGGCGTGCCGCTCTCGGTCCACATGAATCCGGTGCTCTTGAAGCCGGAGGCCGAGACCGGATCGCAGGTGATCGTGCAGGGCCGGCGGATCGGCTCCTGCCGCGCCCGCGAATATCAGGATCTCAAGGCGAGCCTGATGCCGGCGGTGCTCGAGAGCTTCCGGATCCTCTCGGCCGAGGCCGACATCGTGCTGGTGGAGGGGGCGGGCAGCGCCTCGGAAATCAATCTGCGCGCCAATGACATCGCCAACATGGGCTTTGCCCGCGCCGCCGACATTCCCGTGGTGCTGATCGGCGACATCGACCGCGGCGGCGTGATCGCCAGCCTCGTCGGCACGAAGGCGGTGATCGATCCGGACGACGCGGCGCTGATCGGCGGCTTCCTCGTCAACCGTTTTCGCGGCGACCCCAGCCTGTTCGACGAGGGGATGCGGATGATCGCGGACCGGACCGGCTGGCGGGCGCTCGGCCTCGTGCCGCATCTGCCGGATGCCGCGCGCCTGCCGCCGGAGGACGCGGTGATCCTCGACCGCGGGCTGGCGGAAGGCGCGGGCGGGCGGGTCCGCATCGCCGTGCCGGTGCTGTCGCGCATTGCCAATTTCGACGATTTCGACGCGCTGCGCCGCGAGGCCGACGTCGATCTCGTGTTCGTGCCGGCCGGCTCACCGCTGCCGGTGGCCGATCTCGTGATCCTGCCTGGCTCCAAGGCGACGATCGCCGATCTCGCCTTCCTGCGGGCGCAGGGCTGGGACGTGGATCTCGCCGCCCACGTGCGGCGCGGGGGCAGGGTGATCGGCATCTGCGGCGGCTTCCAGATGCTCGGGACCATGATCGCCGATCCGGACGGGATCGAGGGGCCGCCGTCCACGGTCTCCGGGCTCGGCCTGCTCGACGTCGAGACGGTGATGACCGACGACAAGACGCTGACCGAGGTGCAGGGCGTCTCGGCAGCGGGCGTGGCGCTGTCGGGCTACGAGATGCATGTCGGGCGCACGGAAGGGCCGGACCGGGCGCGGCCCTTCGCCCGGCTCGGCGGGGAGGGGCGGCCGGACGGGGCGATCTCGCCGAGCGGCCGGGTCACGGGCACCTATCTCCACGGCCTGTTTCACCACGACGCGCAGCGGGCGGCGATCCTTGCCGGGATCGGGGCGGCGTCGTCGCTTGCCTATGATGCGGACGCGAGGCGGCGCTAGACGCGCTGGCGGCGCATCTGGCGCGGCATGTGGACGTGGAGGCGATCCTGGCGATGGCGCGGTGAGGGGGCGTATCGGGAGTCCTGAGCAAGGATGCCACCTCTCCCTGTCCCTCCCCCTCCAGGGGGAGGGGACGATGAAGGGGAGGGTGATTTCCCTCGCCGGCGTCTCGCCGTAACGAGCGGCCGCTTTGCGAAGATCCCCTGGAGTCTTGCGTCCCC
>NZ_MCRJ01000225.1 GCF_001720135.1 Methylobrevis pamukkalensis
TACGCCATTCCTGTTTCTGCTACCTTCAACTGCAGCGGCGGCCCGGGCTCTACAACAACCACGTCTTCCTCCCCGGTCAGCCCCTTCGACCAGTGCGCCGGCAGGGCGAGCGTCGAGACCGCCAATCCGAAGGCGCCGAGGGTGCCCTCCGGCAGCCTGAGGATCACACCTTCCTCACCGAGCCGGGTGCGAAGCTTCTCGTCGGCGGGAAAGCTCGCGAGCGGTCGCTCGCGGTCGAGGATGGCAAGGCCGGCCGTGGCCATGTCCGCCCGAACCTTGCCGGTCACTTTCTGGCGGTAGGCCTGCCAGCCGCGCGCCTCGGCGATCCGGTCGAGCGCCTCGGGATGGGTCGCCGCTTCGACGAGCGCCCGGTTCATCGACGGAATACGCCATTCCGGCTTCGTCTCGATCTCGGCGAGCGTGGCAGCGAGACCAGGCACATCGACATAGATGCCGGAGAAATTCGGGCCGTCGATATAGGCGCCGAGCGCGTTGTCGGCTGCCAGAGTGAGCGGATCGAGCCCGCCCGGTGGGGTGAGCACCAGAACCCGCGCCCTCGTAAACCCGACCGGCCGTGGACGCCGGTGACGATGCAGCCGGCCGATGCGCTGGAGCAGCACGTCCATAGGGCAGAGATCGGTGACGAGAATGTCGGCACAAAGGTCAAGCGATTGCTCCAGCGTCTGGGTGCCGATGACGATGCACCCGCCGGGCGGGCTGTCCTTGCCGATGGCCGCCTCCACCGCCGCGTCAAGGCGTGCGCGATCCTCGGCCGCAAAGCGGCTGTGGTGCAAAGTCGGAATGCCGCGGACCGCGAGCAGCAGGCCAGGTTCTGCTGCAAGGCAGGCAGCATGAGTTTCCTGAGCACGGGCCACCGTGTTGCGAATGACCAGCACCCGCGCACCCCGGCGCGCGGCTTCGACGGCATGGCGCGCGGCATCTGCGCCCGACCAGCCGGCAAAAGACTCGACCTGAACCGTCTTGCCTGCCTCTGTATCCGCTTCCACGGCCTGAACGCCTCCGCCGGTCCAGATGGCCGGATAGGGGACGGCGGACTCGGAGGCGAGATCGGCGATCGGCTCCCTGAACCAGCGGACCCGAGCCGCGGCGCCGAGCGTTGCCGACATCAGCATCACATGCCCTCCGAGCGCGAGATGGGCCTCCACCATCGCGGTCTGGACTTCAGTCATGTAAGGATCGGAGGCGTGCACCTCATCGATCACCAGCAGCGCGCGGCTCAGCGCCACGCCGCGCAAATGCGCATATTTCACCTGCAGGCCGCCGAGGGCGACCTGATCCACCGTTCCGATCGCAACCCGTGACGCGAGAAAACGCGCCGAATGCTCTGCCGCCCAGCGCGCAGGTCGGTCCTCGCCGTCGTCCCAGAGCATCGAAAAATCCGGCAGTCGCGTTCCCGATGCCTCGCCGGCCATAACCTGCCCCGGAATGGCCAAAACGGCTTCGGGCGGCTGCGCGAACATGCGTGTCAGCGCCGCGTTGATACGCCGCTGCAACTGCCGCGCGGCCGCCCGTGTCGGCACAGCGAAATAGAGCGCTTCCACTTCTCCCGCTGCGAACAGAGTGGCAAAGCGCCACAGTGCCGCCTCCGTCTTGCCTGCGCCGGTCTCGGCCTCGAGCAGGACGAGGTGTTCACTGGTTGGCACACCTCCGACCGCCTCCTGCGCTGGCCGTGGTTCAGGGTGATCGGAGATAATGGACCAGCCCGGTGTGCCGCGCAGCGTAAGTCCGTCGGAGGCGAGACCGATTTCATGCAGCCTCCGATCAGCACGCTCCCGTGCCGTGTGCCAATAGTCGGATCGGAACACGGGCTCGAATGGAAAGGCACGCCGGTCCGAACCGATCCAGTCCGCCAGCGTGAGAAGGCCACAGAAGAAGTGCACGAGCGGTGGCGTAGCCGCAGGCGGCGAGGTCGTCGCGATGGCGGGAAGCCAGTCGAGCATCGCCCGGCCAAACAGAGCTTCTTCGGCTTTCCAGTCATAGCCGGGCACTTTGAAAAAGGCACCGGCGGCGGCGCCTTGCCTGGCGTCGTCAACGGGACGGCCATGGTGGGAAAACGCCGCATGAAGCCAGACGCGAATGTCCGGCCATCGCGCCAGGAGAACTGCCGCTCCCGCAAGCGAACTCGCATCTAGGGTACTCGTCCATAGGACGCCGCATTCCAGGTGCCCGCGCAGGCGCAGACCGCCCGGGTCCGTCCACCCCTTTGCCTGAAAGCCTGGCGCAAGCTTGCCGATGTCATGCAGGAACGCGAGCGCGGCCAGGCAGTGTGTCTCACCGTCCTCCAGTTGTCTGCCGAGCGCCGACTCGGCGCGGCATCGGAAAAGGGGTTGTGCGAGCAGCGAACTGAACACCGCAGCGACATCGGCGCAATGATGGACCAGATGGTGGGTGTCCAATTTGTCGGAAGA
>NZ_MCRJ01000226.1 GCF_001720135.1 Methylobrevis pamukkalensis
GTGACGCATTGATCCCGGCCCACCGGACATGAGGGACCTCGTCCGGGTCGTCCGCCAACGCGATTGATGTCATTCAGACAGGGAAATACCGTATGCGTATTACGATGATCGGATCAGGCTACGTCGGACTTGTCTCGGGTGCGTGTTTTGCCGATTTCGGCCACCAGGTGTTCTGCATCGACAAGGACCAGCGCAAGATCGACGCCCTCAAGGAAGGGCGGATCCCGATCTTCGAACCCGGTCTCGACGAACTGGTCAAGACCAACGCCAGCGAAGGCCGGCTGACCTTCGACACCGATCTCACCGAGGCGGTGGCGTCCTCCGAAGTCGTGTTCATCGGCGTCGGCACCCCGTCGCGCCGCGGCGACGGCCATGCGGACCTCTCCTATGTCTACGCCGCCGCCCGCGAGATCGCCCCGCGCGATCGACGGCTTCACCGTCGTCGTCACCAAGTCGACCGTGCCGGTCGGCACCGGCGACGAGGTCGAGCGGATCATCCGCCAGGAGCGCCCGGACGCGGATTTCGCGGTCGTGTCCAACCCGGAATTCCTGCGGGAAGGCGCCGCGATCGACGACTTCAAGCACCCCGACCGCATCGTCGTCGGCCTCGAGGACGAGCGCGCCCGCGAGGTGATGATCGACGTCTACCGGCCGCTCTATCTCAACAAGTCGCCGCTGCTGTTCACCTCGCGCCGCTCGTCCGAGCTGATCAAGTATGCTGCCAACGCCTTCCTCGCGATGAAGATCACCTTCATCAACGAGATCTCCGACCTCAGCGAGCAGGTCGGCGCCACGTCCAGGACATCGCCCACGGCATCGGCCTCGATGGCCGCATCGGCTCGAAGTTCCTCAACGCCGGCCCCGGCTACGGCGGCTCGTGCTTCCCGAAGGACACGATGGCGCTGGTGAAGACCGCGCAGGACTATGCCAGCCCGGTGCGGCTGATCGAGACCACGGTTGCGGTCAACGAGACCCGCAAGCGGGCCATGGCCCGCAAGGTGGTCGCCGCCTGCAACGGCGACGTGCGCGGCAAGACCGTCGCCGTTCTCGGCCTGACCTTCAAGCCGAACACCGACGACATGCGCGACAGCCCGGCGATCTCGATCGTCCAGGCCCTGCGCGATGCCGGTGCCACGGTGAAGGGCTACGACCCGCAGGGCATGGAAGCGGCACGGGACGTGATCGACGGCCTCGTCTTCGCCGAGAGTGCCTATGACTGCGTGACCGGGGCCGACGCCGTCGTGATCGTCACCGAGTGGAACCAGTTCCGCGCGCTCGATTTCGACCGGCTCCGCGAGCTCATGAACGCGCCGGTTCTGATCGATCTGCGCAACATCTATCGCAAGGACCAGATGGAGAAGGCCGGCTTCAGCTACGTGAGCATCGGCCGTCCCTGATCCGTTCCGTCCCCACGACCGGCGGGCGGCCGGCAGCGGCCGCGCCCCGGATGTCGTCTTGCAAGGACTTGCGATGACCCAGTTCAACGATGACCAGCTGATCGACTTCCTGGTCGGGACCGCCGTTGCGGCCGGCGCGCGGATCCTCGAGATCTATTCCGGCGACTTCGACGTCACCGTCAAGTCGGACGCCTCCCCCGTGACCGCCGCCGACGAGAGCGCCGAGGCGATCATTCTCGAGCGGCTCGCGGCGTTTTGCACCCGGCATCGCCGTGGTGGCCGAGGAAGAGGCCGCCGCCGGCCGGGTTCCGGCGACCGACGACCGCTTCTTCCTCGTCGACCCGCTCGACGGCACCAAGGAATTCGTCAGCCGCAACGGCGAGTTCACCGTCAATGTCGCGCTGATCGACAAGGGTGTGCCGGTGGCCGGCGTGGTCTATGCCCCCGCTCTCGGCGATCTCTACGTCGCGGCCGGCGGGAGGGCCTTCCAGGCCCGGGTCGAGGACGGCGCCGTCGGCGCGCTCTCGGCGATTTCCACCCGCGCGGCGCCCGCCGCGATCACCGCGATCGGCAGCCGCTCCCATGGCAGCGGCGAGACGGAGGCTTATCTCGGCCGCTACAATGTCGGCGCCTTCCGGCCCGCGGGCTCGTCGCTGAAGTTCTGCCTCGTCGCCTGCGGCGAGGCCGATCTCTATCCCCGCTTCGGCCGGACCATGGAATGGGACACGGCGGCCGGCGATGCCGTGCTGCGGGCGGCCGGCGGCAAGGTCGTGACCACGGACGGCAGCCCGCTGCTCTACGGCAAGCGCAACCAGCCGACCGACAGCGATTTTGCCAATCCGTATTTCATCGCCGCCGGCGGACTTGATCCGTTGCCGGCGAACTGAACGTCAGGGTAGCAACGCCGCGGAACAACGCGGAGTAGCATCTTGTGCGGGCCATTGCGTCAGCGGTAAATACCGGTACAAAGAGCCGACAGTTGCACGAATGGTGCATGGCTGACGTCCTGGTACAGGATGACCGCGAC
>NZ_MCRJ01000227.1 GCF_001720135.1 Methylobrevis pamukkalensis
CCACCTATCAGGTGCCGGTCGAGGTTCGCACCGAGCGCCGTCAGGCGCTGGCGATCCGCTGGCTGATCACGGCCTCTCGCGGCCGCAACGAGAAGACCATGGTCGACCGTCTGTCGGGCGAACTGCTCGATGCGTCGAACAACCGCGGCACTGCCGTGAAGAAGCGCGAAGACACGCACCGGATGGCCGAGGCCAACCGCGCGTTCTCGCACTATCGCTGGTAACGGTACGGGGTTGGAGTAGCAGCCATGGCTCGCATGCACAAAATCGAGGACTACCGCAACTTCGGCATCATGGCCCACATCGATGCGGGCAAGACGACGACGACGGAGCGCGTCCTCTACTATTCCGGCAAGTCGCACAAGATCGGCGAAGTGCACGACGGCGCTGCGACCATGGACTACATGGAGCAGGAGCAGGAGCGCGGCATCACGATCACGTCGGCCGCGACGACCACCTTCTGGAACGGCAAGCGCCTCAACATCATCGACACCCCCGGCCACGTCGACTTCACCATCGAAGTCGAACGTTCGCTGCGCGTGCTTGACGGTGCCGTGTGCGTGCTCGACTCCAACCAGGGCGTCGAGCCGCAGACCGAGACCGTCTGGCGTCAGGGTGACAAGTATCACGTGCCGCGGATCGTCTTCTGCAACAAGATGGACAAGATCGGCGCGGACTTCGATCAGTGCATTTCGGACATCAAGACCCGCCTCGGCGCGCGTCCGGTTCCGATCCAGCTTCCGATCGGCTCCGAGAGCAACTTCAAGGGCATCGTCGACCTCGTCCGCATGAAGGCGGTCGTGTGGGAAGACGAGAACCTTGGCGCGGCCTTCCATGACGAAGAGATCCCGGCCGACATGCTGGAGCGTGCCGAGCAGGCCCGCGCCGAGCTGATCGAGGCTGCCGTCGAACTCGACGACGCCGCCATGGAAGCCTACCTCGAGGGCAACAACCCCGATGAGGCGACCCTCAAGCGCCTGATCCGCAAGGCGGTCCTGACCGCGGCCTTCTTCCCGGTCCTCGCCGGCTCGGCCTTCAAGAACAAGGGCGTGCAGACGCTCCTCGACGCGGTCGTCGATTACCTTCCCTCGCCGGTCGACGTGCCGCCGACCAAGGGCATCGATGTCAAGACCGAGGAAGAGGTCGTTCGTCTCTCGTCGGACGCCGAGCCGCTGTCGATGCTGGCCTTCAAGATCATCGAAGACCCCTTCGGTATCCTGACCTTCGCCCGCGTCTATTCCGGTGTGGTCAACAAGGGCATGACCCTGCTGAACTCCACCAAGGAGAAGCGCGAGCGCATCGGCCGCATGGTCCTGATGCACGCCAACTCCCGCGAAGACATCGATGAGGCCTTCGCCGGCGACATCGTGGCCTTCGTCGGCCTCAAGGAAACCCGCACCGGCGACACGCTCTGTGATCCGCTGAAGCCGGTCATCCTCGAGAAGATGGAATTCCCGGCCCCGGTGATCGAGATGGCCGTCGAGGCCGCCACGAAGACCGAGCAGGAGAAGCTCACGATCGCCCTGCAGAAGCTCGCGTCGGAAGACCCGTCCTTCTACGTGTCGACCGACCAGGAGTCCGGCCAGACCCGCATCAAGGGCATGGGCGAGCTTCATCTCGACATCAAGATCGACATCCTTCGTCGCGCGCCGCACAACATCAAGGTGAACGTCGGCGCCCCGCAGGTGGCCTACCGCGAAACGCTCCGCAAGCGCGTCGAGGTCGACTACACCCACAAGAAGCAGACCGGCGGTACCGGCCAGTTCGCGCGTCTCAAGATCGTCGTCGAGCCGAACGAAGTCGGCGCCGGCTACAGCTTCGAGAGCAAGATCATCGGCGGTGTGGTTCCGAAGGAATACATCCCCGGCGTCGAGAAGGGCCTCAACTCGGTCCTCGGCTCCGGTCCGCTGGCGGGCTTCCCGGTCGTGGACGTCAAGGTCGAGCTGATCGACGGCGCCTACCACGAAGTCGACTCCTCGGCCATCGCCTTCGAGATCGCGGCTCGCGCCGCCTTCCGCGAAGCGATCGAGAAGGCGAACCCGGCGCTGCTCGAGCCCGTGATGAAGGTCGAAGTCGTGTCGCCGGAAGAGTACGTCGGTTCGGTGATCGGCGACCTCAACTCGCGTCGCGGTCAGATCCAGGGCCAGGACATGCGCGGCAACGCGAATGTCATCACCGCCTTCGTGCCGCTCGCCAACATGTTCGGCTACGTGAACAACCTGCGCTCCATGTCGCAGGGCCGCGCCAGCTACACCATGCAGTTCGATCACTACGAGCAGGTGCCGGCAGCGGTCGCCCAGGAGGTTCAGGCGAAATACGCCTGAACCCGGTGACCCGGACCCCATCGCTCTCAAGGTTTATGGAGAAATCCAATGGCTAAAG
>NZ_MCRJ01000228.1 GCF_001720135.1 Methylobrevis pamukkalensis
CGGCGTCCGCGACGCGCGCGCCGGACGGGCCGGCATCTTGCTGCGCGAGACGGCCGGTTTGCCGCTGCCGGGCTCGAGCGGCTGGTCGGCGTCGAAATCGTCCTCCGCGTCGATCTCGTCGAGATCGAGGGCGCCGTCGGCCGCGGCCTCGCTCCGCGCCGGGCCGCGCGGGCGGATCAGGTCGTCGAGAATGCTCGTGCCCGGATCGTCCGAGGCATGGGGGCGGGCCCGGGGCGGTTCGGCCTGAACCGGGGCCGCGCTGGCGGCAAGGCCGGCCGCAAGGCTGCGCTCGATCTCGCGCCAGGTGTCGTCGTCGCCGGACAGAAGCCCCCGGGCGCCGGGCCGGGGGCCGACTCGGCTTCGGAGTCGCCGCGGGCAAGGGCCAGTCCGGGAAGGGTGCCCTTCTGCAGGTTGTCCGACAGGAGGCTCAGCGTCTCGTAGACGCTTTCCAGCAGGTCGAGATCGCGGACCCGCGAGGTGGTGAACTCGCTGCGCAGGTCGGCCAGATCGGTGCCGAGCGACTTCAGCGCGCCGGTGATCGCCGTTCCGTTGGCGCCGTTGAACCGCGCCAGCGCCTCCTCGGCGGCCCGGGCCGCAAGCCGGTTGTCGTCGCCGCCGCGGGCGTCGAGACGCTCCAGGATCTCGCCGAGCCGGGTCTCGACCTCGCCGCTGGGGGCCGCCATGGCCGGCGCCGCGCGCAGCGCCGCCTCGATCCGCCCGCCGAGGGTGCGGAATTCCTCGCCCACCGTCTCGCTCACCGTTTCCGGCAGGCGGGCCACCTCCTCGCGCAGGGCCAGAAGATCGCGCTCCATGGCGTCGGCGTCTTCCGGCGCCAGCCGTTCCATGCGGTCGATCGCCGTGACGAGCCCGGCGATATGGCCTTCGAGCGCGGCGATCCGTGCGCCGCCGTCGCCTTCGCCGAGCTTGCGCTCGATCCGCTGCAGGGTCGCGGGCAGGTCGCCGTCGGCGATCCCGGAGGTCGCGGTCTCGATGCCGCCGATGCGGGCGGCGATTTCCTCGAGGCGCACCTCGACGATGTCGAGCGCGGGAAGTTCCACCGCGGGCGGCGGCGCCTTCATCAACTGGTCGATCTTGGTGGCAAGTTCCGCGATCTGCGCGGCCACCGCCGGGTCGTGCCGGGGCGGCGTGTTCTCGATCCGGCCGAGGGCGGCCACGGCGCCGGAGGTCGCCTCGCCGATCCGCTCGAGCCTGCGCTCGACGCTGGCGGCCAGGTCGCCGAGCCGGCGTTCCAGGGCTGCGAAGGTCTCGGGATCGGCGACCGATCCGAGCGCCTCCACCCTCTCGGCCAGGTCGCCGAGCCGGCGGTCCATCGCCGCCGAAAGCTCGGCCGTCAGGCCGGCGGGGTCGATCCCCTCGATCCGCGCGGCCATGTCCTCGATGCGCTCCATGACGGCGGCGACGCCGCCCTGCATGTCCTCGCGCGCGGCGACGAGGTCGCCTTCCAGCCGCGGCAGCGCGGAAAGCCGGGTGTCGATGCGCCGGTGAGGTCCTCGCGCAGGCGCGGCAGGTCCTGCATGTCGCGCTCGATGCGATCGATCTGCTCGCCGTGATGGCGCAGCGCGGTCTCGAGCCGCGGCAGCACGTCGATCTTGCCGAAGCGGTCTTCCATCTCGCTGATGCGCATCGCCACGCCGTCGAGGCGGGCCTCGATGTCGGTGACGACGCGGCGAACGTCGCCGGCCTCGACCTTGCGGGCGATGTCGGCGAGGCGCTCCTCCAGCGAGGAGAGGTCCACCGGCCCGGCGGCCGGGGTTGCGGCCATCGCGTCGATCCGGCCGGTGAGGGCCTCGATCTGGTCGGCGACGGCAAAGAGGTGGGTCTCGTCCGGCAGGTCCGCGAGCCGCGCGCGGATCGCGGTCATCGCGCTGATCAGCGGCTCGAGACTCTGCGGCTCGGCCTGGCGGCGGCCGATGTCGTCGAGACGGTTCACCAGCGCGTCATAGGCCTTGGCGAGGTTGCCGACCGAGGGCGCGGCGGCGGAACTGGCCACCGCATCGCGCAGGCGCAGGATCTCCTCGCGGATCGAGCCGACCTGGTCGCGGTTCGGCATTTCCCTGGCGAGCATGTCGATCCGCACGCCGAGGGCGTCGACGGCGGCATCGCGGGACGTGGCTTCGGCGAGGCGGACGGCGGCCGTCTGGCGTTCGGATGCCTCGCGTTCGACCGCTTCACGTTCGAAGAACGGGGTCTGGACCGGCGAGAGGACCGGTTCGGCCGCGACGAAGGCGGCGGGCGGGGCGGCGCGCTCGGCCGGCGCCGGCATGTCTGGCTCGGCGAGCGGCGCGCGGGCGGTGGGGACGGTGACGGTGCCCT
>NZ_MCRJ01000229.1 GCF_001720135.1 Methylobrevis pamukkalensis
CACCACTGTTACCGACGAGATAGCACTTCCTGACGCCGTCGTTCCTCAAGACGTCGTTGCCGTATCCGCCCTCCAAGAAGAAGCCTCCGACTGAGACCAGCAGATCGTTGCCATTGCCGCCATGGGCAGAACCGGACATCACGCGGATCTCGTCGTCGCCGTCTTCGCCATAGATCGTGTCGGAGTCTGTCACGGTCGGGTAGAACATCGCCCAGGCGCCACCAAGGATGACGTCGTTGCCTGAGCCGCCGTAGAAATCGACACGTTCCATGCCGCTGATCGTGGTTCCATCGGCGAGAGTTTGCGTCAGGGAGGGGTCGCGAAGGTCGAGGACGAGGGCCTGCGTCGTGCCCCGGCGATCGAGAACAAGAAGGTCGACCCCGGCGCCGCCCTCGATGACATCACCGCTGTTGCGGGAAATGAGTTCGTCCATCCCGTCGCCGCCGAGCAGCGTATCGTCTCCGGCCCCGCCGTCGAGAACGTCGTGACCGGTGCTGCCGATCAGCCGATCGTCGCCGGCGCCTGCGGTGATCTCGAAGCGCTCGATGCCCCGCACCGTGGTGCCGTCTGGCAGGATGTGGACACCGTCGCCGTCGGTGTCGCGAAGATCGAAGATCGTGGGCGACGAGGACCGCGACCAGTCCGCGACGAGAATGTCTCTCTCATAGTCGGGGCTATTAGAACCGCCATCGATCTCGTCGGCGCCTTCGCCGTACAGGAGAATGAAGGTGTCGTTCCCGAAGCTACCGAACAGTTTGTCGCGCCCCGCCCCCCCGTAGATGGTGTCGTCGCCACTCTCGCCGAAGATGACGTCGTTGCCGCCGAGACCGTAGATGCTTCGGATGCGCCAGTACCAAGGAGGGTGTTGTTGTGGCGGTCGCCGTGGATCTTCGTTGGCATCGTCGTGCTCCGGGGGGCCGCGCCGCCTGGGCATGTGCCCGTATGGGTCGTGGGGGCGTTGCTGCCGATCTTCATGGCTGCAATTGGACTCAAATTCTACCGGAACCATATATTAACCTGAACGACGCTTCGGGAGCGTCGGCAGGACACGGTGAGACGCCGATCAAGGCTGTGACGTCGTCGCCGGCGCCCGGCGCGGCAAGCCGGATCTCAACGCAGCCCTTGCGATCCGACGGCGGTTGTGGTCATCGACGACGAGAACATCACGGCCGGCGACGGCCTGCGGACGAGGGATGGACATGACCGAGAACAAGACCTGGCCGAGCGAGATCCGGCTGTCGAAGGATCGCAGGACGCTGATCGTGAGCTTCGAGAGCGGCGAGACCTTCGAACTGGCCGCCGAGTATCTGCGGGTGTCCTCGCCGTCGGCCGAGGTGCAGGGCCACACGCCGGACCAGCGCAAGACCGTGCCGGGCAAGCGCAACGTCGCGATCATCGGCGTCGATCCGGTCGGCACCTATGCGGTGCGTCTCACGTTCGACGACACCCACGACAGCGGCCTGTTCACCTGGGACTATCTCTTCGAGCTCGGCCGCGACCATGGCCGCCGCTGGCGCGACTATCTGGAGGAACTGGCGACCAAGGGCCTCGGGCGCGGCTGACCGGAGCAGGGGCTGGCCACGGTTCTTCCAGCCCCGGTTCACATGTCCGCAACGGAAAACGGGCGCCACTGGCGCCCGTTCTGCCGCGAGGAGGATCGCGGATCGTTTCATGAACCGGCCGTGACCGGCCAGTGTTCCTTCAGAAGCCGTGCCCGTTCAGACGCCGCGTTGCTCCTCAGAAGAAGGAGCGGCGCTGCCACCAGCCCGAACGCTTCGGACGGTCGTCGTCCTCTTCGGGCTGGACGACCCGGCCGCGGCGCTGCGCGGGCGCGGCATCGGCCGCCTGCGCCGGCTCGGCGGCAGGGGTGTTCTCGCCCTCGGAGGCGGTGTCGCCATTGCCACTGTCGCCATTGCCTGCGTCTTCGGAGACGGCAGAGCCCGCGTCGGAAGCCTCCGCCGGCGTCACGGACGGCTCGTCTGATGCGGCGTCCGCCTCGTCCTCGTCCGAACCGTCCACGGTCTCGACCGCCGCGGCCTCGACCCAGGCCGGGGCCTCGCTGCCGGTGTCAGGACCGGATGCTTCATCGTCGCCATGCGCGTCGCTGTCGCCCGAAGAGGCCTCGTCGCTGGACCCGTCGAAGGACGCGGTGCCTTCGTCGTGATCGTCGCCGCCGCGGGTCTCCTCGTAACGGGTCTCCTCGTATCGGCCTTCGTCATGCGCGGCAAAGGCCTCGCCGGTCTGCTCCGTGCCGTCGGACGGGGCACCGCTTTCGCCGTCACCGTAGGCCTCGCCGCCCTCGGCGCTGCCGTAGGTGCCGGAC
>NZ_MCRJ01000230.1 GCF_001720135.1 Methylobrevis pamukkalensis
CATCGAGACGGATCGGGGATGGCATAGCCTCCCCGGTCTGCTCGCGGCCATGACACGGAGCGAGGTGACCACCTTCCCCGCGCTTCGTCCGCACCAGCGTCCGGCCTGGCACATGTTCCTCGTGCAACTCGCCGTGCTGTCGCTCGATGCCGCAGGCTTGCGGGAGCTTCCGGAGAGCGAAGCCGGCTGGCGGGAGATCCTTCGCGGTCTGACGGCGGATTTCCCCGAAGATGAACCGTGGCACCTGATCGTTGCGGATCGCAAACGGCCGGCCTTCCTTCAGCCACCGGATCCCGGCGGGCTCAAATGGTCAAAGGTCGCGACCGCCGATGCGCTCGACATGGTGATCACCTCGCGCAACCATGACCTGAAGCGCGAGATCGCCCGCGAGGCCGCGCCGCAGGACTGGCTGTTCGCCCTCGTCAGTCTCCAGACCATGGAGGGCTACAGCGGCAGGTCCAACTACGGCATCGCCCGCATGAACGGCGGCTCGTCGTCCCGTGTGCTGATCGGCCTCGCCCCGGCTAGTCCGGGTCGCTCGGACGTCGATCCGTCGCTCTGGTGGCAGCGGGATGTCGGGCGCCTGCTCGAAACCCGCTCCGGGCTCGCGGGAAAGGCGCTGCTCTGGCTGGAGCCTTGGCCGGAGGGCGAGGCACTGGACCTTGCCGCACTCGACCCACAGTTCATCGAGGTCTGTCGCCGTGTCCGCCTCGCCGAGAAGAACGGCCGGATATCTGCGGAACGCAGCACCTCCAGTGCAGCACGCATCGCAGCCGAGGAGGCCAAGGGCAATACCGGCGACCCCTGGACGCCCGTTGACTTCCAAGGGAAGGCCTTTACGCTGGGCGAAGGCGCGGACTGGACCAACGAGCGACTGGTCAGGCTGCTGTTCAAGACGGGCGGTCGCAAATGGAACGCGCCGCTTCTCGCCCGCCCCTTCCCCGGCGAGGAGGCGGAGCCGATGCTGCTGATTGCCGAAGCCTTTGCGCGCGGCAACTCCAAGACCGACGGCTTCCGCTCCCGCGTCATTCCGGTTCCCAAAGCCATCCTGCAGGAGTTTCTGGGCCCGCGGCCCGTCGACGTGGCCGATGGCCTGCTCAAGGACATCGCCGCTATAGAGCTTGCACTGCGCAACGGTCTGGCATTGGTCGCCGCCCGCGGCGAACAGGAGAAGGTGAAGAAGCCGCACTATGAGCGCACCCGCTCCGCTTGCGAGGCTCTGCGCCGCGAGGCCGACCGCCTGTTCTTTACCGAACTCTGGGACCGCGTCGAGGCGACGGTTGATGCCGATTTCACCCGCCTGCGCCTCGCCTTTCTCGAGAAACTCGCAGAAGCCGCTCGCAAAGAATTTCAGGCGGCGCTCACAGCCATTCCATGCGCGAGCCTGATGCGGCCGCGCGCCGAAGTGCGGGGCAAGGCGCGGCTGGACTGGAAGCTTCACGAGGCGATCCGGGACTTCAAGCAGATGGAGGTGGCCGATGCCTGACGATGTCGATAAATCCGCCCGGGACGAGGTGGCGCGGCGCGCCCTGTCCATCGCTCTGGCGCTTGCCGTGTCCGATCCGGGGGAGAAGGCTGCGGCGCGGCGAATGGACAAGCGCGGCGCGCCGGTGTTCTGGCGGCAGGTGGCCCGGCTCGGCATTTCGTCCGATCATGAGGCCGGCTGGCTGCGCTTCACCCGCATGGTCGCGCTGCTGACACCGGCAAGCGCCACGGCATCGGTCCACGACAAGGACCGTCCGCTCGGCGCGGTGCTCGCCGATGCCGGCTTTTCCGAACAGCGCCTCGCCCGCCTGCTCGCCTCGCAGGGCGATACGCGCCTGGAGGCCCTCGAACGCGCCATCCGCATGCTCGCCCGCAGCCGGCCGAAGATCGATGTCGTCAGCCTCGCCCGCACGGTGATGGGATGGGACCACAACCGGCTGGCCCGCGACTATTACACCCGACTTGACAGAACCACGACGATACCGACCGGGGAGGTCGAACATGCCTGAGCCTCGCTTCCTGCAGATCCATTTTCTGGCGCCCTACACGGCGGCCCTGCTCAACCGCGATGATGCCGGGCTCGCCAAGAGGCTACCCTTCGGCGGCCACCTGCGCACCCGGGTCAGTTCGCAATGCCTGAAGCGCCATTGGCGCCTTGCACAGGATCCGCATGCGCTGGCAAGCATCGTCGA
>NZ_MCRJ01000231.1 GCF_001720135.1 Methylobrevis pamukkalensis
TCGCCATCGCCGTGTCGTTCCTGATCCGAAGGCGCCGCGAAAGGGGTCGCAACGGCGGCGCGGCAGGAGGATAGCAGCCGGCGGGGTGGGCGCAAATTAGCTGATCTAATGGTGGTCCAAGCCCTGCTGGGTCCGGAGTTTCCCGGACCCCCCAGCTTATCGACGCATCAGAATTGATCGTTTGCCGGCATCAAGGCGCGGTGGAACAGTCCTCTCCCAGACATCGGGCGTCAGGACGGGACCACATGAAGGACCAGACCATCATCGTGACCGGCGGCGGCAGCGGCCTCGGCAAGGCGATCTGCCTCGGGCTCGCGGCGGAGGGCGCAAAGGTTGCCATCCTCGACATCGACCCGGCGGCGGCCGGCGCGGTGGTTGCCGAGATCGAGGCTTCGGGCGGCAAGGCCTTCAGCGTCATCGGCGACATCACCACCCGCGACAGCGCCGCCGGCCTCGTCGGCGCCGTGATCGAGAAGTCGGGCCGGGTCCATGGCCTGTGCAACTGCGCCGGCGTCTATCCGCGCAAGCCGATCCTGGAAATCTCGGACGCCGACTGGGACTTCAGCTTCTCGGTCAACGTGCGCGGCCTCTACACGTCTCGGTCGCGGCCATCGCCCACATGCAGGCCCACGGTGGCGGGCGGATCGTCAACATCGCCTCGATCGACGCCCTCAAGGCCCATCCGAAGAACGCCCACTATGCGGCGATGAAGGCGGCGGTGGTGAGCCTGACCAAGAGCATGGCGCTCGCGGTCGCCCCCGACAACATCCTGATCAACGGCGTCGCCCCGGCGGGCATCGCCACCGAGAAGGCCAAGGCGCTCGGCTTCCTGCCGGAACTGGCCGCCCAGACGGCGCTCGGCCGCGCCGCCGAGCCGGAGGACGTCGCGGACGTCGTCGTGTTCCTGCTCTCGGAGAAGAACCGCTACATGGTCGGCGAGACGGTCGCGATCAGCGGCGGCTACTTCATCGCCTGATCCTGCGCCTGATCTTGATCGCCTGATCCTGGGCCTGACGCATACATCCGAACTCGTGGAAAGAAGCGACACGTCATGCACTTCGGCATCTTCAACCTGATGAGCTACCGCGACAATCCCGGCGGCATCTCCGGCATCGTCGAGGACACCCGGTCGATGGTCCGCCTTGCCGAGGATGTCGCTTCGAGATCGCCTGGTTCGCCGAGCACCATTTCACCAACTATTCGATCAGCGTCTCGCCGCTGATGGTCGCCGCCCACATGGCCGGCGTCACCAGCCGCATCCGGCTTGGCGCCGGCGTGGTCGTGCTGCCGCTCTATCACCCGATGCGGGTTGCCCAGGAGATCGCGCTGCTCGACCAGCTGTCCGGCGGACGGGCGGTGATCGGCGTCGGCACCGGCTACCAGGCCTACGAGTTCGAGCGCTACAACGCCGACGTGACGAAGAAGACCGAGATCTTCGTCGAATACTGGCGGGTGGTGGAAGAGGCGCTGACCGAGGGCCGCACCGGCTTCAAGGGCCAGTATGTCGACATCCCGGACTCGGTGTTCACGGTGCGCCCGAAGCAGACGCCGATGCCGCCGCTCTACTGCACCTCGCCCCATCCGCCGATCCTGAAGGCGATCGCCAAATGGGGCGGCACGCCCTTCGTGACCGCCGGCTGGCGCGGCTCCGAGGCGCTGCATCCGATCACCGCCGCCGTGCGCAACGCCTGGATGGCCGCCGGCCTCGACGGGCCGACCATGCCGGTCGCGCTGCAGCAGTATGTCCACATCACCGACAGCGCCGAGGAGGCGATGGAGGCGGCCGAGCGCGCCCGCTGGGTCGGCCGGCTGGTGCACGGCCTGCGCTCCAACGTGCTCTCGCTCGACGGCTCGCATGTGGTTGCCGACCCGATCCCGGACGAGCCGCCGCTGGAGACCTTCCGCGACAACCTGCTGATCGGCGACCCCATCTCGTCGCCGAGAAGCTCATCAAGGAAATCCGGGCCTTCGATCCGGTCCACTACAACTGCTTCTTCCAGTTCGGCGACATGCCGGTCGCCCGCGCGAAGCGCTCGCTGGAGCGCTTTGCGCCGAGGTGCTGCCGCT
>NZ_MCRJ01000232.1 GCF_001720135.1 Methylobrevis pamukkalensis
ATACGCGAGGCCAAAACCCTCACAACCCTCACGGACCCTTGATCGCAAACGCCTTTCGCCCCGAAACCCTCTCTAGACCCTCACAAACCCTCACAAACCCTCACGAGTGCCGCTCCGGCCAGTCATCGCCGCTCCGCGGAGGCGGCGGCACGCTGTGAAGCTCCACGTCGGGATAGACGCGCACGGCGCCATCCAGCCGTTTCAGCTTTGTTTTCATGATCCTGCCGAACATCGTCTGGCTCATGGGCCGCATGGCGCTCGCCGTCGCCCAAGCGGCATAGCCGTCGTACATCTCGCTCGCCGTCACCTTCCAGCCGGTCCGATGGCACACGCAGGCCTTCTGGAAGGCGCCGACGGGGTCCATCTCGTGCTGCAGGTCCTCGGTCGCCGCCAGCACGCCCTCCGGGGCGATCAGGCCCTCGTCGAAGTAGTGCAGCGCCCCGTCAATCAGCCAGTTGAGGATGCCGGCCCGTTCGGACGAGAGATCGGAGACGAGCTCGTTGAAGTCCCGCCGTCGCGCCTCGGGCACAGTCACCGGCCAGAAGATCACCGCCAGCCGCCGCATCATCCCGTAGTCGGAGCCGTCCAGCGTCGGATAGCCGTTGCCCGAGCCCTGAGGCTTGGCCACGGGCACGAATTCGAACGTCCCCTTGAACAGGTTGCGCACCGGGATCGCCTCGCCGCCGGTCAGCGTCTTGACGAGGCTTTCGCGCAGCGGCTGCCCCTTCGGCAGTTCGGGAATGCGCACGCCCCATTTGCCGTAGAGCCGGGCAAGGTCGGGGGTTGCCCCCTGGGCGGAGCGTTCGGAGGTTCCGGAGACCGTCTCGGCCGCCAGCGTGATCGCGAAATCGCCGAACACGCGGTGCACCACCTCCAGGAAGATGCTCTTGCCGTTGGCGCCGAAGCCGTAGTGAAACAGCAGCTTCTGGATGGGCACCCCGGTCAGCGACAACCCGTTGAACGTCTGCACGTAGACCCGCGTCCGCTCGTCGGGCAGCATCTCCTCCAGGAAGGCGCCAAAGCGCGGCGCGCTTGCCTGCGGGTCGAAGTTCACGTCGATGATCCGGGTGATCAGATCCTCGCGCGCATGGCCCTCTCGCGTGACCAGGCGCCGCCCGGAGTTGGCGCCTTCATAGTGCCCCGGAAGAAATCGGTGGGTGTGATTGCGCGTCGCAAACACATAGGGGTCGGCGTTCCAGGCCGCCGTCGCCACGGTCAGGTGCGGCGCGGCCATGGACAGCATCGCCTCCACCCGCGCCTTGTTCTTGGTCGAAACCCCGAATTTCCGGCGCGCCACCTTGCGCTTGTCCAGGGCTGCCCGCGCCCCCTTGCCCCGCGCCACCAGCCCGGCAAGGTCGCGGTCGCGCGCCTTCTGGGCGTCGGTCCACTCTTCCGGTGCCGGCAGCGCGGCGCGCTCGGCTTCCGCCGCCGCGCCCTCGCGCATCGCGGTCGCCTCGTCCGGGGTCGCGGCCAGAAAGTCGGCCTCCAGCAGGATCAGCTCGCCGATCCGCTGCGCCAGCCGCAGGGCGGCGTCCGGCCCGCCCTTGGCGTCCCAGTGGGTGCCGCACCAGACGAGGTAGTCGCTGTTGCGCTCGCCCTCCAGCGCCATCACCTTCAGGTCGGCGCCGAAATGGATGATCAGCCGCCGCGCGTTGTCGGTGTCGGAATGGTCAAGGCTGGCCGCGCGGCGGATCTTGTCCAGAAGCTCCGGGTCTTCCGGCGGCGGGCCGGAAGGCGAGCCGGGGTCCGGCACGTCGTCGTCATCCCAGGGCGGCGGAGCTCCGTGGTCGCCCCCCCCGTGGTCGCCCCTGTCGTCCGCATCGAAATCGCCCGGATGCCACGTCGGCTCGGGTCGCCCGTCGGGAATCGTGTCCATCGGCGGGGGTTCCGGGGCACGCCCGGACGAAGACGGGCCAGACGGCCCGCGCGGGGCATAGCGCCTTGCCCGCTCTTCCGCCTCGGCGCGCACGCCCTTCAGCGTCGCCACAACGTCGCCGGCATCCGCCCGCCCGGCCGCAAGCCCCCGGGC
>NZ_MCRJ01000233.1 GCF_001720135.1 Methylobrevis pamukkalensis
AAGACAAACGTGCAAAAGCCGGGCTTTCGGGCTGTTTCTCCGCGCCGGACGGGCGAGAGTCCCGCCACCGCCAGCACCGGCACCGGCACCGGCGATGACATTTCCGTCACCTCGGGCAATTTCCACCGCCGGCCCTTGGCGCCCGGGGCTCCGTCACATACGATCCCATCATCATGACTCTCTGGTCTCGTCTTTCCGAACTCCTCGATCGTCTCCATGTGACGGACTACGTCGGGGCGATGATCGATCACGTCGTCGCCCTCGTGCGCGAGACCTTCGGCGGCGAAGCGCGCCGGCAGGTCGCCTTCACCGTGTCGATGATCGCGCTGGCGGCCAAGATGGCCAAGGCGGACGGGGTGGTCTCTGACAAGGAGGTCGACGTCTTCCGGCGGATCTTCGTCGTGCCGGACGACGAGAAGCGCAACGTGGCGCGGCTGTTCAACCTCGCCCGCCAGGACGTGGCCGGCTACGACATCTATGCCAGCCGGATCGAGCGCCTGCATTCGGGGGATCTCGTGATCCTCGAGGACATCCTCGATGGCCTGTTCATGATCGCCGGGGCCGACGGGCAGGTCCACGAGCGCGAGATCCTCTTCCTCGAGCATGTTGCCGCGATCTTCCGCATCCGGGCCCACGCCTTCGACCGCATCCTGTCGCGCCACGTCCACAGCGACGGCGGCGATCCCTATGTCGTGCTCGGCATTCCGCGCGGCACCCATCCGGCAGAGGTCAAGCGGCATTACCGCAAGCTCGTCATGGAGATGCATCCCGACAAGCTGATCGCCCGCGGTGTTCCGGCCGAGTGCGTGCGTCTCGCCACCGAACGCCTTGCCTCGCTCAACGGCGCCTACGAGCGGATCGAGAAGGAATTCGCCGTTTGACGGCGCAGGGCGCTCCGATCAAGGAACGCTGGTCTCCGAACCACGGCGAGCGCGCCGCAGGAACGCGCGTCGAGTTCGTGATCCTGCACTACACCGGCATGCCGTCGGCTCAAGGCGCGCTGGACTGGCTGTGCGATCCGCGATCCGGCGTCTCGTCCCACTATTTCGTCTTCGAGGATGGACGGACCGTCTGCCTGGTGCCGGAAGAGCGGCGGGCATGGCATGCCGGCGTCTCCCGCTGGCGCGGACTGGACGACATCAACTCCCGTTCGATCGGGATCGAGATTGCAAATCCGGGCCATGAGCACGGATATGTCGAATTTCCACCCGTACAGATTGAAGCGGTGATTTCGCTCCTGCGGGGGGTTGTGGAACGCAACCCGGTTTTCCACAGGGCATCCTTGCCCATTCCGACATTGCGCCGCAGCGAAAGGACGATCCGGGCGAAAAATTTCCCTGGGCCGATTTGCATAACGCCGGTCTCGGCCACTGGGTTCCCCCGGCGCCGATCCGAAGCGGCCGTTTTTTTCAGGTCGGTGATCGCGGCCAACCGGTCGAGGCGCTGCAGACGATGCTGGCGCTCTATGGCTATGACATTGAAGCCTCTGGGATTTACGACGACGCGACTCGGATCGTGGTCACGGCCTTCCAGCGCCATTTCCGTCCCGAACGGGTCGACGGCATTGCCGATGTCTCGACCATCGAGACCCTGCACCTGCTGCTGCGCAGCCTCCAGGCACTCCGCTGAGACGCACACGTCGGCGGCCGAAACGGTTCAACTCCGCCGCGCCCGACATTTTCTGGCCATGATTCGCCCTATGATGCCCGCCCTTTTCAAGTATATCTGCTGTTAATATTTGTTAATATGCAGTTAAGATTGACACTACTAAGTAGTGACCCATTTCCGCCCGATTTCACCCATAGCAAACACCCCATCATCATCAGGATCGGGTGGACAGTACGACATGAATTGTGAGTTCAACTCGCGGAAGACCGTTGCAGCGCTGACTGTAGCTCTCATCGGCTTTTCGACGTTGCCACAGGGGGCTTACGCCGCATCGAAGGACGAAGTGCGCGGCA
>NZ_MCRJ01000234.1 GCF_001720135.1 Methylobrevis pamukkalensis
CCCCGACACCGACGACGACCCCGCCCGGGCGCAGGGCGCCGCCGAACTGATCGACGTCGTGAGGATGTATCTGAAATGAACGATCCGGCCGCGCGGCTCTCCAGCCCCATGACCACGTGTTCCTCGGCGAGGACCACGCCCGCAACGAACGGCGGACGTGGATCGTCATCGCCATCACCGCGACGACGATGGTCCTGGAGATCGCCGCCGGCACGCTCTACGGCTCGATGGCGCTGGTGGCCGACGGCTGGCACATGTCGACCCACGCGGCCGCGATGCTGATCGCCGCGCTCGCCTATCTGTTCGCCCGCCGGCACGCGCGCAACCCGCGCTTCACCTTCGGCACCGGCAAGCTCGGCGATCTTGCCGGCTTTGCCAGCGCATCGTGCTCGCCCTCGTCGCGCTGCTGATCGGCTGGGAAAGCCTGCTGCGCTTCCAGGCGCCCGTGGCCATCGACTTTCCGCAGGCGATCGCCGTCGCCGTCGCCGGTCTCGGGGTGAATCTGGTCTGCGCCTGGCTGCTGCGCGACGATCACGGGCACCATGGGCATCACGGCCACCACGGGCATTCCGTCCCGCACCGCCACCATGGCCACGCCCGGCATGGCCACGACCACCACGGCCACGACCACCACGGGCATGCTCATCACGATCACGATCACGGCCACGACCATGGTCATGGTCATGGCCACCACCACGACGCCCACGGCCACGGGCGCTCCGCCGACAACAACCTGCGGGCGGTCTACCTGCATGTGCTGGCCGACGCGCTGACCTCGGTGCTGGCGATTGCCGCGCTGGTCCTCGGCAGTCTCTATGGCTGGAGCTGGATGGACCCGGCGATGGGGGTGGTGGGTGCGCTGGTGATCGCCCGCTGGTCCTGGGGTCTCATCCGCGACACGGGGCGGACGCTGCTCGACTACGTGCCGTCCGACGAGACCCTGCCGTCGGAGATCCGCGGCGCGCTCGAAGGCGAGGCCGACCGCATCACCGACCTCCACGTCTGGCAGCTGGGCCCCGGCCATCACGGCGCGATCGTGTCGATCCGCTCGGCCATGCCGCAGGACCCGGGGGTCTACCGCGAGAAGCTCGCACATCTGGCCGAGCTGTCGCATGTGACGATCGAGGTCGAGAGGGCCGCGTGAGGCGGGCGGATGCGGCCAACGCGTCGGAGTCAGGCTCGGCGCGAGCGCGGCGGATAATATAGATTATGGAACATTGATGAGCGTGGCATCGACCGGTCGCGGCGGGAAAATCCGGCCGGCTTGCGATCACAGGGCTCCGTGCAGATACTGGCATATGCAGAGGGAGATGCCCAGGAGCTGCCCGGCATGGCCGACATCGACGCGCAGAGGGTCCGGGAAGTCCGGCTGTTTCGCAACAACCGCAGCCAGGCCGTGCGCATTCCCGCAGAATTCGAGTTGCCCGGCGACGGCGTGCGGATCAGCCGTGACGGCGACCGGCTGATCCTCGAGCCGGTGCGCCGCAGCACGGGACTGCTGGACCGGCTGGCGGCATGGGCACCGATCGACGATGCGTTTCCGGAGATCGCGGACCCGCCGGCCGGCCCGGACGACGTGTTTTGACGCGCTATCTTCTCGACACCAACATCATCAGCGATCTCGTGCGCAACCCGCAGGGACCGGTGTTCCGGCATCTGCAGCGGGTCGGCGACGGCAACGTCTGCACCAGCATCATCGTGGCGTCAAAATTGCGCTATGGCTGTCTGAAGAAGGGATCGCCCAGGCTGACCGAGCGGGTCGAGGAGATCCTCGCGCTGATTCCCGTCCTCGCCCTGGAGGAACCGGCAGACAGGATCTACGGCGATTGCCGGGCCGACCTCGAGCGCAGGGGAACGCCGATCGGCGGCAACGATCTGCTGATCGCCGCGCAGACGCTCGCGCTCGATCTGACTCTGGCAACGGCGAATGTC
>NZ_MCRJ01000235.1 GCF_001720135.1 Methylobrevis pamukkalensis
AAAAATCAGGCACGCATGTTTCAATTCGAAGTCATTATCACATGTCGGGGATGTTTCCGTCGAAGAAAATCATGAGGGGCCTGCCGGACTTGCGCCGAAATTTGCCACCCGAACGGCTTTCGCGACGGCGAGCGATCGTCTAGGAAGGAATCAGGAGTGTCGACACTCGCCGGTTCAAAACCATCATCGATCGAGAGCCTCATGTCCGACTTCGTGATCGCGCCCGAAGCCATTCCCGCCGTGCCCGTGGCCGGCGGCGGACGCTATCCGGTGCGCCGCATCTACTGCGTTGGCCGCAACTATGCCGAACACGCGCGCGAAATGGGCTCGGACCCGGACCGCGAACCGCCGTTCTTCTTCATGAAGCCCGCGGGCGCGATCGTCACCGGCGGCGCCGACACCCCCTATCCGCCGGCCTGCCGCAGCCTGCATTTCGAGCTGGAACTGGTGGCGGCGATCGGCACCGGCGGCGCCGAGATCGAGCCGGAACAGGCGCTGGACCACGTGTGGGGCTATGGCGTCGGCCTCGATCTCACCCGCCGCGACCTGCAGTCGGAGGCCAAGCGCACGGCCCGTCCGTGGTGCATGGCCAAGGGCTTCGACGCCTCGGCACCGATCGGCGACCTCATCCCCGTGCCGCCCGCCGGCCATCCGACCTCGGGCACGATCGAGCTTTCGGTCAACGGCAGCGTGCGCCAGAACTCCGACCTGTCGCTGATGATCTGGTCCGTCGCCGAGACCATCGTCCACCTGTCGCGGCTGGTGCGGCTGGAGCCCGGCGACCTGCTGTTCACCGGCACGCCCGCCGGTGTCGGCCCGGTGGAGCGCGGCGACCGGCTGGTCGGTCGGGTCGACGGCATCGGCACGCTCGTCACCACCATCGTCTGAGCGTCACGTCTCGCCGGCGATGCGGAATTCCGCCGGCCGGCTTTCGCGCAGCACCAGCAGCGCGTTGGGCAGGTCGTTGCCGTCGACCTTGGCGGCGATCTCCTCCGCGCCGAGGCCGTGGCCCTCCCAGCGCGCGACGAGGCGGCGGCGCAGGAGGTCGGTGTCGGCGACGATCATCACGGTGGTGTCGAACAGCGGTGCGAGATCCCGCCAGGGCGCGCGATCGAGCAGCAGGTAGTTGCCCTCCACGACCAGATGGCGGACCGAGCGCGGAACGAGGCCGGCGGCGGCGCGGGCCACCTCCAGCGACCGGTCGAACACCGGCACCGCGATCGCGTCCTCCGTGTTGGCGCGCAGGCGCGTCAGCATGTGGGCGAGCCCGGCGACGTCGAAGGTGTCCGGCGCGCCCTTGCGCGGCCGCAGGCCGAGCGGGACCAGCACCCGGTCGTCGAAGTGGTAGCCGTCCATCTGCAGGAGACCAGCCGACCCCGGCTCGGCCGCATTGAGCCGGTCGACGATCGCCGCCGACAGGGTCGACTTTCCGGCCGCGGGCGGGCCGGCGAGCGCGGTGAGGCTGCGCCCTGCCCTGCCCCGGGCGGCGATCACCTCGACCAGATGGCCGAGCGGCGTCAGATCAGCAGTTCCATCCGTCATCGCGGCTCTCTCCTCATCGGCATCCGCCCGGTTCAGGCTCTAGTCCAGCTGCCGCGGCAGGTAAATCGCGCATCGCCGCGCCGTTCTCATCCGGCGCGCGCGCGCCCTGCCCGGCCTGGCTGCTGCGCCGCCACAGGCCCATCAGCACCGGTCCGAGCGAGAAGTCGCCGGCCCGCGCCTTGTCGGTCAGCGCCGCAGATACCCACCGGGACTGCGGATCTCCTCGGCCCGCTCCAGGATCGCGGCCACGCAGACGGCGGCGTCGCGGCTGCCCATCA
>NZ_MCRJ01000236.1 GCF_001720135.1 Methylobrevis pamukkalensis
CAAGGACAACGTCGGTTCGCTCCAGGTCGCCTGGACGTTCTCGACCGGCGTTCTGCGCGGTCACGAGGGCGGCCCGCTCATCATCGGCGACACGATGTATGTGCACACGCCGTTCCCGAACATCGTCTATGCGCTCGACCTCAACGAGGACGGCGCCATCAAGTGGAAGTACGAGCCGAAGCAGGATCCGAACGTGATCCCGGTCATGTGCTGTGACACCGTCAACCGCGGCGTTGCGTATGGTGACGGCAAGATCATCCTGCACCAGGCCGACACCACCGTCGTTGCCCTCGACGCCAAGACCGGCGCCGTCGCATGGTCGGTGAAGAACGGCGACCCGGCGATCGGCGAGACCGGCACCGCGGCTCCGATGGTGTTCAAGGACAAGGTCCTGATCGGCATCTCGGGCGGCGAGTTCGGTGTGCGCGGTTCGGTGACCGCCTACAACCTCTCGGACGGCAAGCTCGCCTGGCGCGGCTGGTCGATGGGCCCGGACAGCGACACGCTGATGGACCCGGAGAAGACCACTCACCTCGGCAAGCCCGTTGGCCCGGATTCCGGCACCAACACCTGGGAAGGCGACCAGTGGAAGATCGGCGGCGGCACCACCTGGGGCTGGTACTCGTTCGATCCCGAGCTGAACCTGATCTACTACGGCTCCGGCAACCCCTCGACCTGGAACCCGGCGCAGCGCCCCGGTGACAACCGCTGGTCGATGACCATCTGGGCCCGCGACGCGGACACCGGCATGGCCAAGTGGGTCTACCAGATGACGCCCCACGACGAGTGGGACTTCGACGGCATCAACGAGATGATCCTCACCAACCAGCAAATCGACGGGAAGGACCGCAAGCTCCTCACCCACTTCGATCGTAACGGCTTCGGCTACACCCTCGACCGCGAGACGGGCGAGCTCCTCGTCGCCGAGAAGTTCGATCCGGTCGTGAACTGGGCCACCGAAGTGGTGATGGACCCGAACAGCGACCAGTACGGTCGTCCGCAGGTCGTCGCCCAGTACTCGACCGACCAGAACGGTGAAGACGTGAACACGACCGGCGTCTGCCCGGCCGCGCTCGGCACCAAGGACCAGCAGCCGGCGGCGTATTCGCCGAAGACCGAGCTGTTCTACGTGCCCACCAACCACGTCTGCATGGACTACGAGCCGTTCCGCGTGTCCTACACCGCGGGCCAGCCCTACGTCGGTGCCACCCTGTCGATGTACCCGGCGCCGAACAGCCACGGCGGCATGGGCAACTTCATCGCCTGGGACGGCAAGAAGGGCGAGATCAAGTGGTCGCTGCCCGAGCAGTTCTCGGTGTGGTCGGGCGCTCTCGCCACTGCCGGCGACGTCGTGTTCTACGGCACGCTCGAAGGCTACCTGAAGGCGGTTGACGCCGAGACGGGCAAGGAACTCTACAAGTTCAAGACCCCGTCGGGCATCATCGGCAACGTCACCACCTACGAGCATGGCGGCAAGCAGTACATCGCCATCCTCTCGGGCATCGGTGGCTGGGCCGGTATCGGCCTCGCGGCCGGTCTGACCGATCCGAACGCCGGTCTTGGTGCGGTGGGCGGCTACGCCGGCCTCAGCAAGTACACCGCGCTCGGTGGCCAGCTGACCGTCTTCAAGCTGCCGAACTGATCGTTCGACACTGACAGTGTGAAGACCTGAACGTTGCCCCGGACCACGCGCTCTCGTGTGATCCGGGCAACATCGTTGAGATCGTCTTCGTGGTGTGCAGTCATCTCCAAGAAGAGATGCCTGAGTTGCGCGGCATCATGTGCGCAGATGTCTCATTCGCGCAC
>NZ_MCRJ01000237.1 GCF_001720135.1 Methylobrevis pamukkalensis
CCATGCCCGGGCCGAGCGCCTGCTCGCCACCCTCGGCCTGGCCGACCGTACCGACCACCGCCCGGGCCAGCTGTCCGGCGGCCAGCAGCAGCGGGTGTCGATCGCAAGGGCGCTGATGAACGGCGGCAAGGTGGTGCTGGCCGACGAGCCGACCGGCGCGCTCGACAGCCGCAGCGGCGAGGAGGTGATGGCGCTGCTGCGCGGGATGAACCGCAACGGCCACACGATCATCGTCATCACCCACGCCCGCGAGGTGGCCGAGGAGGCCGACCGGGTGATCGAGATCCGTGACGGGCGGATCGTCGCCGACACCCGCAAGCGGCCGGCCGTCGCCGCCCCGGCCACGCTCGCCGGGGCGCTTTCCGAACGCCGCGGCGGACGGCTGCTGCCCAATGTCGGCCAGACCGTCGTCACCGCCCTGCGCTCCCTGCGCGCCAACCTGTTCCGCACCCTGCTCACCCTGCTCGGCATCGCCATCGGCGTCGGATCGGTGGTGGCCATGCTGTCGATCGGGGCGGGAACCCAGGAACAGGTGCTGGCGCGGATCAGCTCGATGGGCTCCAACCTGCTGCTGGTGCGGCCGAGCCTCACCAACCTGCGCAGCGGCACGACGGTCAACGCCAGCCTGACGGCCGACGATGCGCGGGCGATCCTCGACCTGCCGAACATCGCCGCCTCGGTGCCGGAGAATTCCAGCTCGCTGACGGTGGTCGCCGGCAGCATCGACACCCAGACGACGGTGACGGGCACCACCGCCGACTTCACGCTGGCGAAAACCTGGGACGTCGAACGCGGCGCCTTCATCACCGCCGCGGACGAGGCCGACTATGCGCCGGTCGCGGTGCTCGGCCGGACCGTGGCGAAGACCCTGTTTCCGGACGGCGACGATCCGGTCGGCCGCCATCTCCTGATCGACCGCATTCCCTTCCAGGTGATCGGGGTGATGGAGACCAAGGGCGCGACCGGGGGCGGGCGCGACCAGGACGACGTGGTGCTGGTGCCGCTGCCGACCGCGAACCTGCGCCTGTTCGGCGAGGATTATGTCCGGGCGATCTCGGTCCTCGTGGAAGACACCGCGGTGATCGACGCGACGCAGGTGGCGGTCGAAGCACTCCTGACCGAACGGCACCGGCGCAACGACGTGATGATCACCAACATGTCGTCGGTGCTCGACACCATCTCCGAGACCGCCGAGATTCTGACCCTGCTGCTCGGCGCGATTGCCGCGATCTCGCTGCTGGTCGGCGGCATCGGGGTCATGAACATCATGCTCGTCAACGTCACGGAACGCACCCGCGAGATCGGGGTGCGGATGGCGACGGGGGCCAGCAGCGGCGATCTGCTGCTGCAGTTCATCGTCGAGGCGCTGGTCGTGTCGCTGATCGGCGGCGCGATCGGCCTTGCCCTCGGGGTGGCGCTCGGCAACCTGGCCGGTCTGTTCGGCATCACCGCCCGCTTCACCCTCACGCCGGTGGTGCTCGCCTTCGGCTCGGCGCTGTTCACCGGCCTCGTCTTCGGCTTCCTGCCCGCCCGCAAGGCCTCGCGGATGCAGCCCGCGGTCGCGCTTTCGGCGAAATGATGTAGGCTCGGCCCACGTCGTTCCCGCCGCCGGACCACCGCCCCGGATCACCGCCGATGACCTCGCCGATCGAGATGACCGCCGCCGAGCTCGGCCGCGCCTTTGCCGCGCGCAGGCTGAGCCCGCTCGACTGTTTCGACGAGATCGCGCGCCACGTCGCGGCGCGCGAACCGGAGATCCGCGCGCTCTATGCCTTCGATCCGGAGG
>NZ_MCRJ01000238.1 GCF_001720135.1 Methylobrevis pamukkalensis
CCTTGGCCATCGTCTCGTCTCTCTCACAAGTGTCGCAGATTGCCGGCGAACCGGACCAGCCGGCGGGTCGAATAGTTGGTTTCTCGCCCCGGTTCAAGTCCCCCGCGGGTGATTCTGCCGCGCATCCGCGCCCTTACGCCCGGCACCACCCGCCCGAGGGCGACGGACAGGGAGGAACGTGACGATGATGTGACGGATTCGCGACATGTCTGCCGAAATCGGACGCTTCCGCTCGGGCGACGCGGTCGACTCTGGAGGTGGCTTACAGATGGGATCCGCGGTGCGTTGCGGCAAGTGGCGCTCCGGGCGGGGCGATCGGAGGGCTGGAGCGGGTCGCGGGAATCGAACCCCTCTGCCGGAGGCAGAGAACGCGGATCCGCGGGTTCGTGAAGAGCGGGCTGGAGCGGGTAGCGGGAATCGAACCCGCGTATTCAGCTTGGAAGGCTGCTGCTCTACCATTGAGCTATACCCGCGTCGCGCCCCCGGGGCGTCCGACGCCGTCCGGACTGCCGCCATGCGGCCACCGGATCCGGTCGATCTGCATTTAGCAGATGATCGCGGAAATGGAAGCCCCCGAGGCCGTGTCGCCGGCCCTCTCGAGGCGAAAATCGACGCGCTCGCGCGCTGCCTGCCCTCTCGCGGGGCCCGGCCGGTCATTCGTTCGACAGGACGTGAAAAGAGAGATGGTGGGGGAAGTAGGACTCGAACCTACGAAGGCGTAGCCAGCGGATTTACAGTCCGCCCCCTTTGCCGCTCGGGACATTCCCCCAACCTCTCGCGGGGTTGGCGAAGCGCCCCGGAGCTGACCCGGCGAAGCGAACCCCGCCGGTCGGGCGTGGTTATGGCGAGGGGTCGACCGGCTGTCAACCCGCTGCGTCGACAGAATGTCACCAATTCGGAGTGCCGCCGCCGCATCGCGCGCAAAACCGCGCCTCGTGGTGCGGATCGTCTTGGCAGCCGCCCCGCCGGGCCGCTATATGACGCGATGACCACAGAAAAGCCCCGTCCCGTCCGCGGCCACCCCGGCCGCCAGGCCCATCCGCAGCAGTTCCGGCCGCGTCCCAAGCGCACGCGCGAGGCGGGCGAGGTGCTGTATCTCTACGGCCTGCACACGGTGGAGCTGGCGCTGAAGAACCCGCGCCGCAAGGCGCTGCGGCTGCTGGCAACGCGCAACGCCGAGGCCCGGCTGGCCGAGCGCTTTCCGGAAGGCCTGCCGCTCACCCCCGAGAACACCTCGCCGCCGGCGCTCGACCGCCTGCTCGGCTCCGACGCCGTCCACCAGGGCGTCGCGCTCGAGGTGCTGCCGCTGTCGCCGCTGCGCACCAAGGACCTGTCGAACGCGCGAATCGTGCTGGCGCTCGACCAGATCACCGATCCGCACAATGTCGGCGCGATCCTGCGCACGGCGAGCGCGCTCGGGGTCGACGCGGTGATGACCACGGCCCGGCACAGCCCGGCCGAATCCGGTGTGCTCGCCAAGTCCGCCTCCGGCGCGCTGGACCTGATGCCGATCATCGAGGTGCGCAACCTCGGCGACGCGCTGCAGGAGGCCCGCGACGACGGCTTCCAGATCGTCGGCCTCGACAGCGAGGGCGAGACGGCGCTCGACGCCGCGGAGCTGCGCGCGCCGGTGCTGCTGGTGCTCGGCGCCGAGGGCAAGGGCCTGCGCCAGCGCAGCCGCGAACTCTGCGACGTCCTCGCCCGCCTCGACATGCCCGGCCCGATCAAGAGCCTCAACGTCTCGAACGCCTGCGCGCTGTCGCTGTATGTGGTG
>NZ_MCRJ01000239.1 GCF_001720135.1 Methylobrevis pamukkalensis
AATCCCGCCACCGGACGCCGTGCCGGCAATCCGGCGGGCGCCCCGCCGATCGCCGGAGACCCGCCCGTGCTGCCCCATTTCGCCCCGACCGACACCGCCGAGCCCGCCGTTGCCATCCACGCCGTGGCCGAGGACGGGCTGGCCGCGACGCTGGCCGCCCTTGGCCCCGTGGCCGAAGGCTGGGCGAAGGCCAACGGCTTCAAGGCCGAGGCCGGCGCGCTGCTGCTCGTGCCGGGCGAGGCGGGGGCGCTCTCCGCCGTGGTGTTCGGCCTTGGCAAGGCAAGCGATCCGGCGCGCGCGCCCTTCCTCACCGGCAAGCTCTCGGCAAGCCTTCCGGCCGGCCTCTACCGCTTTGCCACCTTCGAAGGGGACCTTGCCCTCGGCGTGCTCGGCTTTGCGCTCGGCGCCTACCGCTTCGAGCGCTACGTCAAGCCGAAGGCCGAGCGGCCGCGCCTCGTCATGCCCTCCACGGTGGATGCCCGCGAAATCGCCTCGCTGGCCGGCGCGGTCGCCATGGTCCGCGACCTCGTCAACATTCCGGCCAACGACCTCGGCCCGGCCGAGCTGGCCGCCGCCGCGCGCGACCTCGCCGAGGCTCACGGCGCCGACGTGCGCGAGATCGTCGGCGACGATCTGCTGACGGAAAACTTTCCGCTGGTGCACGCCGTGGGCGCGGCCAGCACCCGCGCGCCGCGCCTGATCGACTTCACCTGGGGCGACGCGGATGCGCCGAAGGTGACGCTGGTGGGCAAGGGCGTCTGCTTCGACACCGGCGGCCTCAACATCAAGCCCGACAGCTCCATGCTGCTGATGAAGAAGGACATGGGGGGCGCTGCCAACGTGCTCGGCCTTGCCCGTCTCGTCATGGAAGCGGGCCTGCGCCTGCGGCTGCGCGTGATCGTGCCCACGGTGGAAAATTCGATTGCCGGCAACGCCTTCCGCCCCGGCGACGTCTTCCCGAGCCGCAAGGGCCTGACGGTCGAGATCGGCAACACCGACGCCGAGGGGCGCCTCATCCTCGCCGACGCGCTGGCGCTCGCCGACGAGGAGGAGACCGACCTGATCGTCGACATGGCCACCCTCACGGGCGCTGCACGCGTCGCCCTCGGCCCGGACCTGCCGCCGGTCTACACCCGCGACGACGCGCTGGCGGCTGATCTTGCCGCCGCCGGCGACCGGGTCGGCGATCCTTCCTGGCGCCTGCCGCTCTGGGCCCCCTACGACAAGCTGCTCGCCTCCAAGGTCGCCGACGTCAACCACATCTCGCCCGGCGGCTTTGCCGGCTCCATCACCGCCGCCCTGTTCCTCGGCCGCTTCGTGGAAAAGACAAGGAGCTGGCTCCACGCCGACATCTTCGCCTGGGTTCCGGCAGAAAAGCCCGGCCAGCCGATCGGCGGCGAAGCCAGGTGATCCGCGCCCTCTACGAGGTGCTGAAGGCGCGCTATCCGGCGGGGTGATGGGGGGAGGCGGTGGCACGGCATGCGGCCGTGCCGAGGCGGCAACTAACTGGCTTGCTGATCGGCGTTCGTCCAAATCTTCCATTCATGCGGTGAAAATTGAAACTCTCAGGGCTTTGAAAGCTGCGCTCGTTGTTCGGCGGCTTTGACGAAGTTCCGAATATCATTGGCCAGCGAAAGGGCGCACGCGGCAACTTCATCCATTTTCTTAGTCCGAAATAAGTGCTTGGCCCGCACCCTTTGATTTTTTGGATTTGCTAGCTCGGAGAGCGCGTTGGTGCCCACCGGTGGGTATTCTCGCAG
>NZ_MCRJ01000240.1 GCF_001720135.1 Methylobrevis pamukkalensis
CCAGCCGGGCCGCGCCCGCCCGGCAAGCCCCTCGATCCGCACGTCGAGCCGGCCGTCCCAGCGGACGACGCCGTCTTCGGCGACGTCAAGAACGGGCAGACCCGTCCGTCCCGCCTCGCGGTAGAGCCACAGCATCCCGCCCCGACGATCGAGCACCATGCCGCCGAGCGTGCGCCGGACGGGGCCCCTGCCCGACCCGTCATCCGCGGCCGTGACCGCCGCCAACGCCGCCTCCAGCGCGGCAAGGCGCGGGCCGTAGTCGGCGCCGCAAAGATCCCGGAGAAGGTCGGACACGAGGCGCAGGCGGAGTTCGGGATCGGCCACGTTGAGCGCCGGCAGGGCGAGCGAGGCATAGCCGGCGTGGATTTCCACGCACTGGCCGCGCAGGTCGCCGACGAGGCGGTCGACGAGGGCGGCGGCGCGGCCGAGCCGCCCGGCGGTGTCCGAGAGGCGGGCGGCGTCGATCCCGAGGTCGGCAAGCGCCGGCATGAGCATGCGCACCCGGCTGCGCAGATAGCGCGGATCGGTGTTGGACGGGTCTTCCGACCAGCCGAGACCGGCGGCATCGAGAGTCGCCACCAGCCGCGCGCGCGGAACGGCAAGGAGCGGCCGGTGGAAGACGATGCCGTCCACCTCGCGCCGCGCCGGCATGGCGGACAGGCCGCGCAGGCCGCTGCCGCGCGCAAGGCGGATCAGGAAGGTTTCGGCGACGTCGTCGCGGTGATGGGCAAGCAGCACGTGGCCGATGCCGGCCCGGCGCGTGGCCTCGGCAAGCAGGCGGTAGCGCGCGGCCCGCGCGGCCGCCTGGATGTCGCCGGTCGGCGGCAGCGTGTGCCAGCGCAGGATCTCGCAAGGGAGCGACAGGGCGGCGGCAAGTTCGGCGACCCGCGCGGCCTCTTCGGCGGCGGCGGGCCGCAGGCCGTGGTCGACGGTCAGCACCTGCAGTGCGGGGGCGTCCGGCGTGCGGGCAGACCATCCGGACAGCAGATGCAGCAGCCCGGTGGAATCGGCTCCGCCGGACACGGCGACGGCGATGCGCGACAAGCCGGAAAACGGGGAAAACAGCCGGTCGGCCTCGGCCGGCCCGATCGGGGACGCAGTGTCAGGGGCGTCGGCGCGGGGCGCCCGGCTCACCTCAGCACTGCGCCTTCGCCTGTTCGGCGACAACCCGCGCGCGGACATTGGCCGGCGCGTCGGGGAATTTCTTGCCAAGCTCGGAATAGGTGGCGCAGGCGGCGTCGGTCTCGCCGAGGCCATGCAGCGACAGGCCGAGCTTCAGCAGGCTTTCCGGCGCCTTCGGGCTCTGCGGATAGGTCTTGTAGGTGTCGAGGAACTCGTTGGCGGCCTCGCGCCAGCGCTTGCGGGCAAAATAGGATTCGCCCAGCCAGAAATGCGCGCTGCCGGCCTGCGGATTGTCCGGATGGTCGGCGATGAACTGGCGAAAGCTCGTCTCGGCCAGGTCGTAGTTGCCCGACAGGATGTAGCCGTAGGCCTGGTCGTAGGCCTGGCGCGGGTCCGGCGGGGCCATCACGGCGGCCATCTCCTGCTGGCCTTCGTCGGGGGGACCGGCCGTCGGCGCGCCGACACCGCCGGGCATGCCGATGCCGCCATCGACGCCGGCCACCCCGTAGGTGCCGGGCTCGCCACGGGCGATCGCCGACAGGTCGAGCGGACCGGAGAACACGCCGCTGCCGCCCGCGCCCGCGCCGGCCGACAGGCCCGGCAGGGTGCCGAGG
>NZ_MCRJ01000241.1 GCF_001720135.1 Methylobrevis pamukkalensis
GGAGATCGTCGAGGGCGGCGCGATCCGCGTCCGGGACGGACAGATCGCCGAGATCGGCCTTGCCGCCGATCTCCACGCCCGCCATCCCGACCTTCCCGTCGAGGGCGGCGACAGCCTCGTCGCCGTGCCGGGCCTCGTCACGCGCACCATCATTTCGGCCTGACGCCGCTGATGATGGGCGTGCCCTTCGCGCCGCTGGAACTGTGGCTGCCGCAGTTTCGCGGCATGCGCCAGGTCGCCCCCGGCTCGACACGCTCTATTCGGCGATCGAGATGCTGGAGAGCGGCACCACCACCGTGCAGCATATCCAGGGCGGCCTGTCCGGACCGGAGGAAAACTGGGACCGCACGGTCGACGACGTGGTCGAGGCCTACCGCGAGATCGGCATGCGGGTGTCGTGGTCCTTCATGATCCGCGACCGCAACCAGCTGACCTACGAGGCCGACGACCGGTTTCTGGCGCGCTGCCGGAGGATGTCGCCGGCCATTTCGGCGCGCAGCTGAAGGCCGCCCTTGCGCCGGTCGAGCGGCACATGGCCTTCTTCGAGGCGGCGCTTTCCCGCTGGCAGGACAGGGACGCCGACCGGGTGTCGGTGCAGCTCGCCCCGGCCAATCTCCACTGGTGCTCCGACCACGCCCTCACCACCATCTTCGACACGGCGAAGCGCACCGGCGCCAAGGTGCACATGCATCTGGTCGAGACCGAGCGGCAGGCGGCCTTCGCGAGGAAGCACACCGGCCGCACGGCGATCGGCCATCTCCACCATCTCGGCTGCCTCGGGCCCGACGTCACCCTCGGCCACGGCATCTGGACGACGCCGGACGATCTCGACCTCCTCGCCGAGCACCGCTGCCAGGTCTGCCACAACGCCAGCTCCGGCCTGCGGCTGGCGAGCGGCATCGCGCCGGTGACGGAGATGCAGGCGCGCGGCATTCCGGTGGCGCTCGGCATCGACCAGTCCAACATCGACGACGACCGCGACATGTGGACCGAGATGCGCCTCGTCTGGTCGCTGCACCGGCAGGCGGGGATGTTCAATCCGCGGCCGTCACCGGCGCAGGTGCTGCAGATGGCGACCGAGCATGGCGCGGCCTCCACCGGCTTCTCGGGACGGATCGGCCGGCTCGATCCGGGGCTCGCCGCCGACGTGGTGCTGATGGACTGGACCGAGATCGCCCGGCCCTTCGTCGAGCCGCGCACGCCGCTGGTCGATGCGCTGCTGCTGCGCAGCCGCAAGGGCGCGGTGAGGACCGTGTTCGTGTCCGGCGAGAAGCTGGTGGACGGCGGCCGGGTCACGCGGATCGACCGCGACGCGGTGATGGCCGAGATCGCCGACCGCCTGTCGCAGCCGGCGACGCCTGCCGAACAGCGGGCGCAGGAGATGGTCGACAGGCTGATGCCGCATCTGGAAGCCTGGTTCCGCGCCCATCCCGACCAGGGCGCCTTCGCGCCCTACCGCTACAACCTGATGGCCGAGGCGGCGCGGGGCGGCGAGGGGTGAGGCCGCAGGCGGGGGAACCGGCCGACATGCTCCCGGAGGAGGGAATGCCAGCGGGGATTGCGTGGAGGTCTTTGCCCATCCGCTCGAACGGTGCCCGCCTCACGTACAGCCTCTCACCGTCCTTCCGGGCTGACCCGGCACCACTGCCTCTCCGCGCGGCACTGCCATTGATCTGGATGGAATTTCCATCGCCAGACCTGGGATGC
>NZ_MCRJ01000242.1 GCF_001720135.1 Methylobrevis pamukkalensis
GGCCGATCAGCCGGCTGCCGTGCAGGCCGTTGAAGTCGGAAATGTCGCGCACGCGGATCTTGAGGAAATAGTCGAAGTCGCCGGCCACCAGATGGCAGTCGAGGATGAACGGCAACTCCCTCACCGCCGCCTCGAAGGTGGCAAAGCTTTCCGGCGTCGAGCGGTCGAGCACGACGCCGACGATCACCATCGTGCCACGGTCGACCGGGGCCGGGGCGATCCGCGCCCGCACCCCGCGCACATAGCCCTCGGCGAACAGCCGCTCGACGCGGCGATGGCAGGTGGCGGGGCTGATGTTGGTCTGCCGCGCCAGATCGGCATTGGCCATCCGGCCATCCGCCTGCAGCAGGCGCAGCAGCCGGACGTCGATCCGGTCGAGTTTTTCGTCCATGAGAGATTGTTCGATCTTTCGGGCCAGATTTCGAAGATGCATCATATCGGCTTGCTTCAGCTACGCAACGCGGGCCCCCTTCCGCCAACTTCGGAAGCACCTTTCACGCGACCTGCGCTAGATCTTGGCCGTGGCCGACGACGCCGGCGCCTCCTCGTACGGCCTGTCGGCGCCCGATCCCGCCCCGGAGCCTGCCTGATGAACCTCCAGAAATTCCCCCGCTACCCGCTGACCTTCGGCCCGACCCATATCGAGAAGCTGTCGCGGCTCACCGAGCATCTCGGTGGCAAGGTCGAGCTCTATGCCAAGCGCGAGGACTGCAATTCCGGTCTCGCCTTCGGCGGCAACAAGCTGCGCAAGCTCGAATACATCGTGCCGGACGCGATCGCGTCGGGCGCCGACACGCTGGTCTCGATCGGCGGCGTGCAGTCGAACCACACCCGCATGGTCGCCGCCACCGCCGCGAAGATCGGCTTCAACTGCCGGCTGGTGCAGGAAAGCTGGGTGCCGCACGAGGACGCGGTGTACGACCGGGTCGCAACATCATGCTGAGCCGGATCATGGGCGCCGACGTGCAGATGGTCGACGAGGGCTTCGACATCGGCATCCGCAAGAGCTGGGAAGACGCCATCGCCGACGTCGAGGCGAAGGGCGGCAAGCCCTATCCGATCCCGGCCGGCGCCTCGGTGCACAAGTACGGCGGCCTCGGCTACGTCGCTTTGCCGAGGAGGTGCGCGCGCAGGAGGCCGAGCTCGGCTTCGCCTTCGACTACATCGTCGTCTGCACCGTCACCGGCTCCACCCATGCCGGCATGCTGGTCGGCTTTGCCGCCGACGGCCGGGCGCGCCGGGTGATCGGCATCGACGCCTCCTTCACCCCGGCGCAGACCAGGGCGCAGGTGCTGGAGATCGCGCAGCGCACCGCCGCCCTCGTCGAGCTTGGCCAGGAGATCACCGCCGACGACGTGGTGCTGGTCGAGGACTATGCCTATCCGGTCTACGGCGTGCCGTCCGAGGAGACCAAGGACGCGATCCGCCTCTGCGCCCGGCTGGAGGGGATGATGACCGATCCGGTCTACGAGGGAAAATCCATGCAGGGCATGATCGACCTCGTGAAGACCGGCTATTTCCCGGAGGGCTCGAAGGTGCTCTACGCCCATCTCGGCGGCGTGCCGGCCATCAACGGCTACGGCTACGCCTTCCGCAACGGCTGAGGGCGAAGTCTGCCTTTGGTTCGGCGAGGATTGCCGCCCGCTGGGAACTTCAGCTCCCGTTACGTCTTCGCCGGGCTTGTACC
>NZ_MCRJ01000243.1 GCF_001720135.1 Methylobrevis pamukkalensis
CGGACTGGCGGCTGGCGACGGCCGGCGGCTCGGTCAGCGCGGCCGGGTGATCGTCGCCACCAACGCCTTCACCACCGCGCCTGGGGCGAGATCCGGCGCGAACTGGTGCGGCTGCCCTATTTCACTTCGCCACCGCGCCGCTCGGCGACAACCTGCGGCGCACGATCCTGCCGGGACTGGAGGGGGCCTGGGACACGCGCGAGGTGCTGACCTCGTTCCGGCTCGACCGGGCCGGCCGGCTGGTGTTCGGCAGCGTCGGCGCCCTGCGCGGCACCGGCACGGCGGTGCATCGCGGCTGGGCCGAGCGGGCGATGGCCGGCCTGTTCCCGCAGCTTGCCGGCACGGCCTTCGAGAGCGGCTGGTATGGCTGGATCGGCATGACGACCGACAACGTGCCGCGCTTCCATCTCCTCGACGAGGGCGTGGTGTGTGTCAGCGGCTACAACGGCCGCGGGATTGCGCCGGGCACGGTGTTCGGCCGGCTGCTCGCCGGGCTGGTCTCGGGCCGGATCGCGGCGGAGGAGATGCCGTTGCCGGTGACCCCGTGCGCGACGCGCCGATGCGTCCTGCCCGGGAATTTGCCTATGAGGCCGGTTCGCAGGCCGTGCATTTTCTGGGCGCGCGCGGGATGCCGGGCTAGGTCCGGCAGGATCCGGCCCGGGTCAGGCCGGAACCGGCGTCAGTTCGCGAAGGTGCCTGCGTCAGCTCGAGAATGTGATGGTGTCGCCAAGGCGCGGGCGTTCGGTGAACACGCGGTCGAAGTCGTAGCCGTGGTCGCCGCCGAAGCCGGGCCAGCCGGTCGCGACCAGCCACTCGTATCGGTATTGCACCTCGACGACGATCAGCTGCGTGCCGGTGGGAATGACGCCGCTGGCGATGGCGATCGGGCCGTTGGCGCCGGCCGAGCGGGCCGAGGCGTTGGCATTGGCCTGCGACCAGACGATCTTGTTCTTGTCGTTGACCACGCTGACGACGATCTTCAGGTCACCGGTGCCATAGGGCGCGATCTGGGCGTTGGCGGCGGCGAAGATGCCGTTCATCTGGGCCGTGGTCATCGTCGAGGACTGGCTGATCAGGTCGCGACGGTGAAGGAGATGCGCTCGATGCGTCGGGCGACGCGCAGCGCTTCGCCGATCTCGGAGGTGCCGAGGAACATCATCATGATGAACGGCAGGATCAGCGCGAATTCGACCGCCGCGACGCCGCAGGTCGCGACCCGGAACCGGCCGAGCGTGCGCATGACCCCGCCCGCGATCCGGCGCGCGAGGGTCTGGGATGCGGAAGGACGGCTGCGCATGAACATGGTCCGGCTCAGTTCGGGAAGGGTTCGTTGCGGAAGATCGAGGTCGCGCTCAGCAGCATGTCGCCGCCGGAGGTCTTGGTGCCGGACACCGGCAGCAGCGGCACCATGCGGCTCCACGGCAGGAAGGTGCGGACCTGGACGATCTGGCTGGTGGTTCCGAGCTGGAAGCTCTGCGACGGCTCGAGTTCGCCGTCCTCGTCGAGCGGCACGGTGTTGTCGGCGTCGGCAAAGCTCGCGAGCACCCGCGAGTCGATGTAGATCTTCGACTCGCAGTCGAAATAGGCAAGGACGCCGCCGCAGACTTCGGTCTTGAACTCGCCGAGCGTGATGTTCTCGCCCTGGGCCTGGCCGGTGCGCAC
>NZ_MCRJ01000244.1 GCF_001720135.1 Methylobrevis pamukkalensis
AGGAAGTGCGGCTGATCGGCGTGGAGCTGGAAGGCCTGCGCACCCTGTGGGAAAAGAAGCTCGTCTCGCTGCAGCGCATCACCGCCTCCGAGCGTGATGCCGCGCGGCTGACCGGCGAGAAGGGCCAGCTCGTCGCCGCCCAGGCGCAGGTCGAGGGCAAGGTGTCGGAAACGCGCCTGCAGATCCTGCAGATCGACCAGGACATGCGCACCGAGGTGGCGCAGGAACTGCGCACCATCGACGCCGAGATCGGCGAATACATCGAGCGCAAGGCCGCCGCCGAGGACCAGCTGGTGCGGATCGACATCCGCGCGCCGCAGACCGGCGTGATCCACCAGCTGGCGGTCCACACCATCGGCGGCGTGATCCAGGCGGGCGAGACGATGATGCTGATCGTGCCGGTCGCCGACGACCTTCGGGTCGAGGCGCGGATCGCGCCGCAGGACATCGACCAGGTCGCGGCCGGCCAGCATGCGGTGATGCGCCTGTCCGCCTTCAACCAGCAGGTCACGCCGGAACTCGCCGGCACCGTCGAGGACATCTCGCCCGACCTGACCCAGGACCAGCAGACCGGGGTCAGCTACTACACGGTGCGGATCCAGATCACGCCCGAGGAGATCGCGCGGCTCGGCGACCTGCGCATCGTGCCCGGCATGCCGGCCGAAGCCTTCATCCAGACCAACTCGCGCACGATCCTGTCCTATCTGGTCAAACCGCTCGAGGACCAGATCGAACGGGCCTTCCGCGAGGAGTGAGGCCGGGTGGCCGGGTGAGGGCATGGGCCGGAGGTCAATCCGTTGGCCCTTGCGGTCCGGCTCGGACTAGGGCGCTGACATTTGGACTTCGGCCCTTCCACCGTCTTTGCCGGGGTTGACCCGGCAACCCGATGGCATATCCGCGAGCAGCGATCTCCCGATCTGATGCAGCGTGTCTCGTGATCGCACTATTCGGGGGTGACGCACGGCGATTGGGTCGCCGGGTCAGGCCCGGCGAAGACGGGAGAGAGGTTGCGACGACGCCAGCGCCTCCTTGTCTGCCGCCTCTCAGTTGCCGCTCTGCCGCGAGCCCATGCATGCTCCCTGAACAGAGGGCAACGCGCTCCGCCTGCGTCGTTCCCATCCGGCAGGATCCACTCAAGCCGCACCCCTTGTGGCGGGCCCACATTCTCCGCAACCGCCCAACTGCCGCATTCCTTCCGATCGACATGCATCCGGCATTTCCTCCGGCGAGCGAGGTGATATTCTCGCGCCGCAACAGGAGGAGTCGATGACCGAAATCCCGCTCTGGACCCCGTCGGCCGAACAGGTCGCGGCCTCCGGAATGACCCGCTTCCGGATCACCTGCGAAACGAGGGCCGGGCGGCCGCTGGCCGATTCCGCCGACCTGCATGCGTGGTCGATCGAGAAGCCGGCGGCCTTCTGGGAAACGGTCTGGGACCATTGCGGCGTCGTCGGCACGCGCGGCGTGCGCGCGCTGACCAGCAACGGCACGATGCGCGGCACCCGCTTCTTTCCCGATGCCGAGCTGAACTTCGCCGAGAATCTCCTGCGGACGCGCGGCTCCGCCGACGCGCTGGTGTTTCGCGGCGAGGACAAGGCCGAGAGCCGCTGGTCGTGGGACGATCTCCGCGCCATGGTCTCGCGCCTGCAGCAGGCGCTGGTG
>NZ_MCRJ01000245.1 GCF_001720135.1 Methylobrevis pamukkalensis
GGCAGATGCAGGCATGCCCGCACTCCTTCGACGACCCGCCCGACCCACACCCACGCCCGCCTTCCATCATCCATGAGGCCAACCGAACCTCGCGCGGTGCCCGGCACCGGCGCCTGACATTCCAAGGGGACAACGACCATGGCGACACTATCACCGGAGGAAGCGCTGGAGCGCGCCCGGGCTGCGGCGGAGGCGGCGCGGGAAGCCGCCGATGCGGCGGCGGAGGCGGCGCGCACCGCCGCCGGCTATGCAGACCAGATCACGGCCGGGCATGACGGCGCGTTCGCCGACGGGCTCGGCGCGGCGGCGCATGCGCTGTCGGGCGGGGCGATCGACCCGTTCGTGTTCCGGCTGTCGATCTTCGTGCTGGCGATCTTCGTCGGCTACTACGTGGTGTGGTCGGTGACGCCCGCGCTGCACACGCCGCTGATGTCGGTGACCAACGCGATCTCGTCGGTGATCATCGTCGGCGCGCTGCTGTCGGTGGGCGTCGATCTGGCGTCGTCGGACGGGGCGATCATGGCGCGGGGCTTCGGCTTCGTCGGGGTGGTGCTGGCGGCGGTGAACATCTTCGGCGGCTTCCTGGTGACGAGCCGGATGCTGGCCATGTACAAGAAGAAGGGGTGAGGCGATGTCCGCGAATGTGATGGCGAGCCTCTACCTCGTCTCTGCGGTGCTGTTCATCATGGCACTGCGTGGTCTCTCGAGCCCGGTGACGTCGCGCCAGGGCAATCTCTACGGCATGATCGGCATGGGGATCGCGATCCTCACGACCCTGGCCGGGGTGCACCTGTCGTTCGGCTCGATCGGTCTGATCGTGCTGGCGCTGGCGATCGGCGGCGGCGCCGGCGCGGTGATCGCCAGGAAGATCCCGATGACGGCGATGCCGCAGCTGGTGGCGGCGTTCCACTCGCTCGTCGGCCTTGCGGCGGTGATGGTGGCGGCCGGCGCGCTCTATGCGCCCTCGGCGCTGGGCATCGGCGAGGTCGGGGCGATCCACGCCCAGGCGCTGGTCGAGATGAGCCTCGGCGTGGCGATCGGCGCGATCACCTTCACCGGCTCGGTGATCGCCTTCCTCAAGCTCGACGGGCGGATGAGCGGCAAGCCGATCATGCTGCCGGGGCGGCACGTGATCAACGCGGGCCTCGCGCTGCTGCTGGTGGTGCTGATCGCGGTGCTGGTCAACACCGAGAGCCATGCGGTGTTCTGGCTGATCGTGGTGGCCTCGCTGGTGCTGGGCGTGATGATCATCATCCCGATCGGCGGCGCGGACATGCCGGTCGTCGTGTCGATGCTGAACAGCTACTCGGGCTGGGCGGCGGCGGGCATCGGCTTCACCCTGGGCAACACGGCGCTGATCATCACCGGCGCGCTGGTCGGCTCGTCGGGCGCGATCCTCAGCTACATCATGTGCAAGGGCATGAACCGGTCGTTCATCTCGGTGATCCTCGGCGGCTTCGGCGGCGAGACCGCCGGCCCCGGCGGCGGCGCGGTGGAAACCCGGCCGGTGAAGCAGGGCTCGGCCGAGGACGCGGCCTTCATCATGAAGAACGCCTCCAAGGTGATCATCGTGCCGGGCTACGGCATGGCGGTGGCGCAGGCCCAGCATGCGCTGCGCGAGATGGCCGACAAGCTCAAGCACGAGGCGTCGA
>NZ_MCRJ01000246.1 GCF_001720135.1 Methylobrevis pamukkalensis
CAGCCGGCGCCGGGCGCCAGATCCGACAGCGTCCAGACCATGGCGCCGCGGCAGGGGGAGCCGGCCCGCCGCCATTCGGCAAAGGTCTCGGTCATCACCTCGGCGCTGGTTGCCCGTGACAGATCGAGATAGCGGGCCGGATCCTCCCGGCGCAGGCGGGCGGGATCGACGCCGTAGAGCAGCGCAAGATAATGATCGCGGACATCCTCGAAGTCCCAGGAGACGCCGAGATCGCGCGGCACGCCGGCCTTCCACGCCGGGTGATGCACGGCCGGCACGTCGAGCGACGCCTTCAGCGCGATCTCGTCCGGCACGTTGGCAAAGGCGAGGCATTCGGCCGCGAACCGTACGCCGGCGCGGCGGGCATCCTCCAGCGGACGGCAATAGGCGCCGACGCCGTAATAGTGGCCGACCCCCTCCCCCGGCAGGAACGGCAGCGCCCCGCCGGACGGCGAATTCTCCACGTAAGCCACGTCGGGCCGCAGCGGCCGGCCTCGGCGGCGAGAATCTCCGTGAACAGCGGGCTGCGCCAGGCGGCCTCCGGCAGACCCATCATCGCCCCCTGCTGCATCGCCTCGCTGCCACCGCAGAGCACGGCGAGCGACGGCGACCCGGCGCATGAGCCAAGGACGGCGGCCGCCTCGCGCCGCACCTCGGCGACGAAATTCTCGTCCTTCACCGGATAGTCGAAGTTGGCGAAGGCGAACTCCTGCCAGACCATCAGCCGAGTTCGTCGCAGAGCGCGAAGAAGGCGGGGCTTTCATACAGCATCGTGCCGCCGACGCGGATCATGTTCATGCCCGCGGCGGCAGCCATGCGCAGCAGCGGCGCGTAGTCGTCGCGCGTTCCGGGCAGGCGAACGATGTCGGCATTGGTCCAGCAGGCGCCGCGGCAGAACACCGGCACGCCGTTGACCACGAGGCCGAAGCCGCGCCCGTCCGGCCCGCGGTCGACCGCAATGCGGCGAAAGCCGGTGCGGGCGAGATCGATCGTTATGTCCCCGGCCTCCGCCGTGACCGGGTAGAGCGGCTGATCGCCATGGGTCGCCGGCCACCAGGGTGCGACGTCGAGACCCTCGAGCCGACCGGTGAACGTGCGGCCGTCGTCGCTGCTCAGCACGGTGCTGCGGCCGGCGCAGCGAAGCTGCACCGGTCCGGCGGCGTTCTCGACATGGAGCACGACGCGAGGGTGCCGTGGCGGCCGTCGTGGTCGGTTGTGAGGCGTTCGGCGGCGACCGTCAGGCCGGAGGCCGGCTCCAGCCGGATCGGCCGGAACGGGCCGACCGCCTCGACCGAGGGACACCAGCCGGGCATGTAGCCGAGCAGTGTGGTGCGCAGCAGGCGCAGGCCCTGCTCGCGGATCATCTGCGGCCGCCAGCGAGCGCGCGGACCCTTCTTCTGCAACTCCGGCCGCTGCGCGCGAAAGGCGAGCGCCAGCGCGTGACGGCCGGTGAGGGTGACGTCGACGCCATGGGGCTCGAACATCGTCCGGCTGCTGCCGAGCGGCTGGCCGTCGAGGAAGACGTCGCAGAGCGTTGCCAGTCCCTCGCAGACGAGGCGGTGGGGCCCGTGGCCCTCCAGCGCGGCGAG
>NZ_MCRJ01000247.1 GCF_001720135.1 Methylobrevis pamukkalensis
CTGCTCCCCCTTGCGGACGTTGACCGGCTTCAGGTCGTAGGCCAGGCCCATCTCTTCCAGCGCAATCGGGACCTTGACGCTGTTGGGCGTGGCGAATGCGTGAACTTCGATCATCCCTGTCTCCATCGAACGGTCTGTTGTCGATGGAGAGAGTTGTGACCATTCCTGCCAACTTGCGGCAGAAGCCTTGAAGCGATAGTGCTTATTCTTCCGGAGAATAGGCACCATGGACAGGCTGCAGGCGATGGCCGCCTTCGTGCGGGTGGTGGAGACAGGATCGTTCTCGGCCGCGGCCCGGCACATCGGCGTCGGACAGCCGGCGATCTCGAAAACGATCGCGCAGTTGGAGGACAGGCTTCAGGTGCGGCTGCTGGTCCGATCGACCCATGGCCTCGCCCCGACGGACGCAGGGCTGCGCTTCTACGAGCGCGCACGGACGGTGATCGAGGGGGCCGACGAGGCGGAACTGGAGGCGCGGGGCGCGGGAGCCGGCCTGACAGGTCGGCTGCGCGTCTCGGCGGCCACCACCTTTGCACGGCTGCTGGTCGTGCCGCGGCTGCCGGAATTCCTTGCCCGGCATCCGGGCCTGGAGATCGACATCGTCCTCGACGACCGTGTCATCGACCTCGTGTCCGAAGGCATTGATGTGTCGCTCCGGATGGGCCAGCTGGCGGATTCCACGGCGGTGGCACGGCGGCTTGCGCGGGGGCGGCGATCCGTCATCGCAACCCCCGCCTATCTCGGCCGCGCCGGAACCCCGTCCGTGCCGGCAGACCTCGCGGCGCACGAGGCCATCGTCTACAGCCAGCTTGAAAGCGGCTGGATGTTCCGCAAGGACGGCACCGAAGCCTCGGTCGCGATCCGCGGCCGCATCCGCGTCAGTGCGGCGGAGGGCATCCGTGCCGCCGTGCTTGCCGACATGGGACTGACCGTCAACTCGGACTGGATGTTCGCCCCCGAACTGGCGTGCGGCGCTGTCGTTCGCGTGCTCGACGACTGGGAGCTTCCCCCCGTCGACCTGTGGGCGGTGTTTCCGACGGGACGGCTGGCAAGCGCCAAGGCGCGCGCATTCGCCGATTTCGTGGAGGCCGCCGTGGACGGAGCCGTTGCCCGAAACGCTGCGGGCAGCGTCTAGTCCTCAGACAGTGAGCACCGCCGCCTGAACCACGTCACGCCACCTGTATCCGTCATTCCCTCGCGATCGTTCAAGTACTCACACCCTATTCCAGATCGGCCCGGTATCGGATGGGTCGGACACCGATGCCGCGCCGAAAGGCTTCCTCGAACTGCGGCACGCTGCGGAACCCGCATTTCGTTGCAATCTCTGCGATGGAGAGGGTCGACGAGCGCAGCAGATCCGTGGACCGCCTGATCCTCCGTTCCAGAAGGAACTGATAGGGGGACTGGGACGTCGTCGTCCTGAAGATCCTCGAAAAGTGGAACCGGCTCAGATCCAGGGCTTTTGCGAGGTCCTCGACGGAGAGATCGTCTTCCAGATGCGCCTCGACGAACTCCAGGAGCCGGTCCATCTGGGCTTCACTCAGGCGCTGGGCCGACACCGAAGGGCGCAC
>NZ_MCRJ01000248.1 GCF_001720135.1 Methylobrevis pamukkalensis
ATGGTCGTCGTTTCCCTGAGGTTGTCCCGTGAAGGACGGCGGATGTGCGGAGCGGGATGGTGGTGTGCGGCGGCTTTTCCCTCGTCCTTCGAGACGGCCCTTCGGGCCTCCTCAGGATGAGGGAAAAGGGCAGCGCGGAGATCGGGACGCCGGTCTCAGGAAGGCCTCACCTCACGAGTCTTTCCCTCACGAAGGTGAAGGCTTCATCGTTGCCGTGGTCTCACCCTCATGAAGGCCTCATCCTGAGGAGGCCCGCAGGGCCGTCTCGAAGGACGAGGCCGGGCGCCCCGGTCTCGCCCCACGAGCGATTTCCCTCACCCCCAGAGCACCTTGCGCACCGGCTCCGGCCAGGCCTTCACGTCCACGCCGTGGTGGCGGAACAGGGCGAGCGCGACGCGCTCGAGGCCGAAGCGACGCAGGCGGTGTGGGCGGTCTCGCCCTCGCGGGTGACGATGCCCCAGGTCTTGCCGAAGTGGTCCTGATGGTAGTTGAAGCTCAGGCAGGCGGTCGGGTTCTCTTCGCTGTTGACCGGCACCAGCAGCTCGAACTTCAGGCCCTGATCGCGCTGGTTGACCTTCATCATCCGGCCGGCGCGGCCGAAGAAGGGGTCGTTGGCCACATCCACCGTCAGCGGCAGGCCGAGGGCGGCGACGAGTTCCTGGCCGCGGGTCAGCCAGCGCTCGCGAAAATCGACCACCTGTTCGGGCGTCCGGCGCGCACGTATTCGCGCATCCGGAACAGCTGCATCCGGGTCGGCTCCTTGGAGGGCTCGTGGCGGAAGCAGTAGGACTGCAGGTCGAACAGCCGGCCGTCCTCGGGCAGCGGGCCGCGTTTCGCGATCACCGGATAGAGCGGGTAGCAGGCGGCCGGCGTCAGGACGATGTCGGTCGCCTTCTGGTCGTCGGTCCAGTCCTCGCCGGCCGCAAGGCACTCGATGATCCGGTTGTGGCCGTGGTCGTCGCCGCAGAAGCTGTGCACCGTGCCGGCCAGCTGCGGGAAGCTCTTGAGATAGCCGCTCTTCTCGAAATTCGGCCGGCTCATGCCCGGCGGGAACCGCACCACCTCGGCGCCGTCGTCCTCGCCGTAGCGGGTGACCAGCGCGTCGAAGCGCGTCACCACGTCCTCGAACACGCCGCTGCGGCCATAGAGACCGTCGACGCCCGATTCGATCAGCAGCCCGCTCGCGAACAACTGGTCGAGGAAATTGCCCTGCATGTCCATGGGATTACCTCAGAAGACTGCGTCCTGCCGCTGCACGAGCAGGAGATTGGACGTGTTGGCGAGAATGCGGTCGTTGCTGATCATCAGCCGGGCCGAATGGGCATCGCGCAGATGGCGGCCGACGCTGAACGGGGTGCCGTTCTTGTAGCCCATGATGCCGCAGACGAGCAGCGCCTGGTCGATCACCGCCAGCACCTGTTCGGAGGCGGAGACCTTGAGGTTGTTCATCGCCACGGCAAAGCC
>NZ_MCRJ01000249.1 GCF_001720135.1 Methylobrevis pamukkalensis
CTGTCGCAACGCCTGATAGGCGACGTCGGCGCGGGAGTTGGGTTTGGCCATGTCGGACGGGTCTCTGCCTGATCTCGGAGACGGTTCACCAAAGGCAGGACCGTCCCTGTGACCGGCATTCTTGTATACGTGATTGGTTCCCGCAAGTATGCGATCTGCGCAAATTATCGGCGTGCATGCCTGCTTTTTGGCCTTTCTCTCCGCGCTGTCGACCGGCATTTTCGGGTCGAGACAGCTTGATGGTCCGCTGCGCCGGCATTCCGGTATACGTGATGGCGGTGCGGGGACCTTGGAGGGGACATGGACCAGCCGGCCGGCGCGCGGATCATCCGCCTGACACTCAACGACCAGCAGCTCGAGCTTCTCGACCGCACGGTAGCGCGGGGCGTTGCCGGCGACCGGATCGAGCTCGTGCGCCGGGCGCTGCGCGAGCAGGCGGCCCGCCACCTCGGGGAGGCGCGGTCATGAGCGAGCGCAAGGTCGTCTTCGAGTGGACGATGCAGCCGGGCACCGGCAAGGCGATCGAGCTTCTGGCCGGGCAGATCCTCCGGATCGAGCAGGTCGAGGGCGCCCAGTGCGTCGACTTCAACGCTTTCAATCTCCACGACTACAAGGAGTTCATGCACTGCGGCCGGACCCGCACGGTGCACGGCTTCAACCCTTCGAAGGGGACCTTCCTGTGGTCGCAGCCGCCGCGCGAGCGGGCGCTGCTCTACATCATGGAGGACACCTACGGGCGCAACGACGTGCTGTTTCCCCGCTGCAGCGCCTATCTCTACGAGAGCGCCTACGGCTTCGACGTCCACACCAACTGCAACGACATCCAGGCCGAGGCGCAGCGCGAATACGGCCTGACCCCGGACGACGTGCACGACAGCTTCAACCTGTTCATGTGCACCGAGGTGACGCCGGAGGGCAGCGCCTCGATCACCCGCCAGGCCTCGAAGGCCGGCGACCACATCGACCTGCTCGCCCTCGTCGACGTGCTGGCGATCCCCAACGTCTGCGGCGCCGACATCATGCGCACCTCCAACTTCGGCCTGAAGCCGGTGAAGCTGACGGTGCTGGAGGCCACGGATACGGACCTTGCCGTCGTGCCGGCGACGCCGATCCTGAAGAGCCAGCGCACGCCGAGGGATTTCCGCCAGCCGCAGATCAAGGCGACCCGCGAGCTGGTCCGCGACCCCGCCTACGTGCCGGCCTTCGCCAACGTGCCGCTCGGGCAGACCGTGCTGGAGATCCCGCTGGATGCTTCCGAGGCGGCCGCCTTCGAGGCGCTGCGCCGCGAGGTCTACGGCGACGACGAGGGTGCGGCGCTCCGCGACATCGTGTTCTCCTGGTGGGAAGAGAGCTTCATGAAGGCCGCCAGCGGGGCGCCTGCGATCGGGGAGCGGTGAGGGGAGGGGCAGCGACGTAGCGGCATACTCCTTCTTCTC
>NZ_MCRJ01000250.1 GCF_001720135.1 Methylobrevis pamukkalensis
GCCAGTCCCGTGCGGCGCCGAGGAAGGCGGCCAGAAGGATCGCCGCCGCGGCGCGCGCAGTTCCCAGTCGGATCCCGCTGCACCGACGGCCGCCTCGGTGATGCCGAGGTCGCGCTCCAGGTCCTCCAGCGTCGATCCGGTGTCGGCAAACGCGACGGTCCGGCCGGGCAGCACGGCGGTCCGCATCCGGCCCGACGCGGTATCGAACCACGGGATGACCACGGGGGGCAGGGGCACCGGCACGCCGCTGATCGGCCGGAGGTCCCAATGCCAGGTGACGACCGCATCGGGACCGTCGTGGTCGGACACCCCGCTGCCCGGGGCGGGGCGCAGCATGCGCTGGCGATGCTGCTCGCTGGTCGTGTCCGGGCGGACGGTGAAGCGCACCGTCGTTTCCGGCTTCGGGCTGCCGGCGACGACGATCAGCTTGTCGGCGCGCACCTTCGGCATCGGCGGCAGCTGGTCGGCCGTCACGCCCTCGGCGCGGACGGTCACCGTGCGCCGCACCGTGGTGCCCACCGGCAGGCTCTCCGGCTCGGTGCTCCAGGCGTCGGTGATCTCGAGATTGCGGGCGGCCAGCCACCAGACCCCGTCGCCGACCGGCGCCGGCGCGACCTCGACCGTCACCGGCGGCGACGACAGGGTGACGGGACGGCGCCGGCCGCTCGCATCCACGGTCGTCAGGTGATGGACGAAGGACCCGATCGTGAGCGGCCCGCTGCGCTGGGCGTAGATCGCATATTTGCGGGTGAAGCCGCGGGCGGCGCGGCCGTCGTCCATCGCCGCCTCGTACCAGTCGTCCTTGCCGAGCCGCACCGCGCGGAAACCCTCGAAATCCGGCACGCCGAGCCGTTCGAGCGTGATCGGGATCGTGTAGAGGCCGGTCACGTGCAGGAGGATCATCTGCTGCGGATGCACCGGTCCGGCCGGCTCCAGCGTGACGCGCAGGCTGGCGACGTCCGGATCGACGATCGCCTCCACCTCGGCGGTCTCGGGGACCGGTGGCTTGTCCTGCGCCTGCAGCGGGGCGATGCCCGGGCCGGCAAGCAGCAGCGCGAAAAGCAGAACGCGCAGACGGATCACCATGGCAGCCCCCCCCGGCGGCACGGCCTCGCCGGCCTGGATGCGGCGTGCGTTCTCGGCGGCGATCCGCATGCGCAGGAAGCGCTGCGGGTCGTCCGGCACCGCCGCCAGCCACTGTTGCGTCGCCTGTTCGGTCTCGAACACGCCCGGGTCGCCGGCCTCCTGCGGCGGGGCGTCCTCGGACTTGGCAAGCTGGTGGCGCCGCTGCCCTCGCCGGCCCGGCCGGCGCTGTCGGCCGCCGAGCCGGACGAGGAGCCCTTGCCGTCCTTGTCGCCGTTCGGCTGGGCCCGGCCGCGCCGGTCCACCTCGCTGCTGCCGG
>NZ_MCRJ01000251.1 GCF_001720135.1 Methylobrevis pamukkalensis
CGAACCGGTGCGGCGCGGCGCCATCGAGGTGACGGTCAGCGCCGCCGGCACGCTGCAGGCGATCCGCGACGTCGAGGTCGGCGCCCAGGTGTCCGGCCAGCTCGAGAAGCTGCATGTCGACATCGGCGATGCGGTTGCCAGCGGCGATCTCCTTGCCGAGATCGATCCCGCCTCGATCGCCACGCAGGTGGAGATCGCCGAGGCCGAGCTTGCCAATCTCAAGGCCCAGCACGCCGGCAAGACCGCCGAGGTCGCCTTCCGCACGGTGCAGGCCGAGCGCCAGCGCCGGCTGACCAGCGTCAACGGCGCCTCGCAGGCCGAGCGCGAGGAGGCCGACTTCAACCTCGCCACGGCGCAGGCCGCCGTTGCCGCGCTGGAGGCGCAGATCCGCAAGCAGGAGGCGCAGCTTGCCGGCGACCGGGTCGATCTCGCTACACGCGGATCTACGCGCCGATGGCCGGCACCGTGGTCGACCGGGCGGCCAACGAGGGCGAGACCCTCAACGCCGTCCAGACCGCCCCGACCGTGCTCACCATCGCCGATCTGTCGGTGATGACCGTGGAAGCCGAAGTCTCGGAGGCCGACGTGCCGCGGCTCAAGCCCGGCATGACCGCCTATTTCACCCTGATCGGCGCCGGCTCCGAGCGCTACGAGGGCACGCTGCGCCAGATCCGCCCGACGCCGCAGACCGAGAATGGCGTGGTGCTCTACTACGCGCTGTTCGACATCCCCAATCCGGACGGCACGCTGATGATCGGCATGAGCGCGCAGGTGTTCTTCGTCGAGGCGGCGGCAAAGGACGTGCTGCTGGTCCCGGTCGCCGCCCTCTCCGACCTCGCCCGCCGCGGCGACATGACCACGGCGCGCGTGCGCGTCGCGGCAACGGACGGGACGACCCAGACCCGCGAGGTCACGGTCGGCGTCCGCAGCCGGGTTGCCGCCGAGGTGCGCAGCGGCCTTGCCGAGGGCGAGCGGGTGGTGGTGGTCAGCCAGTCGTCCGACACGCCGCGCGCGGCCACCCGCGGCTTCGGCCCGCCGCCGATGTTCTGAGGCCGGACGCAGGGTCCGTCCAGAGACAACCAAGACACGCCGTGACCGGAGCCACCCCCATGACCGCGCTGATCGCGCTTGACGGCATCACCAAGAGCTTCACCAACGGCGACGTCACCGTCGACGTGCTCAAGGGCGTGTCGCTCACCATCGAGGCCGGCGAGTTCGTCGCCATCGTCGGCGCCTCGGGGTCGGGCAAGTCGACGCTGATGAACATCCTCGGCTGCCTCGACCGGCCGACCGGCGGCTCCTACCGGATCGAGGGCAGCGAGGTCTCGGACCTTTCGGCCAACGAACTGGCCGACATGCGCCGCAATCTGTTCGGCTTCGTCTTCCAGAGCTACA
>NZ_MCRJ01000252.1 GCF_001720135.1 Methylobrevis pamukkalensis
AGGGAGAGGGGGGAGCCCCACTCCGAAGCAACAGCTGAGGGGAAGCCCCACCCAGAAGCCTCCATCAAGATCCTTCCCTCACATCTCCCCGGCCAGCGCCATGTGGAAGATCGCCTTGGCCGCGTCGGTGGTGAGTTCCACCGGGTTGCCGCCGGCGGTCGGGTCGACGATCGCCATCGCCGCGATCTCGTCGAGGCGCGAGGCGTCGACGTTGAGGCCGGCGAGCGTCGGCGAGATGCCGATCTCGGCGCGCAGGTCGAGGATCCAGGCGAGGAAGGCGTCGAAACTCGGCTCCAGCCCGAGATAGCCGGCGAGCCGGGCGATCTTCTCCTCGATGGCGGCGCGGTTGAACACCAGCACGTAGGGCATGAACACCGCGTTGGTGAGGCCGTGGTGGGTGTCATAGAGCGCGCCGACCGGATGGCTCATGGCGTGGATGCCGCCGAGGCCCTTCTGGAAGGCCGTGGCGCCGGCGGAAGCTGCCGCCAGCATCGCCCCGCGCGCCTCGATGTCGGTGCCGGTCTTCACCGCGCGCGGCAGGAATTCCTTGCACAGCCGCACGCCTTCCACCGCCACGCCGTCGGCGAGCGGATGCCAGCCGGGGGCGCAATAGGCCTCGATGCAGTGGGCCAGCGCGTCCATGCCGGTCCAGGCGGTGATCGTCGCCGGCAGGCCGACGCAGAGTTCCGGATCCTCGATCACCACCTTCGGCATCATCAGCGGATGGAAGATCACCTTCTTGGTATGGCTTTCCTCGTTGGTGATCACCGTGGCGCGGCCGACCTCCGAGCCGGTGCCGGCGGTGGTCGGCACCGCGACGATCGGGGCAATGCCGGTCGGGTCGGCGCGGGTCCACCAGTCGCCGACGTCCTCGAAGTCCCACATCGGCCGGGTCTGGCCGGCCATGAAGGCGATGGTCTTGCCGACGTCCAGCGCCGAGCCGCCGCCAAACGCGACGACGCCGTCATGGTCGCCGAGCTTCAGGGCCTCGATGCCGGCGTAGACGTTGCTCTCCACCGGGTTGCCCCTGACGTCGGAGAACACCTCGACGCCGAGGCCGGCCTCCTTCAGCAGCGCGACGGCGGCCTTCGTCATCGGCAGGTCGACGAGGCCGGGGTCGGTGACGAACAGCGGGCGCTCGATGCCGGCGACGCGGCAGGCATCGGCGAGCTCGCTGATGCGGCCGGCGCCGAAGCGGATGGGGGTGGGGTAGTTCCAGTTGGCACGGATGGTCATGGGAGACTCTCGAAGGCTTCTGATTGCCGAAAGGTTTCCCCTCTCCCTGTCCCTCCCCTCCAGGGGGAGGGGACGACAAAGGATGGGCCGTCGCTGGTCGTTGGACGCTGCGTCTAGGCGAGAGG
>NZ_MCRJ01000253.1 GCF_001720135.1 Methylobrevis pamukkalensis
CTTCCGCTGACCTCGTCCTCGATGCGATCGTGGAGTTGAACAAGCTGGGGAAATATCGCGCGAAGGTCATCATGCGCGATTTGCCTGAACGCGCTCAGGATTCCCCATTCCTTGAGCAGCGCGAAGCCGAGGCTGCGTTCCTCCGGATCGGGCTTGCTCTGCAGGTTGCAGCTCTTCGTGCCCGCAATCGTGATATTGAGCGTCCGCTGCTTGTCGTCGCCGATCAGGTTGTAGGCCACCGCGATGGTGATCCGGCTGAACGCTTCGGCGCGCCGAAAGATGTTCCGCGCCCCGAGATATCGGTCGGCAACCTCCTGGATGTCATCGTCGACTGTCACCTTGAGCTGAAGCTTGCGGCGCCAGGTTCCCAGCCGGATCTCGGCTTCGATGACGCGCGCGAACTCGAACGCATACCCTTCGATCTCAGGGGGCTGCAGGAGAAGCGAAGAGCGGAAGCGCGAGAGATTATAGCGCTTCCAAGTCAGCGGCTTCTGGGAGATGTCGTGACCGAGCGCAACTTCGGCGAAGGAGTCGCTGACCGTCTGGCGCACCACGGGGCTGTCCGCGCAGACCTCGATCTGCCGCATCGAGGGCGTGTAGATCAGCGTCGCCTCGTTCGGCGGGCGGTAGTAGATGGTTCCCCGCCGTCCGTCTTGCCGGTGATCGTAGACGCTCGAAAGCGGGCCACCATGCCGGACGATCAGCATGATGGACGCAGGGTGCGTATCGGTGGCAGGCAGATCGAGCGCCTTGACCGTGCAGGATATCTCGGGCTTCAGCTCGAGCATGCCCTTTATCTTGGACGCCAGCGCCTTTTCGTCGATGGCCGCCGCGTCGAGGGCTACCTGGTTCTCCAGTTCGACCTCGAAGGCGTCGTAGAGCTTGCCGTGGTCGCGGAACTGTCGGGCGAAGTGAAAGCTCTCCGCATCCTCGAAGGTTTCGCGTTCATGGAGATATGCCCAGATGCTTCTGCAGAGCTCATCTGGCTGCCGGTGAAACTCCTGCGACCGTGTCACATCGAGTTGTTGCTCGACAATGGTGGTGAGCGAGGTGACGCCCTTTTTCTCGGCGAGGGCCCGGATCCTTCGTGATCGCTGCTCCGCAGGTCGCAGGTCATCGCGGTCGAAATCCGACAGCGTCTCGACAAGTGCTTGCCGAAACGCCTCGACCGCTTCGTCGTCGGCGAGGTCCGGAACGTCCTCGGGCAGCATGAATTCCGGCTCGTTGTCGCCCTCGCGCACGGCAAGGGCAGCTCGGGCGAGGTCGACGCGCGCATCCTCGATCAGCGCCAGAACATGCGGACCGATCGGGGATGCTTTGCGCGCCATGAACTCACCTCAATGAAC
>NZ_MCRJ01000254.1 GCF_001720135.1 Methylobrevis pamukkalensis
AGCCGGCCTTCGGCGCGGCGCTGGAGGGCCATGTCCGCGAGGAGGAGGCGGCGCGCCGCCACGGCGACGAGCGGGTCTCGATCCGCCTTGCCGGCGAGTTCCACATGTCGCTCGGCGAGATGTCCGGCAACCGGCTGCTGGAGCGCTACCTCGGCGAGGTGGTGTCGCGCTGCTCGCTGATCCTCGCGCTCTACGGCCGGCCGCATTCCTCCGACTGCGCGGTGAACGAGCATTCGCAGATCATCGAGGCGCTGCGCTCCGGCGATGCCGAAGCGGCGATCAAGCTGATGGACCATCACATCGGCGCGGTGGAAAAGCGCGCGCTGATCGAGGACGCCCCCACCGCAGACCTTTCCGGCGTGCTCGCCCACTATGCCGCGCCGCTGCTCGCCCGTCAGACCGCCGTGCCGCTCGGCAGCGGACCGCGAGCGAAAGATCGCACACGAGATCGCACCAGGGATCAGGCCCGATGACCGCCCACACCCATTTCGACTTCCGTGCGCTCTCGGCCCGCGACCGCTACAAGCTGCTGATCGGCACGGTGATCCCGCGCCCGATCGCCTTCGTCACCACGGTGAACACGGAGGGCCGCGCCAACGCCGCCCCGTTCAGCTTCTTCAACTGCCTGACCGCCGATCCGGCGATCCTTGCCATCGGCGTGGAGAACCACGCCGACATGTCGTTCAAGGACACGGCGAAGAACATCCGCGAGACCGAGGAATTCACGGTCAACATCGTCGACGAGGCGCTGCTGGACGCCATGAACATCTGCGCCGTGCCCTTCGGGCCGGAGGTGGACGAACTGGCCGAGGCGGGGCTGACCGCGGTGCCCGGCACCCACGTGAAATGCCCGCGCATCCTCGAGGCGCCCGCGGCGCTGGAATGCCGTCGCTACATGACGCTGGAGGTCGGCCGCTCGCGCGAGATCATCCTCGGCGAGGTGCTCGGCGTGTTCATTCGCGCCGACGCGGTCGACCCGATGACGAAATACGTCGACCAGAAGGCGATGGACGCGATCGGCCGGCTGGGTGGCCACGGCTACAGCCGCAGCCAGGACCAGTTCGACCTGCCGACCCTATCGCTTGCCGAATGGACCCGCCGCAAGGCGGCTGCAGACGGATCCGCCGGCTGACGGCCGGCGGCCTTCAACCACGTCCGCGGCAAACGCGGCTCTCCTGAACGCACCACGAGAACCCCGGCGGGACGCGGCGTCCCTCCGACGGACCATGCGCGTCCGCGCGCCAACACACACGAAGGGGACAGCAACCATGATCGACACCAGACTGACCCGCCGCGGCCTGCTCGGCGGCACC
>NZ_MCRJ01000255.1 GCF_001720135.1 Methylobrevis pamukkalensis
TCCACCGTCACGGTGGACTTCTCGGCCTTCGGCGGCGGCGCGGCGGTGGTGGCCACCAACAGCAGCGGCGTTTGGACCGCAACTTACGTCCTGACCGCCGGCAGCCTCGACACGGCGACGGCCGCCGTCTCGGTCACGGTCACCGACGAGGACGATCAGGAGGTCACCACCGGCGACGACACCCAGGCGGTGGTGGACACCGCGGCGCCCGTGGCCACGGACGGGAGCGTCTCGGCCAGCGGCGCCACCGGCACCGGCGGCGCCTTCAAGATCGGCGACACGGTCACGGTCGTCTGGGACAACAGCCTTCTCGGCGACCTCAACGCCGACACGATCGCCGGCGTCACGGTCGACTTCTCGGCCTTCGGCGGCGGCAGCGCCGTCACGGCGCTTCCGTTCGGCGACCTCTGGACGGCGAGCTACCTGATCACCGCCAATGCCATCGACGGCTCCGGCGCGCCGTCGGTCACCGTGACCGACAATGCCGGCAACACGACCACCGTCGCGGACGGCGTGTCGCAGACGATCGATGCGCAGGCGCCGGTCGTCACCGACGCCGCGATCTCGGTCACGTCCACGGGCAGCGGCGTGTCGGGCCTCTACCGGATCGGCGACACGATCACGGCGGTCTGGAACGACAGCGGCAGCGGCGACGGCAACAGCGACACGCTGGCCGTCAGCATGGACTTCACCGCCTTCGGCGGCGGCCAGGTCTCGGCCACCGAGGCCGACGGCCTGTGGACCGCAAGCTACACGCTGCTCGCCGGCATGGCGGTGGATGCGCCCGGCCAGGTGTCGGTGACGGTGGTGGACGACGCGGGCAACACGAGGGAGACCGCCGACACGACCGACCTCCGCACCGTGCTCAACCTGCGTGCGGCCGACGACAGCGACACGACACTTGCGGGCGGGATCGGCGACGACATCGTCACGGGCCAGGGCGGCAACGACACGCTGCAGGGCGGGGACGGCAACGACATCCTGCGCGGCAACGCCGGCAACGACGAGATGGGCGGCGGCGAGGGCAACGACACGCTCAACGGCGGCAGGGGCGACGACGAGATGTCCGGCGGCAGCGGCCACGACCGGCTGATCGGCGACATCGGCCGCGACACGCTTCGGGGCGGGGACGGCAACGACGTGATGTTCGGCGGCACCGGTGCCGACATCCTCGTCGGCGGCGCGGGCCGCGACCGGCTCTGGGGAGAGGGTGGCCCCGACATCTTCCGCTTCGAGGACCTTGGCGACAGCGGCGCGACCGACGCCCTGCGCGACAGCATCCGCGACTTCGAGGCCGGGATCGA
>NZ_MCRJ01000256.1 GCF_001720135.1 Methylobrevis pamukkalensis
GGTGAATGCGCGCGTCAGCGCGCGGGTGCGGTCGCGTGGTTCAGCGTGCCGCAGCCGCGGCAGGTGGCCTGCATCGGGAAGCCCACGAGATACTCGTGCCCCCGCGCGAAACGCAGGTGCATGCGGCCGTCCCGGCAGACGCCGAGCAGCTTGTCACAGCGCGTGCAGCGCCATTCCGAGTTTTGGGTGGTGGGCTTGGTCTTCGCGGCGCCGGACCAGCTCGTCGGGGCTGCCTGGCGCGGGGGGAAGGGAGTCGGCATGGAAGTGCTCCTCTATGTGGAGCCCTTCCAGTAATCAGCGGTTTGTTAGACCGTCTCCCGCCGCATGTTAGACCGCTGTTAGACGGTCGCTTCCTCGGCTGGCTCGGCCACGGCTTCGGTCGGCTGCGCAGTGAGTAGCAGTCGCCAATATCCGTTCTTCGCACCCTTGCCGATATAGACGTCCCGGATGCTATCCCAGGTCTCCTTCCGGAACGCCTGCTGGGGGCTTCTGGACTCGAAGCCTTCCATCAGCGCCTTTACCTGAACGTCGGGACTGCCTTTCGCGGCTGCGACCACCAGGCGCTCGAAGATCGTAAGTTGATCATTCCCAGCGAGGTGAAGCGGCTCCCTGCCGGGAATGAACAGCGTGCCGGACTGCTTACCTGTCCGAACCACCCGCGGGGACACGCCCCCGCGTGCGAGTGAAAGACCGTCGCGGTACGCGAGTTCTATTCCGTCGCGCGCGAACAGCATTTCCTCGTCCGCCGATGCGAGATGGGACAGCAGCGGCATGACGACGTTAGGCCCAAGATGTGACGGCATCTCCTCGCTCGCGGCGAAGACGATCCCCACCCCAGCGGTGCCCCGCGTGCGCAACATCAGATCCAGTCTCTGCGCCGCTTTGGGATCATTGAGCCGTCGGGCGAAATAGACGGGCACATCTGCCTCATCGATCTGGATCGCGCCGACGAGGGTCAGGTCCGGGTCCAGGATCTGCGCCGCCCGCTTGCTCAGCAGCGGCTTCATCAGGCGCATGAGCGTCTCGTGAAGCCATTGAGCGTTGACCGCGAACATCTCGACATCCGACGCGGGACGCTTGCCGACATCTTCGCCGAAAGGACCGACAGCGTGGATCATGCCTTCGGTCGCCGACGGCTTGACGGCGCCTTCCCCGTCGACGTCGTCGTCCTCGATGAGAACCACGTCCTGACGGTCGCGGCGCTCGAGCAGGCCGCCTTCGATGAGACGCTTCGGGTCAAGCCCGAGTTCCAGCAGATAACTT
>NZ_MCRJ01000257.1 GCF_001720135.1 Methylobrevis pamukkalensis
TGACCTGCCCCCCGCTGGTCCCGCGATCATAATGGGAGTCCGCAGGCTTCATAGCTGATCTTGGGTTCCGGTGGGAGCGGCCGGGCGGCGCAGCTATTCACGTCGCGCAGCCGACCGGCCGCGTGGTTCAGCCGCACGGTCTCCGGCGCGAGGCCACCATGGGCGGAGTGCGGTCGGACGTAGTTGTAGTCGTGCCGCCACCGGTCGATCACGGCCCGGGCTTCCGCCAGGGTCGTGAACACCTCCTCGTTCAGGCACTCGTCCCGGAACTTGCCGTTGAAGCTTTCGACGAAGCCGTTCTGCTGGGGCTTGCCGGGATCGATGTAGTGCCAGCCGACTCCGGTTCGGTTGGCCCATTCCAGCATCGCCCGTGATGTCATCTCCGTGCCATTGTCGCTGACGATCAGCGCCGGCTTGCCACGCCGGGCGATCAGCGCATCCAGCTCGCGCGCCATGCGTCGGCCGCCGATCGAGGTGTCCACCACCAGCGCCAGGGCCTCGCGCGTGAAGTCGTCCACGATGCACAGAATGCGGAATCGCCGACCCCACGACAGGGCGTCCGCCACGAAGTCCAGGCTCCAGCGCTGGTTCGGTCCGTCCGGCACGGTCATAGGCGTCCGCATCCCGGTCGCTCGCTTGCCCCCCCGCCGCCGGCGCACGGCCAGACCCTCTTCCCGATAGAGTCGGAACAACTTCTTCTTATTCAGGCTGACGCCCTCCCGTTCCAACAGGATGCCCAGCCGCCGGTAGCCGAACCGACGGCGTTCGCCAGCCAGGGTCCGCAGCCGCTCGCGCACCTCCACGTCGCCGGGCTCAGGCGCGCGGCGCACCGTCTTGGGATCGACCTCGACCAGCCCACAGGCCCGCCGCTGCGAGTAGCCGCGCTCCGCCATCAGACGAAGCGCGGCTTCCCGGCGAACAGCGGGCCCGGTCAGTTTTTTCCCAGGAGATCCTTCAACGCCGACACGTCCAGCATCGACTCCGCCAGAAGCTTCTTCAGCCGTCGGTTCTCGTCCTCCAACGCCTTCAGCTTCTGGGCATCCGAGACGCTCATCCCGCTGTATTTGGCCTTCCACCGATAGAAGGTCTGCTCGCTGATCCCGTGCCGCCGGCAGACCTCCGCCGTCGCACCGCCAGCCTCCTGTTCGCGCAGCACACCTATAATCTGCGCCTCGGTGAACCTGCTCTTCTTCATGTCCGTCTCCTTGAGGTTGACGGACTCTCACTCAAACCGAGGGATCAGGAAGGGGGCAGGTCAG
>NZ_MCRJ01000258.1 GCF_001720135.1 Methylobrevis pamukkalensis
GCCATGTTTGTCGAGATAGAACTGGTATTGCAGGATATTCGCGTGCATCAACAACGTCTTGCCGCTGCCGGTCGCGCTCCAGTATGCGAGCTTGTTGATCTGCGACCACGCTTCGCCGTCTTCCTTGAAGGACGCAATGTGGTCCGCTTCGGGCTTGTCAGCATTACAGGTGGCGACCTGCTCGTTGATCGCTTTCAACAAGGCGGCCGGATCGCTGAAATAGCGATCAAGATAGATCTCGGTGAAGAGCAGAGTCAGGTACTGGAAATACTTCCAGACGATCGGGTCTTCGCCGCGAGTGATGCGGCGCTCGTTCAGCCGCTGGGTGTGTTTGACAATATTCTGATCGTACTCCAGCAGCAGTTCGGTCGGCAGCTTGGTCAGATTGAAAAGCTGCGCCGTCAGGGCGTGATGGAATTGATGGACGTTGTTCTCGTCCATGCCTTCCAGCTTCTCGTTGCGCAGGTGCTCTGCCAGCTGCTCGAAACGCTTCACATCGAACAACGACAGCATCCATTGGTTCAGGACCAACTTGTGGACAAACTTGACTTGCGGCTTCCCGGCGCGCGGCTTTGATTTGGTTGCGGCGCGGGCCATCACAGACCCTCCGTGTCGAACATCAGTCGGTGGAAGTCCTCTTCGATCAGACGGACCTTCCATGTGTCATCGGCAGCTTTCAGGTTTTCCAGGTTGTTGTCGCCGTTGACGTAGATCAGCCGAACTCGCTGTCCTTGGCAGAGTAGCCAGCGCGCGTGAACCAGGTGTCCAGCACGAGGTTGTCCTGCTCCGGATCGCCTGTGAGCTTGCGCCAGATGATCAACGCGCGGCGCCATCCGGTGTGGTGCCGGTCACAGTGCGGAACCACCACTGACCAGCTGCGTCCTGGCGCAGCCGCCCCTTGATGTTCAGCCGCCCCTCGGCGTCGCGCTCGAACTCGGCGGTGAAGGTCTGCGGCGCGGCGATACCCTGCACGGTGAGGCCGATCAGCCAGTTGAACGTCTCCAACAGGTCGACGTTCACCTCGCTGCTTTCATCCGAGCCCGGGCGCTTCACTTTCAGCTTGTATGTGGTCGGATCGGCAAAGGCTTTCACGTTCAACAACGACTGGCTGCCGCGCGTTTCCACATCGAGCATGTAGTGGAGCATGTATTGCTCCTTGAGACGGTCGGCGCCCTGCGCTTCGGCGGATGCCAAAAGATCGTCCTGTTGCGGCGTGCGGCGCGGCACCAGATTGTTGAGGGCGTCCTCGTAAGATTCT
>NZ_MCRJ01000259.1 GCF_001720135.1 Methylobrevis pamukkalensis
GAAGGGTGCGAATTGTTCGGCGGGCAACGTGATTTTGTAGCATGCAGGAGATTCCCACCTGTGGTTACGTGATTGCATCACCTCCTTGCGCATCCCGATGCCGATGAAGGACAATCCTGTGACCGACCGAAACAACGGCTTTCCGATCGTCTGCATCGGCGCCTCCGCCGGTGGAATTCCGGCGATGGAAGGCTTTTTCAAGGGCCTGCCGGACGATCCCGGGGCGCCTTCGTCATCGTCACCCATCTCAACCCGGAACGGGAAAGCATCCTCCACACCGTCCTCGGCCACTACACCGCGCTGCCCGTGCGGGTTGCGGAGGATCAGACCTTGGTCGAGCCGAACCGCATCTACGTGATGCCCGCCAACGCGATCCTGACGATGGCCAACGGCCACCTGCACCTGCGCCGTCCCAATGTGGCCATCCGCGAGCGCAACCCGATCGACATCTTCATGAGTTCGCTCGCCGAGGACCAGGGCGAGTGTGCGGTCGGGGTCATCCTCTCGGGCGGCGACGGCGACGGCACGCTGGGCGCGAAGGCGATCAAGGAACGGGGCGGACTGACGCTGGCGCAGGTCGCGGACGGATCGGCGCCGCACAATTCCAGCATGCCGGACAGCGCGATCTCCAGCGGAATGATCGATCTGGCGGTTCCGGTCGAGCAGATGGGCGAGAAGATCGTCGCCTTCGGACACAGCTTCGGAACGCTGGCGGTGATCGCCGAGGACGGCAACATCCACCGGGAGGTCGATCTCCAACATGCGCGCGAGGCGGTCTACGAGATCCTGCGCAGCCATTCGGGACATGATTTCTCCGGCTACAAGACCAAGACCTTCATGCGCCGCGTCGAGCGCCGCATGCAGGTGCTGCAACTGCGATCCCTCGACGCCTACATCGACGTCCTCAGGCGGCAGCCGACCGAGATCATGAACCTGTTCCGGGACCTGCTGATCAACGTGACGAACTTCTTCCGCGATGCGGACGCCTTCGCCTCGCTGGAGCAGCTTGTGATCCCCCGCCTGTTCGAAGGCCGGGCCTCGAACGACACGATCCGCGTCTGGGTGCCGGGCTGTGCCACCGGCGAGGAGGTCTATTCGCTCGGCATCCTGATGCGCGAGCATCTCGACGGTCTTGCCGCCGCGCCGAAGGTGCAGATCTTCGCCACCGACATCGACGAGACCGCGCTGGCGGTGGCGCGGTCGGGCCGCTATCCGGAGCAGTTGCTGAAGGGCGTCTCGGAACAGCGCCGGCAG
>NZ_MCRJ01000260.1 GCF_001720135.1 Methylobrevis pamukkalensis
ACCATGCGCTCGGACTTCCACCCGCCAAGCTGCTTCAAGGCTGCTAGGTCGCGGTTCTCCCGGTAGTGCCACGATGCCCAAGTGTGGCGGCAATCGTGGACGCGGAATTTCTCGATGCCGGCGCGACGACACGCGCCGCTGAATGCGGTTTGCACCCGCGAGCCTGCCGACGTATCGTCGATGCTCCGAGGGAGGGAATAGGGCAGGCCGGACGGCGTGCGGAAGATTTCGCCATCCCGATGCGGCAGGCATGCCAGCGCGGCCACGACGCGGGGATGAAGCGGGACGCCGCGCGGGTACTTGCTTTTCGTCTTCGGGAAGGACACATGCCCGGCCGTGAGGTTCACGTCTCGCCATTCGAGCCATAAGGCTTCGCCGATTCGGGCGCCCGTGTAGAACAGGAAGATCAGGAGCGGTTTCAGGTGCGGGGCTGCCGCGTCGATCAGGCGGTTCGCCTCGTCGATCTCAAGCCAACGCACAACGCCGGGAGGAGGGGAAGGGCGCCGCATGACGAGGGGGGCACACATGCCGCGTTCGGCCGCGTGACGTACAACAGCAACCGCCGGGGTGAAGAATTGCCGATTGCGCGTCGCCGGCTTCGCCTTCGGATACGTCTTGAGCGCGCCGGCTTCGACCGCTGCAAGGTCGATCTTTGCCAGCGGCGTTTTGCCGAAGTAGTCGAGCACCTTGCTCATGAACCGCTTGTCGCCGCCGGTGCCGTATCGCCCGCCGGTTTGAAGGTAGCTCACGACTGCCGCAGCGAACGTGTGTTCAGCGGGACGACCGTAGACGGCTTCCCGGTGCAACTCCGCTTCCCGGCTCGCCCTGATTTCTTCGGCGGTCCGCTTGTCAGCAGTGCCAGTGCTTTCCTCATAGCGGCATCCCCGGATTGAACCGCGCATGATCCAGTAGGGTGAGCCGGGACGCTTGACGAGTTTGAGGGGCACGGTAGAGCCTCATAGAGACGGTGGACGTCTTCGGGCGAAAAGACGATGTTTCGGCCAATCTTCCGACCGACGCCGAAGTCTCGTGCGGCCTTGCGGATCACGTCTTCACTCACGGGGAAGACGTCTCCGGCCAAGTCGCGGACGGTACGGAATTGCGGAAATTCGCTGCTCAATGGCTGCCCTCCTGCATTTCGCCGGAGAAGTCGCCCCGGCGGATCCGTTCCAGCGCATCGCGCGGAATGTGGATCGGCGCGCCCTTGCGGCTGTCGGTCAGCGTGAAGG
>NZ_MCRJ01000261.1 GCF_001720135.1 Methylobrevis pamukkalensis
ACGTGTCCCACTGGTCGAGGCTGGCGCCGTCGAGCCGCACCGCGCCGCGCGCGGGTGTCCACACGCCGACGAGGGCGCGGGCGAGCGAGGACTTGCCGCTGGCGCTCGGCCCGATCACGCCGAGACCGGCGCCGGCCTTCAGGGCGAAGCTCACCTCCTGCACCACGATCCGGCGCTCGCCGGGCGGCACGAGGGCGAGGTTCTCGGCGTTGAGCGTGGCGACCGGCGGCGGCAGCGCGGTGGTGATCGGCGGCACCTGCATCACCTGCAACAGATCCTTCAGCCGCTTCCAGCTCTGGCGGGCGCGACGAAGCCCTTCCACTGGCCGATCGCCAGCTCGATCGCGCCAGCGCGCGGCCCATCATGATCGAGCTGGCGATCATGATGCCGGCCGAGGCTTCCTGCTGCACGACGAGATAGCGCCGACCGCGAGCATGCCCGACTGCAGCGCCATGCGCATGATCTTGGAAATGCTGCCGAGCAGGCCGGCGACGCCGCTGGCCTTGGCGTGGGCGTCGAGATAGTCGGCGTTGCGTCGGCCCAGCGGCTGGCAAGCCGCGGCCCGAAGCCCATGGCCTGCACGACCTCGGCGTTGCGCCGGGCGGCTTCGGCGAGACCGTTGCGGCCGACCGAATGCTTGCCCGCCTCGCGCATCGGCTCGCGGGTCAGGATCTCGGTGAGGATGGTCAGGATCACGAGGATCACCGCGCCGGCGAGCGCGACGAGGCCGATCCACAGGTGGAACACGAAGCAGATCGCCAGATAGAGCGGCATCCACGGCATGTCGAACAGCGCCGAAGGACCGCCGCCGGACAGGAACGAGCGGACCTGGTCGAGGTCGCGCAGCGGCTGCTGGCCGTCGCCCTGCGACCTGGTCTTGAGCGGCAGGCGCATCATCGCCGAGCAGACCTCGCCGTTGAGACGGCCGTCGAGCGCGATGCCGATCCGGAGCAGCACCCGCCCGCGCAGGATCTCCAGGAGGCCCATGAAGGCATAGAGCGCGCCGGCAAGGATCACCAGGCCGACCAGCGTCGACAGGCTGCGGCTGGGGATGACCCGGTCGTAGACCTGCAGCATGAAGAACGAGCCGGTGAGGGCCAGGATGTTGATCATGCCGCTCATCACACCCGTCCCGATCATCGCGGAGCGGAAGGACGACATCACGCCCTCGAGGGGCGTGCGGGCGCGTGAGGAGG
>NZ_MCRJ01000262.1 GCF_001720135.1 Methylobrevis pamukkalensis
ATCACTCGATGATGCTGGCGACGACGCCGGCGCCGACGGTACGGCCGCCTTCACGGATGGCGAAGCGGAGCTTCTCCTCCATGGCGATCGGCACGATCAGCGCAACATCGACGGTGATGTTGTCGCCCGGCATCACCATTTCGGTGCCTTCGGGAAGCGTGACGATGCCCGTCACGTCCGTGGTGCGGAAATAGAACTGCGGGCGGTAGTTCGTGAAGAACGGCGTGTGACGGCCGCCCTCTTCCTTGGTCAGGATGTAGGCTTCGGCCTTGAACTTCGTGTGCGGGTTCACCGAACCCGGCTTGCAAAGAACCTGGCCGCGCTCGACGTCCTCGCGCTTGGTGCCGCGCAGCAGCGCGCCGATGTTGTCGCCCGCCTGGCCCTGGTCCAGCAGCTTGCGGAACATTTCCACGCCGGTGACGATGGTCTTGGTCGTCGCGCGGATGCCGACGATCTCGACTTCCTCGCCCACCTTGACGATGCCGCGCTCGACGCGGCCGGTCACCACCGTGCCACGGCCCGAGATCGAGAACACGTCCTCGATCGGCATCAGGAACGGCTGGTCGATCGGACGCTCCGGCTGCGGGATGTAGGAGTCCACCGCCGCCATCAGCTCGAGCACCGCGTCATGGCCGATCTTCGGCTCGCGGTCTTCCAGCGCGCACAGCGCCGAGCCCTTGATCACCGGGATGTCGTCGCCGGGGAAGTCGTAGGACGACAGCAGCTCGCGAACTTCGAGCTCCACCAGCTCCAGCAGCTCCTCGTCGTCGACCATGTCGACCTTGTTGAGGAACACCACCAGCGCCGGCACGCCGACCTGACGGGCGAGCAGGATGTGCTCGCGGGTCTGCGGCATCGGGCCGTCGGCCGCCGAGCACACCAGGATCGCGCCGTCCATCTGCGCCGCGCCCGTGATCATGTTCTTCACGTAGTCGGCGTGGCCGGGGCAGTCGACGTGCGCATAGTGACGGTTGGCCGTCTCGTATTCCACGTGGGCCGTCGAGATCGTGATGCCGCGCGCCTTCTCTTCCGGCGCCGCGTCGATCTGGTCGTAGGCCTTGAACGTCGCACCGCCGGTCTCGGCGAGCACCTTCGTGATCGCGCCGTCAGCGACGTCTTGCCGTGGTCGACGTGTCCGATCGTACCGATGTTGCAGTGCGGCTTCGTCCGCGCGAATTTTT
>NZ_MCRJ01000263.1 GCF_001720135.1 Methylobrevis pamukkalensis
CGCCGCAAAGGACACGTTGTCCGGCAGCCTGAAGGTGAAGTCGGCCGGATGCACGCAGGAGGGCCGCAGCACCCCGTGGATCGGCGGCGTCGCCCAGAAGCGCACGTCCGGGTCGAGATTGTAGAGGCCGAGCCGGGTCGGCCGGCTGGCGGGGTCGGGAATGCCCGGCTCCATGCAGACCCGGTCGCCGACCGAAAACTCGGTCACGTCGGCGCCGACCTCGCTGATCACGCCCGCCGCCTCGTGGCCGAGGATCATCGGTTCGCGGACCACGAAGGGGCCGATCGCGCCGTGGGTGTAGTAGTGGACGTCGCTGCCGCAGACGCCGACCACCTTGAGGTCGATGCGCACGTCGCGCGGACCGAGGGTTTCGGCGACGGGGAAGTCGCGCAGGGCAAGGCGGCCCTTTTCTTCGAGGACGAGCGATTTCATGATCGCCTACCTATCCCTTTCTGATGATCACGAAGCCGAGGACGACCGAGATCACGGTCGCCACGACGAGCGGAAGGCTCTGCTCCAGCACGCGCATCCAGAACAGGTGGATGGCGATGAAGAGCACCACCGCGATGAAGCCGCGGTCGAAGCCGTTGGTGTGGATCGGCAGGAAGCCGCGCCGCTCGGCCGGGACGGGCTTGAGGTCGCCCGGGGCCGGAGAGGGTGTCGGGTCGGACATCGGGCTCACTCCTTGACCGCGCCGAAGGTGAGGCCGGCGACGATATGCTGCTGGACGAGGCCGAGGATGATCAGCGCCGGCACGATGGTCATCATCGCGGTGGCGGCCATCTGGCCCCAGTTGGTGCCGGTCACGGTCACGAATTCGGCAAGGCCCGTGGTCACCGTGCGCGCTCGACCGAGGTGAGGGTCGCGGCGAACAGGTATTCGTTCCAGGCGAAGATCCAGGTGAGGATGCCGGTGACCGCGAGGCCGGGGCGGGCCAGCGGGAAGATGATCTTGGTCAGGATCTGCCAGGTGCTGGCGCCGTCGACGAGGGCGGCCTCGTCGAGCTCCTTCGGGATGCCGTCGATGATGTTGCGCAGCGTCCAGATCGCGAAGGGCAGGTTGAACACGCAGTAGAGCAGGATCAGCCCGATGTGGGTGTCGAACAGCTTCCAGTCGGCAACCACGAACACCTGGGTGTAGAGCAGGAACAGCGGCAGCAGGAACACGGC
>NZ_MCRJ01000264.1 GCF_001720135.1 Methylobrevis pamukkalensis
CGCCTCAACGAAGATCACGCCGCAGCCTCAAGGGCTCGACGCACAGCCGCAACGTTGTTTGCCAGCCCGGCCGCTGCCCCTTGCTCGCTTCCATACGACGCAGAGTCGGAACCGAAATGGAAGCCGCGTGAGCTAGGTCGGCTTGCCCAAGCCCTGCGAGGACACGACCGGCAGCAATTTGCCGCCCGCTAATATGATCTGAATCGCTCAAATCGATCGCTTTCTATTGACATCGGCTCTAATTGATCGAAATATATCACCGTTAGCGTTTTCAATCAACGGAGCAACCGCCATGCAATCGCCTGTCCCCGGCCGTGACCGGGTTAGCCCTTCCCTTCTCGAAATTCATGACAGCATCAACCTCGTGCGCCACTACGTCGTGTCGCTCGAACTCATGGCCGGTGGCCTTGATAAGCGGACGCGCGGCGCCCTCCACGCCGTCACCGTAGTGGCCGAGTCAGAGCTTGAGCTTCTTTCCGACATGCTCGACGACCTGCGCGGCGTCACCCACGAGGAGGGTGCGACCGATGGCGAAGGCTGAACCGATCACCAGCTACACCGACGTTGCGAACTGCATCGACAGATGCCGCGACATCGCCGCGCTCATTCAGCTTGCCTCGTTTGGCATCGAAGTCGAGTCCGACCGGGCGGCTTTCTACCACGTCGGTTCCAGCCTCGGCGACATTCTCGACGAGATCGCCGAGGGCATGGTCGCGCTTCGGGACGCGGCAAGGGAGCCGGAAAAGGGGTGATCGCGAATGCACGCCATGGCGTGGAAGTTACCGCAGCGGTAACTCCTAGAAATGGGCGGGCGCGCAATGGTCTCGACGATCGACTGCCGCCCGCAATACCACGCCCTCGCGTGCACGCGATGCACATTTTTTACGGCTGCCTTCAACGCATAGGAGATATGTTCTTCCACAGGTTTGTGGCCAAGTCGAAAATACCTCTTGGTTTGTCCGGCCGTTTAGCCCTTACTCGGGTTTGCACACCTATCGCGTGCCATTTTGAGGGACAGCCAATGTCGAAGGTCCATCTACACCAGACGTATCAAGGCGAGATCGTAAAGGGACGCGCGATGATCGCCGCACTTCTCGGCGTCACTACTGGGACGGTCTCGAAACTGTACCGAACCGGCAGGCTTCC
>NZ_MCRJ01000265.1 GCF_001720135.1 Methylobrevis pamukkalensis
GTTCGGCCCGATGATCGCGTGGACCGAGCCGCGGCGGATGGCGAGATCGACGGCGCGCACGGCAGCAAGGCCGCCGAAGCTCTTGGTCAGGCCGCGCACGTCGAGGAGCACGTCGCCCGTGGCGGAAGCGGCGGGCGTGGCGAGGTCACGCATCGGCGGCCTCCTTCGGCTGGGCCGCCGGCCACAGGCCCTCGGCGCGCACATGCATCATCGTCACCAGCGCGATGCCGTAGAACAGGTAACGGAACTCGCCGAACTCGCGCAAAAGTTCAGGCAAGCCGATCAGCACGATCGAACCGACCAGCACCCCCGGCAGGCTGCCGAGGCCGCCGATGACGAGGATCGCCAGCACGTTGATCGAGACCAGCAGCTGGAAGGAATGCGGAAACACCGACCCGACCAGCACCGCGAACACCGCGCCCGCGGCACCCGCAAAGGCCGCGCCGACCGAATAGGCGACGAGCTTGGCCGCCACCGGATCGATGCCGAGCGCCTGGGCGACGTCCTCGTCCTCGCGGATCGCCATCCACGCCCGGCCGATGCGGGCATTGTGCAGGCGGTGGGTGACGAAGGCGACGGCGGCGGCGAGCAGCAGCGCCAGATAGTAGAGCTCGGCCGGGGTGTTGAGCACCAGATCGCCGAGCCGCGGCCGCTCGATCTCGATGATGCCCTGCGATCCGCCCAGCACCGGCGCCAGCGCATCGGAGAGAACGAGCACGCGCACGATCTCGCCGAGGCCGAGGGTGGCCATGGCGAGATAGTCGCCGCGCACCCGCAGCACCGGCAGGCCGAACACGAGGCCGGAGACGGCGGCGAGCACAATCGCGATCGGCAGCGCCAGCCAGAAGGAGATGTTGGCGACCGCGAGCGGCCCGTCCGAGCAGAGCAGCGCCACGGTGTAGGCGCCGACCGCGAAGAAGGCGACGAAGCCGAGATCGACGAGGCCGGCAAGGCCGAGCTCGATGTTGAGCCCCATGCCCATCAGCATGTAGAGCGCGACCAGCATCGCCACCTGGGCGACGAAGTCCGAGGTGATCAGTGGCAGCACGAGGACGAAGCCGACAAGGAGAATGAGGCCGAGCGGCGAGCGTTTTTTGCCCCGCGCGACCTTGGCCGCCTCGGTCTCCGGCGCGCGCTGGGTC
>NZ_MCRJ01000266.1 GCF_001720135.1 Methylobrevis pamukkalensis
GGCGGTCGGCGCGGATGATGGACCGGCGATGTTCGCGAAGCAACGGGGCGATGCAACGGGGCGAAGATGGGGCGGCGGCACAGCGAGGACCGGCGAGGCCCGAGGCCGGTTAACCGACCGTTAGGGTTAACGGACTACGAATGAGGGACGAAAAGCCCTTGCGACCCCAGTCGCGACACCCGTCGTTCCGGCCCCGGAGCCCTGCCCATGCGCCGCCCGTCGATCCCCTCCCCGCGTTCGCCGCGCCTTCGTGCGCTCGCCCTCCTGCTGCCGCTTGCGGCGGCGACGGCGCTGGCCGGCTGCGCCACCCAGGGCCAGGCGATCGGCACCCATGGCGGGGCCTCGGTCACCTCCTCGGCCGGTCTCTCGCCGGCGCAGATCAACCAGGCCGCCCGCGCCTGGGGCCAGCGCTACGACAAGAACCCGGACGACCGCACCACCATCCTCAACTATGCCGCCGCCCTGCGGCTGGACGGACGGGTGGACCAGGCAGTCGCCGTGCTCGAAAAGGGCATGATCAAGTTCAAGACGACCGCGCCATGTCGGCCTCCTACGGCAAGGCGCTGGCGGCCAACGGCAGCTTCCAGCAGGCGCTGACGGTGATCCGCGGCGCCCAGCGCGCCGACCGCCCCGACTGGGCGCTGCTCTCGGCCGAAGGCGCGATCCTCGACCAGATCGGCCAGGGCGACGCCGCCCGCCGGATCTACCTGCGCGCGCTGTCGATCGTGCCCGACGAGCCGTCGGTGCTGAACAACCTCGGCCTCAGCTACCTTCTGGCCGGCGATCTCGACAATTCCGAACTGACCCTGCGCCGCGCCGCCAGCCAACCGAAGGCAACCAGCCGCATCCGCCAGAACCTCGCCCTCGTGCTCGGCCTGCAGGGCAAATACGGCGAGGCCGAAGCCGTGGCCCGCAACGAGCTCGACCCCGAGCAGGCCGCCGCCAACATCGCCTACCTGAAATCGATGATGTCCCAGGTCGACCGCTGGAAGGAACTCGCCGACGGCGAGAAGAAGACCAAGCGGGGGTGAGGGGCGCGGAGGCCGGAGGTCGCGGGCGCCAAAGCCGACACCCTCAATATGCGATGCCGCAACCCGCAGGGTCCCGGCGGGTTTTCTTGCGAGCAACCCGAAA
>NZ_MCRJ01000267.1 GCF_001720135.1 Methylobrevis pamukkalensis
CCCCGCCGTCGAGCCAGTCGTTCCCCAGACCACCCTGAAGCTGATCGTCTCCTTCGCCGCCGTCGAGCAAACGAGCTACTGTCGCCGTGCTCCCAACCGAAACGAGGTCATTTCCGGCGCCGGCGTAGACGGCCATTCTCCCGCCAGCAAGGGTGAGGTTGTCGCCGTCCGCCGAAAGCCGAAACACGCCCGCGCCAGGGAGTTGAACGGCCGATGTCGACACGCTGACGATGCCATCGTCCAGCAGGTCCGCGAAGGCTGCCAGTCCGGTGCCGGCAAGTGCGGCATCCACCGCCGAAGCATAGGCGGCCCCTGTCGAGGTTCCTCCGACATCCTGAACGATCTCCCGGGCCAGCGGCAAAACCGATGCCCAGTAGCCGGCAACCACCGCCCCATCTCCGGATGGCGCGGCGGCAGCGAAACTCGCCAGCAATTCCGCTGGCGTCTGAACCGTGAGAAGCCGGTCGATTTCCGGGACATAGACGGCGCTTTCCGCCATGGCCTCGCCAAGCGGTCCGCTCATAAGCAGACGCGCAAGGATGCCGTCCAGCAAGCCGTCCCAAGCCTGTGTTAAGCTAGCGACAGCCTGGGCATTGGGGTTTGTGTTCCCCTGAACGCTGAATTCCGTGCCGAGAAAGGCTTCCAGCGCCGCAAGTTTGCGCCCGTCGAACAAGCCGCCACGCGACGACGGATCGACGGACTGGACGCCTGCCCAGCGATAGATGATCTGTTCGGCCTGGGCGCGGGCATTGCCGAGCGCGTGCAGATCCTGCGCAACGAACCCGGCAACCAACGTGGTCAGCGCGCCATCCGACACCATGACCGAGCGAAGAGACTCCACATCGCCGCGCCCGCGGATGTCGGGCAGGTCGTCGATCGTGACGTTGCCTGTCAAGGTGATCTCGGAATTTGTGGCCACGTTGGACACGTCGAACCATATATCGGCCGCCAGCCCGGTCGTTCCGTTGGTGTATTCGAACACCGACTGTTCGTGGATCCGATTGCCCTCAGCCGTGAAGTTCACAGCCGTGTAATTCAGGTCGATCGCGCTGATGTCGAGCGAGGCCAGTGTCCGCAGTTCACCGGCGTCCGTAATTCCGTCACCGTCCGAATCCAC
>NZ_MCRJ01000268.1 GCF_001720135.1 Methylobrevis pamukkalensis
CATCATACCCGTATGTGCCAACGATGCCGGCCTCCTGCCGCGCCGTGTGGACGGTGATGGGCAAAGACATGCCGGCCCAACGACGGACGTCGACCCGGAAGGCGGGCGCTAAGTCTCAGGCTGCCGTTCACGCCGTGGCTGTCACGCCCGCGTCGCCAGCTCCGTCATCAGCCGGTCCCAGGCGGCGACCGCCGGGTCGAGCACGCCGGCGAGCTTGTCGAACTTGCCGCGCGAGACGGCGCGGGCGAGCTGGAACTGGGCGCTCTTCATCGTCTCGGCAATCACCGTCGCCTCGGCAACGGCCGCCTCCGCGTCGCCGAGCCACTGAAGATGGGCGGCGAGCAGCTCGAAGTTGGCGCCGAACTGGCGCAGCGTGTTGAAGGCATAGTGGTGGAAGGCGGAGAAGGGCCGGCCCGACAGGGTGGCGGCCTGCGCCGGGAAAACCGAGGCGAAGGCGGCGATGGGGTTCTGCGCCGGCCGGCGGGCGAGATGGCGGGCGAGGATGCGCCGGGCTTCAAGGCGCAGGTCATCGGCGGCGGGGGCCTCGCCGATCTTCACGAATTCGGTGTAGGGCAGGAACTGCGGGCGCTCCCCGTCCGCGCCCGGCAGGCGGTGGAAGATCGCGTCGAAGTCGTCGCCCTCCAGCGCGAAATAGCCGGCGTTGTGGAAATACTCCATCCGCCGTCCGGCCACGTCGAGGCGGTTGATCGCGACGGTGGTCTTGCCGTGTTCGGTGCGGTAGGCAACGCCGGCCGTGTCCGGCAGATGATAGCCGTCGAGCTCGACGAGGCAGAGCCGGCCGCGGGCGATCTGCACGCCGACATGGTCTTCCACATGTTCGAAGATGGCGAGTTCCTGATGGAGCAGGCCGTAGAGCGTTTCCAGGTCGGCCGAGGGCACCTTGAAGAAGGTGGCCTGGTCGCCCTCGAAATCCTGGCGCACGGTAAAGCCCAGCATCGCCTCGGGCGGCAGGCCGAGGCTTGCCACCACCTCGATCCAGAGATCCATGAAGCAGTTGGTTTCCGGCCAGATCCGCTCGGCCGCATGCAGGCCATGCCGCCCGTAGCCGGCCGGATCGAGATCCGGGAACACGGCGGTCCGGGCGGGTTCCG
>NZ_MCRJ01000269.1 GCF_001720135.1 Methylobrevis pamukkalensis
ACTTTTCCTGCACCACGAGGCCGGAATGTTCCTTCTCCAGCTGGCCGATGCGCTCGGCGAGCTGCGCCTTCTGGCCGTCGCGCATGCTGCGGCGAAGCTCGAACAGGCGGCTTTCGCTGCGCATGATCTGCGCGACCTCGGGCAGGTGCTTGCGGGCCTGGACCTCGGGCGGAAACACGATCTCGGGCAGGTCGTCGCGCTCGGCCTCGAGCCGGGCGCGGCGGGCGGCCAGCTCGTCGAGCCGCTTCACCACGATCGCCAGCCGCGCCACGGTCTGCGCGTCTCGAGCCGGGCGAGCAGTTGCCCGGCCTCGACCTTCTGGCCGTTGCGCACGTCGAGTTCGCCGATGATGCCGCCGGTCGGGTGCTGGACCTTCTTGACGTAGCTGTCGACCACGAACACGCCGGGCGCAATCACCGCGCCGGAGAGTTCCGTGGTGGCGGCAAGGCCGCCGATGCCGCCGCCGAGCAGGGCGACGGTGGCAAGGCCGATCACGAGATGACGGCGGATCGAGCGTTCCGCGGCCGCGGTGACGTTGGCCGGCTTGGTGCGGGCGGTCATCGTGTTTCCTGCTCCTGCGCGGCGACGACCTTGAGCGCCGGCCCTGCGGCCGTGGCCGGCTGGGGCGGACGCACGGTCATCTTGGCGAGAATCTCTTCCTTGGGTCCGATCGCCTGGAGGCGGCCACCGGCCATCACCGCGACCTGGTCGCGCCGGCCAGCGCGCTCGGCCGATGGGCGACGACGACGACGATGCCGCCGCGCGCGCGGCGCCGGAGATTGCCGCGGTCAGCGCCGCCTCGCCCTCGGTGTCGAGGTTGGAATTGGGCTCGTCGAGCACGACGAGGAAGGGGTCGCAGTAGAGGGCGCGGGCGAGCGCCACGCGCTGGCGCTGGCCGGCCGACAGCGACGAGCCGTTCTCGCCGATCCGCGTCTCGTAGCCTTCGGGCAGGTGGACGATGAGATCGTGCACGCCGGCGGCGCGGGCGGCCCCCACCACGTCCTCGGCGCGCCGCATCCTCTTGGAAGCGGGCGATGTTCTCGGCAACGGTGCCGTCGAACAGTTCCACGCTCTGCGGCAGATAGCCGATGTGACGGCCGAGTTC
>NZ_MCRJ01000270.1 GCF_001720135.1 Methylobrevis pamukkalensis
CTCCTTCAGCACACGCGCCGCAGTGGACAGCCGGATCTGGCCGATGCCGACAGAATAGTCAGGCATCCTGCCGGTCACAGCCAGTGAGAGATCGGCCATCCTGTCTTCTGCCTGACGCATGAGCGCCGGACGGTTGTACCGCTCGGCGGCCAGGATCGCGACCGTGAGAGCATTGATCGAAACGTCGCCGAAAGGGGTCGTGAAGTCCGTGTCGGTGGGGTTCTCCTGACATTCGGAGAGAATGGACCCGGAGATGATCTCGTAGGGACCTTCATCGGCGTCGGCATCGGTGCCGACCGCCCAGTTCGCGACACCTGACGCATGAAGCACGGCGAAGCCAAGGCGTTCCTCGACCGAAGTCCTTGTCAGGATGGTCGTTTCGGCAATCTGGCCAGAATATAGCTGCTCGGTCGAGAAGGTCGGCATAAGCGAATAGCTCACCAGCAACAGGGCACCCAGTGCCGGAAGGCCGACGTCGGCCCTCTCCGGCAGCAATCGCCGGAGAGCGTTGGCGACTCTGTCAGCGGCGGGGGTCATGGGATCCCCTCCCTGCCTTCGGACGGGAGGACGACCGAAGGCCAAGCGGCGAGGGGCCTGCCGAGTTCGGCTGTGAGCGCGGCGACTTCACGGGGCAAGGCCTGTGACATCGCCGCTTCATCGCTGTCCGGTTCAGGCACGATCTCCCGCTTCAATTCGATCGCGCTGGCCAGATAGGTGGCCATAGCGGCCGTCACGGAGGCGATTACCGAAGAACGGACTGCCGCGACCCAGGCGAGGTCAGCCTTTGCTTCGGCAATCTGGTTGCTGGAGCCACAGTCTTGAACAGGAGCCGAGCCAATGCGCAGCCGAGACCTCCAAAGTAGTAGTAGGAGCAGAAATAGATGGCATAAATGCAGATGAAAGGAATGTACAAATCGATCAACGCCGGATCTATAAGGATATCCCAGTATGTGATGAATGGCCATGCGAGCAACAGTGCGGCGATGAAGGCCCCGAGCTTAGCCGTAAGATCGACCTGGAACACAAGATAGCGAACCGCGCGCCGACCGAACCGCCCTTCCGGAAA
>NZ_MCRJ01000271.1 GCF_001720135.1 Methylobrevis pamukkalensis
CTGGTGATGGCTTGCAGACTTGAGTTCATGCAGCGTATCCGCCTCACTCTTCAAACGCCCGCCCTCAGCCCTGCCGGACGATGGCGCCGATCGCGTTGACCACGAGCCGCGCGGCGGTCAGCGCCGAGAGACCGTCGACATCGGCGGGTGGATAGAGCTCCACAAGGTCGAAGCCGACGATCTCCGCACGCTGGCCGATGCCGGCGATCAGGTCGATGACCTGGGTGTAGCTGAGGCCGCCGGGCGTGCGCGCCGCGACCCCCGGCATGATCCCCGGATCGAGGCCGTCGCAGTCGAGGGTGATCACGACCCGCGCGCCTTGCGGGAGATGCCGCAGGGCAGCCTCGACGCCCTCCGCATGAACCTCCCGGGCGGTGACGAACCGGCTGCCATAGCGCCGGGCCGCCTCGATCTCCTCCACCCGCGCGCTGCCGACGCTGCGCAGGCCGACCTGGATCATCCCGGCGACATGCGCCATCTCGCTCGCCCGGCGCATCGGGCTGGAATAGCCGTAGCGCTCGCCGTCCCGCTCGTCGCGCCAGTCGACATGCGCGTCGATCTGCACGATCCAGATCGGCCCGTGCCCGGCAAAGCCGGCCAGAAACGGGATCGGCACCGAATCGTCGCCGCCGATCAGGATCGGCACGGACGGCCGCGCCAGAATCTCGCGCGTCGCCCTCTCGATCCGCGCCCGGTTGCCGTCATTGTCCTGCGGGCTGGTCGGAATGTCGCCGACATCGATGCAGCAGACCGGTTGGCCGGCAAACAGCGGCCCGCCGAGATCGAAATCCCAGTGCTCCACAAGCCCGGCATCCTCCTGGCTCGCCGCGCGAATGGCCGCAGCAGCACCGGCATGACTGCTGCCGTCCTTGCCCGGATAGCTGCTGCCATGGCCCACCCCGAAGATCACCGCCCGCGGGATCTTGCCATCGGCGAGGCGATCGGGAAGACCGAGGAAGGAAGGTGGGGTGGTCATGGGGGAGCGTCTCGATGGGGGCGCATTTACCTCGGCGCCAATTGTGCGGTTGCAGCCGCGATGACAAGCCAAATCAAAGCGCG
>NZ_MCRJ01000272.1 GCF_001720135.1 Methylobrevis pamukkalensis
TGACCCGATCGGCCGAAGCCTGCCAGCAGCCGCGTGGAAAGACCATGCAAGGTCGTCAAATATTTTCGACTTAAGAAATAAATGCATGGCGGCAATGTCAAAAGTGTCGGTGGCCGGTTCGTCCCGTCGAGTCGGACGCTTCTCGCAGATGGACTTTCAGGAATGAAGTCATCTCGAAGTTTGTATTGTGGCCGGCGGAAAGGCCTAAACCAATTTAGACGTCGATCTCGGGATCAGGCCGGTTATCGGAGTGTTCAGGGTTTTTATACATTCGCCAATCTGAATCGTTTGAACTGTCTCGCCGGCCGGAGAAGCCAAGGGGCGGCGCCGAGGCATTCGAGACGCGGTGAGGGCAGGGCGGGCGAGAGGGGCGGAGAGGGGAGCGAAACGGATACGCCCGCGCGCGGAGCCGATGGGGCTTCGGGGCGGGCACGGACAGGCCGGCGGAACGTGGTGTGCAGTTGGCGGCCCTCGGGTTGCGCCCGGGTGGCGGCTGCGTGCCGAAGCACGGGGCGCAGGGGCGGAGGCCGCACGTCACGCGCGGCCTCCGCTCTCAATCCATCAGTTGAGCTTGTCGACGTCCACGGCGACGGTGATGGCGCCGATCGGCTTGCCGCCCTCGGCGACGGTGAGGCTGACCTGGGCGATCTTCTTGCCGCCCTCTTCCTCGACCTCGTCGACGAAGATGGCATCGGGGCCGCCGGCGAAGGTCTTCTGCCACTTCGCCTCATCGGCCTGGAAATAGTCCGAAGTGCCGTCGGTCTGGCCGACGTTGAGGCCCTTGTCGTCCATGACGAAGGCTTCGATCATCACGTCGCCCAGTTCGCTGCGCTTGGCCTTCAGGAACTCGGACAGCGGATTGTTCATCGTCGCTTCCATGAGGTCGGTGGCGGTCTTCGCCTTCCAGGCCTCGTCGAGCTCGAGAATCTTCATGTAGTCGATGTTGGCATGCTCGGCGTTGGCCTTCTTCACCGCATCGATGACGATCGGATCGGACAGCCAGGGCTTGATCTTGGCGGCGGCGAACTCGCT
>NZ_MCRJ01000273.1 GCF_001720135.1 Methylobrevis pamukkalensis
GGATGCGGATTTTGCGGCGGCGGGGGCGTCGATCGCGGCGGATGCGGCGGCGACCTATGCCGGCGCGGACGTGGTGGTGAAGGTGCGCCGTCCGTCGGACGCGGAGATCGGGCTGATCCCGCGCGGGGCGCTGGTGGTGGCGACGATGGACCCCTACGGCGCGGAAGAGGCGGTGTCGGCGATGGCGTCGGCGGGCCTTGTGGCGGTGGCGATGGAGTTCATGCCGCGCATCACCCGGGCACAGGTGATGGACGTGCTGTCGAGCCAGGCGAACCTTGCCGGCTACCAGGCGGTGGTGGACGCGGCCGAGGTCTATGACCGGGCGTTCCCGATGATGATGACGGCGGCGGGCACGGTGCCGGCGGCGCGGGTGTTCGTGATGGGCGCGGGCGTGGCCGGGCTGCAGGCGATCGCCACGGCGCGCCGGCTCGGCGCGGTGGTGTCGGCGACGGACGTGCGTCCGGCCTCCAAGGAGCAGGTGGAATCGCTGGGCGCGAAGTTCATCGCCGTGGAGGACGAGGAGTTCAAGGCGGCGGAGACGGCGGCGGGCTATGCCAAGCCGATGTCGGCCGAGTATCAGGCCAAGCAGGCGGCGCTGGTGGCCGAGCACATCAAGAAGCAGGACGTGGTGATCACCACGGCGCTGATCCCGGGCCGGGCGGCGCCGCGGCTGGTGACGGCGTCGATGATCGCGGCGATGCGTCCGGGCTCGGTGCTGGTCGACCTTGCGGTCGAGCGCGGCGGCAATGTCGAGGGCGCGGTCGCCGGCGAGATCGTCGAGGTCGGCGCGGTGCGGATCGTCGGCCACCGCAACGTGGCGGGCCGGATCGCGGCGACGGCGTCGCAGCTCTACGCCAAGAACCTCTATGCCTTCGTGGAGACGCTGGTCGACAAGGAGAAGAAGGTTCTCGCGGTCGACTATGCGGACGAACTGGTGAAGGCGACGGTGCTGACCCGCGACGGCGCGGTGGTGCACCCGGCGTTCGCGCCGAAGGAAGCGGCGTAAGGGCAGGGGTCGCGGGGGCTGAGGG
>NZ_MCRJ01000274.1 GCF_001720135.1 Methylobrevis pamukkalensis
CGTTCAGGTCCGGCGCCGGCCGGTGATCGCGAAGAACGGAGCGGTCGCCGTGCGCAGCGTAATTTGCCTAAAATTTTGACGATATTGATGCTTTTCCGGATCGCTGGTCAGTGGGCTTAACGGTGCATTCATCGTGCCGTTCGAAAGAATTGCCTGCCATCTCAAGGATATACGAGTTTTAAAGCCTGATGGCCCAAGGTCGAGCCAGATAAAGCGTGAATCCCGACAGGGTCCGGCAGAGCCGAACCTGTCGGCAACACGGGGGCGACGCGGCTGCGTCCGTCCCGCGTGACGCTCGACAGGCCATGACCCCGTCATGGCGGGCAAGGCGGGTACCGACGATGATCTCCTTCGACAGCTTCCTGCGGCCCGCTCCGGCCGCCACTTCGGCGCTCCGGCGCTTTGCGCGTGACCGGTCGGGCAACATCGCGATGATGTTCTCGCTGATCATTCTCGTCATGTTCTCGGCCATCGGCATGGCGGTCGACTACGGCCGCGCCTACCACCAGCAGACCCGGCTGCAGACCGCGGCCGACATGACCGCGCTTGCCCTCGCCAAGGACGTGGAGGCGGGCAAGACCAACGACCAGATCGACGCTCACAAGACGGCACTGATCGAACTCAACATCGACACCGACAACCTCGAGAACTGGAACGCGGAGTGGTCGCGCGATGCGACCGCCAACACGCTGACGGTGGACATCACCGCCGCGCTGCCGACCAGCTTCATGTCGATCTTCAACGTGGCCGAAGTCGACATCGGCGCCTCTGCCACGGTGACCAGCGGCACCGACTATGTCGAGATCGCCATGGTGCTGGACAACACCGGCTCGATGAACAGCAGCAACAAGCTGAGCGAGCTGAAGACGGCCGCCACCACGATGCTGACCAATCTGGCCGCCTCGCCGGCCGGCACGGCCGGTCGCACCAGCGTCGCGGTCATCCCCTTCGGCGTCAGCGTCAACGTCGGCACCACCTACAAGAGCGCCGACTGGCTCGGCCCGGAACAGACGGGAGAGTA
>NZ_MCRJ01000275.1 GCF_001720135.1 Methylobrevis pamukkalensis
CGCCGGAGAGCTGCTTGGGAAAGCGGTCGAGCAGCTTGCCGAGGTCGAGGATCTCGGCCGCGCGCTTGACCTTGGCCTCGATCTCGGCCTTGGGCGTGCCCTTGAGCCGGAGCGAGAAGCTCATGTTGTCGGCGACGTTCATGTGCGGATAGAGCGCATAGTTCTGGAACACCATGGCGATATCCCGGCCCTTGGGGGGCACGTCGTTGACCACCTTGCCGCCGATGCGGATGTCGCCGGCCGAGATTTCCTCAAGGCCCGCCAGCATGCGCAGGAGGGTCGATTTCCCGCAGCCGGACGGGCCGACGAGGATGACGAACTCGCCATCCTCGATGTCGACGGACACGCCGTGGATCACGTCCACCGCGCCGTAGCGTTTCTTCACGTTGTCGATGGTGACGGTCGCCACGTCGATCTCCTCTGTCAGGGTCCGCCGTCAGCCCGGCATCTCGATCTGGATCTTCACCTCGCCCTTCGGGGCGCTCGCCGCATATTCGAAGGCGGCGACGCTCTCCTCGAAGGGATAGGTCCGGGTGATCAGCGGCGCGACGTCGATCGCCCCGGAGGCGAGCATCGCCACGCAGCGCGGGAAGACATGGGCGTAGCGGAACACATGCTCGATCCGCGCCTCCTTGATCTGCCCCTTGGCGACGTCATAGGCGATCGGCTCCAGCGGGATGCCGACGTAGATCACCTTGCCGCCGGGGCAGAGCGGATCGAACACGTCGCCGCCGCCCGCTCGTTGCCCGAGCATTCGAACACGATGTCGGCGCCCCAGCCGTCGGTCTCGGCAAGGACGCGCGGGGCGAGATTCTCGCGCAGCACGTTGACCGGCGTCACCGCGCCGAGCCTTGCGGCGATGTCGAGCTTGCTGTCGTCGACGTCGGAGACGATCACCCGGGCGCAGCCGGCGGCGAGCGCGGCGAGCACCGTGACGAGGCCGATCGGCCCGGCGCCGATCACCAGCGCCACGTCGCCGGGCTTCACCTGGGCCTTGGTCGCCGCGTGG
>NZ_MCRJ01000276.1 GCF_001720135.1 Methylobrevis pamukkalensis
GGGCGCAGGCGTCGGGGCGATGGGGGTCTCGCGCGGCTCGGCGCGGCCGACCACATCGACCTTGGCGACGATCGCCGTGCGGACGATGACGTCGATCTTGCGCACCTGGCCGCTCTCGGCCTGCCAGAGCGCCGTGAGCTTGTCGCGATAGTAGGTGGAGATCCACGACTTCAGGAAGCGGCTCGGCACGGAGTGGGTGACGGTGCCGCCCTCGATGGACTCCAGCTTCATGCCGGCAAACCAGCAGGAGAAGACCTCGTCGCCGAGATCGGCGAGCAGACGCGCCCGCACGCTCTGCCAGGCCTCGTGGCCGGCATCATGGCCGCGTGCGGCTTCGCCGTCCTTGCTGAATTCCATCTCGCCCATCTGTGCCTCCTGGTCGAACCACCCGTTCCGGATCCCGGCGCCGCCGCCGCACCGTCAGGCCCGAAACTCTGCCGCCCCGAAGCGGCAGGCCCTCAATGAAAGCGGCGGAGCCTCGCCCCGCCGGCCGTGTCGTCGTGTCGCCTGCCGCTCTCATGCGGCGGCCTTTGTCCGGGCCCCGGAGATCCTGTCCTCAGGACTGGACCCAGGGCAGGCCGGCCGCCTTCCAGCCGCCGGCCGTTCCGCGATGGCCGGCCGCATCGAGCGGGCCTTCGAAACCGCCGGCCACGTTGTGGCAGGCGGTGTAGCCGAGGCCGGCGAGCGCGATGGCCGCCGACCTGCTGCGGACGCCGGAGCGGCAGAGGAACAGCACCGGGGCATCCCGCCCGGCACCGCGCGTCTCCAGCTCCGCCGACAGCACGGCCTCGAAGTCCGGGGTCCGCTCCATCGCCGGATAGCGCTGCCACTCGATCAGCACCGGCGTCTTGCCGACGCCGCCGAGATCCGGCACGCCGACGAAGGTCCATTCGGCCAGCGTCCGGACATCCACGAGCACCGCCCGCGGGTCTGTCTCAAGCACCGACCATGCCGCGGCGGCGTCGAGATCGCCGGCGTAGCCAAGATTTTCCAAGGCCATGAAAT
>NZ_MCRJ01000277.1 GCF_001720135.1 Methylobrevis pamukkalensis
TGTTCGTGTCGTTCGAGTGGAGCAAGGCTGGGTGGACCGGCATCACGGCGTTTGGATGCCAGCCGCGCCATCTGCGCAACCTCCGCTTCTGCGCGCGGCTCTACCGGCGTTCGTGAAGGGGGCCTTCAGGAAAGACAAAGGGCGGCCCCATCTGGTCGGAGGCCGCCCGCATCCCAAGACCTTGCGGATGACGACCAGCGTCTCAGCCTCGGGACAAGTATCGCTATAACGCGGCCGTCGACCGGGCTCAACTTCTGAAGAGAAAATATCGGACCGACAAATATGGTTCGACGGTGTTTGCGCCGCGACCATCGGCATTGTCATACAGCAAGGCGAGCCCATCCGCCTGGGCTCGCCCTTGTCGCAGTCTCTTTCCAAGCCGGCGGAGGCGCGCTGGCTGCGACAGAAACAGACATGGGACGATCACCGCGCGGCGGCAAGTCCCCCCCCCCCCGCGGGGATGCCCTTTTCACGGTGGGGCGATCCCGCAAAATGAGCCGGTAACTCTTGCCAGTCCTGACGTGCCGCTGCCGACATGTCGGGACAGCGCATTGGCCACGCCCAGACAGGCCGTACAATCCGCCTCAAAAGACGAAATCGGAAGAGCGTGCCGCGTTCGTTTCCGCGTCACCGACCCTGTCGCACGAAATAGTCGGCGGTCCGCACCAGCGAGGCCTTTTCCTCCGGAGTCATGGCAGCAACCTCGGCTCTCGCCCGCTCCGTCGCAGCGCGCCGGGCCTCGATATCCGCGCGGAGTTCGGCCTCATCCTGCGGCGCGATGGTGAGGATCACGTGGCCGTCGATCTCGTAACGGTAGACCATCAAAGTTTCTCCATCGGACCGAAGTATATCCGCGGTCATCCTCGTCGATCTTGGTTATCAGAAACCGTACGTCGGAGAGAACACGGCTTCGCCTTCATCGAATGTCGAAGGATCGGCGATGCTGCGGGCTTTCGCGACGGATTCCCCCGCCCATCGGGGGATGGGGCCGGACATAGG
>NZ_MCRJ01000278.1 GCF_001720135.1 Methylobrevis pamukkalensis
ACAGTTGGGCGGCCGGTGTGCAAACGCGGGCGACTGCTACCAACTCGGTCGATACCCCCGCAAATATTCGTACATAAGGATCGAAAACGAAATGAGTGAAGCCAACGGAAACGGAGCCGTTCTCGATCTGGCCGCCGATATCGTCGCTGCCTACGTCAGCAACAACACGGTTCCGGCCTCGGAACTTTCCGCTCTGATTTTCGATGTTGTCGGCGCGCTGGCCAAGGTCCAGGGCGGCCCGGTCGAAGTCGAGCCGGAGCCGGCAAAGCCGGCCGTTCCGCTCAAGAAGTCGGTGACGAACGACTACATCATCTGCCTCGAAGACGGCAAGAAGTTCAAGTCGCTGAAGCGTCATCTTCGCACGCACTACGACATGTCGCCGGAAGAGTACCGCGAGAAGTGGAACCTGCCGGCCGACTATCCGATGGTCGCCCCGAACTACGCGGCTGCCCGCTCGGAGCTCGCCAAGAAGATGGGCCTCGGCCAGCAGCGTCGCCGCACGACCAGCCGCTGAACCAGCCATCACGACCGCAAGCGCCGCGCTCCCCACAGGGCGCGGCGTTTTGCGTCGTGAGGTGGGTGTTCGGCGTGGTGCCTGCGACGGGACGGCAATGGGCGTCCAGGGTCGCCGGACCAAGGTCCGATGTCCGTCGGACGTAGGGTCGGCGCCGGGGCGCAGAGGTCTCGGCCGGATCGAACGCCGGAACATGTCTCGCTAGGGTCTTCCTGTCCGCCGCTGATGAGCGGGCCGATACCCAAGGAGACACAAGATGATCACCAACCGCATCTTCCGCCCGATGGTCGCCGCCACGTCCATGATGGTCCTCGCCGCCGGCTTCACCGCCGCCCCGGTGACGCTCGATTTCGCCGACGGCCTGACGCTGAAGGCATCCGAGGCGCAGGCCCGCCGTGGCCGCGGCGCCGATGACGGCGCCGGTCATGTCGGCGGCGGCAAGGGCGCCGACGACGGCGCCGGCCATACCCGCCGCGG
>NZ_MCRJ01000279.1 GCF_001720135.1 Methylobrevis pamukkalensis
CTCTGGGGCTCGACCGTGCAGGCGCACACCGGCCACCCGGCGTCCTGGTACGAGTTCTTCGAGAGCGTGGCGCCGACCTACGGCGTCTACAACTGGGGCATCGACCCGGCCAAGAACTACGCGCCACCGTGGAACACGGCGGCACGATGAACAGCCCCGAAGCCAAGAAGGCGCTGGAATTCTGGCTGTCGCTGCTCGACGACGCCCCGCCGGAATCGACCTCCTCGACCTGGGACGAGGTCGCCTCGACCTTCGGCGCGGGCCGCGCGGCGCAGGGTCTGGTCTACGGCGAGAACGCCGCCTGGATCGCCACCGACGAGACGAAGTCGAAGGTGGTGGGCAAGGTCGGCGTGGCGCTGCCGCCGGTCGAGGCCGGGGTGATGGAGGCTGCGGCCGCCGGCACCGGCTACATCGGCTACTATGACGGCGGTGCCTTCGGCGTTCCGCATTCGTCGAAGAACAAGGATGCGGCGCTGCTGTTCCTGCAGTTCATCGGCCAGTCGTCGGTGCAGGCCGACTGGGCGGTGGCCGGCTCGCGCATCACCCACACCTCGACCTATGACGACGAGAAGGTGAAGGCGCAGGACGCCAAGACGGACGGCTACTACACGCTGATGAAGGACGAGGGCAAGCTCTTCGCGGGCGCCCCTCCCTACCCCTTCCACGCCCCAGGTCCGCGAGGCGACGGCGCCCTTCTTCTACCAGGCGATCACCGGCGAACTGACCGCCTCCGACGCCCTCGACAAGATGGCGGAGGCCGCCGAGGCCGAACTGACCACGCTCGGCTACCGCAAGAACGGCGGCTGACGGCGAACGTCCCGCACCCGAACCGCCTTCTCCCGCTCCGGCGGGGGAAGGCCCTTTCTGCCCCGCTCGCCGGACACGGCGAAGGGCGGACCGCGCGATCGCCCTGTCCGGCGGCCCGTCTGGCGCCCCGTCTGGCGGAAGGCTTCGGCCCCGTCGTCGC
>NZ_MCRJ01000280.1 GCF_001720135.1 Methylobrevis pamukkalensis
CTCAGGTCGACGCCCCGCAGCTCGACGTGGCCGTCGAGCTGGGGGATCACGTCGCAGCCGAAGCGCTCGATCGAGGCCAGCGTCTCGCGCCGGCCGATGCCGGCAAAGCCCATGAAGCAGGACAGATGCGTCGGCCGCAGCGCCTCGATCTCCTCGGCGAGCTTCTCGGCGCAGTAGTCGGCCGGGCCGATCACCGCGCTTTCGAGGAAGTCGTCGAGCGGCGGCTCGTCGTTGAGCGGCATCAGCCGCAGGAACGGCCCGTCGCGGCTGGGTTCGGCGGTCGACAGCGGCACGGCGGCGCGGGCGAGATCGCGCACGCACTGGGCGGCGTGGCGGGCGTCGGCGGCATCGTCGGTGACGTAGATGTAGCGCTGCACGGCGAGCGGCATCCGGGAGACTTCGCCGCCGGCCTCGGCCCAGCGGCCGGCGATCACGTCGCGGAAGGCGCGCGCCTCGGCAAGGCCGCGGTGGCCGAAGCTCATGAACGGCGTGTGCCCGCCCCGCGCCATGCGGTCGATCAGGCGCGGATGACTGGAGGCGACGAACACCTCGGGCATGGCCAGACCGAAGGGCCGCATCGACAGTTCGGTCGCCGGAATGTGGAAATACTCGCCGGAAAAGTCGACGACGCCGGAGGTGAGGCCCTGTTCGAGGATCGACCAGGCCTCGAGCATGATCGGGTGCCGCTCGTCGGGATCGACCCGGTAGCGCTCGAATTCGTGGGGCTGGTAGCCGGTGCCGAGGCCCAGCACCAGCCGGCCGCGGGTGAGCAGCTCGGCGAAGGCGGCCTCCTGCACGAGGCGCAGCGGATCGTAGAAGGGCAGGGCCAGCACGGCGGGGCCGAGGCGGATGTTGCGCGTCTCGGCGGCGCAGTGGGAGACCATCAGCAGCGACGACGGGCAGATCGAATGGTTGGTGAAGTGGTGCTCGGCGAACCAGGCGATGTCGAAGCCGAAATCCTC
>NZ_MCRJ01000281.1 GCF_001720135.1 Methylobrevis pamukkalensis
GGTGGCCGAGATCCGGCCGCGGGTCGACGGCATCATCGAGGAGCGGCTGTTCACCGAAGGAACGGAGGTGAAGGCCGGCGACCCGCTCTACCGCATCGAGAGCGCGAGCTATGCCGCCGCGCTGGCGGCCGCCGAGGCGGCACAGCAGAAGGCCGAGGCCTCGGTGCAGAGCGCCAGGGCACGGTCCGACCGCTACGCGCAGCTTGCCAGGATCCAGGGCGTCAGCGAGCAGGATCTGGAAGAGGCCCGCGCCTCCTATCTCTCGGCGCAGGCCGATGTCGCCGCGGCCAAGGCCGATGTCGACGCCGCCCGCATCAACCTCGACTACACCACGGTCCAGGCGCCGATCTCGGGCCAGATCGGCGTGTCCAGCGTGACGGCCGGCGCGCTCGTCACCGCCAGCCAGACCACGGCGCTCGCCACCATCCGCCAGCTCGACCCGATCTACGTCGACCTCACCGACAGCAGCGCCAACCTGTTGCGGGTGCGGCGGATGCTCGAAGGGGGCAGCCTGAAGGGCGATCCGCGCAAGGCCGAAGTGCGCCTCACGCTGGAGGACGGCACGGCCTACGGCGAGGTCGGCTCCATCCAGTCGGCCGAGGCGACGGTCAGCGAGGCGACCGGCACCTTCGCGATCCGGGTGAAGATCGCCAATCCGCGGCGGCTGCTGCTGCCGGGCATGTATGTGCGCGCCGAACTCTCGCTCGGCGAGATCGAAGGCGCCTTCCGGCTGCCGCAGCGCGCCGTCGGCCACAACGCCCGCGGCGAGACGACGGCGATGTTCGTCACCGCCGAGGACAAGGCCGAGACGCGGGTGATCACGGCAAGTCGCACGTCGGGCAACGACTGGGTGGTGACGGAGGGCGTTTCGGCCGGCGACCGGCTGATCGTGGAAGGCGCGCAGAACCTGCGCGACGGCGCGGCGGTGACGCCGGAGGAGATGGTGGTCGATCCGGCCACCGG
>NZ_MCRJ01000282.1 GCF_001720135.1 Methylobrevis pamukkalensis
TGCACGGCGGCGGCGTCGAGATCCGGCTCGGCGCTGCGCAGGAGCGCGGCGGCCGCCGTCACGAAGGGGGCGGCAAAGGAGGTGCCGGTCTGCGGCCGCGCGCCGGAGATCGAGGCGGCGGCCCAGACCTCGACGCCGGGCGCCGCCAGATCCACGTGTTCGCCGCGCGCGGCGCGGCGGTAGGGCCTGAGGCCCCGGTCCACGGCCGTCACGGTGACCACCTCCGGATAGGCGGCGGGATAGGCCGGCGGGGCGGCCGGGCCGCCGTTGCCGGCGGCGGCGACGAGAACGACGTCGCGGGCGGCGAGCGCGGCGATCGCCTGCGCGAGCACGGCGTTGCCCGGTCCCGACAGGCTGAGGTTGATGATCTCCACCTCGCGGCTGGCCAGAAGGTCGAGGGCGCGCACGAAGTCGAACACCTCCATCCGGTCCTCGCCGCCGGCCTTTGTGAACGGATCGACGGCGATCAGGTCGGCTGCGGGGATGAGCCCCGGGGTGCGGCTGGCCGGATCGCCGACCAGCAGGGCGGCAACGGCGGTGCCGTGCTTGCGCGAGGAGGGCGTGTCGTCCGCGCCGCGCAGGGGGATCACCTCGAGGCGGGCGCCCTCCAGCGCCTCGTGGCTGGCGTTGACGCCGGTGTCGACGATGCCGATGCGGATGTCGGCCGCGCAGGCGGACATGGCCCGGGCGGGAAAGGCGACGGAGCGGGGTGCGGCGCATTCCGGGCCGTCGCAGGTGGCCCAGCCGGGCCGGTAATAATGGTTGCGGTCGACGGTGGCGGTCGGCGCGAACACGGTGACGGCGGCACGGGCGGCCTCCAGCGAGACGCCGGCCGGCAGGCGCATGCGCACATAGGTGCCGCCGGCCAGCGGGCTGTCGGCGCGCTCGACCACCGTGTAGCCGCGCTCGGCCA
>NZ_MCRJ01000283.1 GCF_001720135.1 Methylobrevis pamukkalensis
CCCCCGGGACGGACCCGGCGCATTGCCCTGATCCGCCGCGACGGTGCCCCGGCGGAGGCGTGGCCGTCCGGCGAGGTGATCGCCGTCAACGGCACCCGGCCCGCCCGCTACGGCTAGGCCGCATTCACGGGCCTTGCGACCGCCGCGGCCCTGTCGTCCGCCTCCTTCGCGAACGCCGTCAGCAGGCCGAGCAGGGCGTCGCGGGCCGGCTTCGGCGTCATGTTGTGGTCGGCATCCGGCACGATCGCCAGCGAGACGTTCGGATAGGCGGCCAGCGCCCGGCCCTCGGGGCCGAAATAGGTGGAAAGCTCGTCGAGGCCGCCGTCGTCGGCGCTGAACACCAGCGCCAGCCGCACATTCCGCTGGCGCAGCAGATCGAAGCGGCGGCGCACCTCGCGGTGGAGCCGGGCGTATTTCGTCAGCCCGAAGCTGACCGGCGCCAGCCGCACGCCGAGCTTCTGCCCGAGGCGGCGCAGGACGTCGCCGCCGACGCGCAGCAGGTCGATGTCGCCGGTGACGAGGCGTTTTCAGCGTCTCCACCTGAAGGAGGCGCGCCCGGTAGTTGGCGAGCGAGCGGAACGAGTTGCGGATCGCCTCGTCCACGTCCTCGTCCGGATCCCAGACGAAGCGGCGGATGTTGACCGCGACGCAGCCCTTCACCCGGCGGTCGGCCACCGCCGCGCCGAGCGCAAGGAAGGCGCCGCTGCAGCGGCCGACCAGCACGACCTCGCCATGACCGCGTGCCTCGAGCAGGTCGATCGCGGCGATCACGTCGCGGATCTGCGCGTCGGAATAGAGCACCTGGCGCGGACTGTCGGGCAGCGCCGGGCTGTCGCCGACGTCGGCCGCGTCGATCCGCAGCGAGGTGATCCCGGCAACAGCCAGCGCCCGGGCATGGTCCACGGTCATCC
>NZ_MCRJ01000284.1 GCF_001720135.1 Methylobrevis pamukkalensis
GTCCAGACCTCCACCGCCATGCCGAGGCCCGCGTCTGGATCTCGCCCTTCCACACGGCCGGTCGGATCGCCGAGCACGAAGCAGGAGACGATGTCCGTGCCGCCGGAGATCGAGGCGAGATGGATGTCGGACTTGATGCCCTGGTAGACGAAATCGAAGCTTTCGGGCGCAAGCGGCGAGCCGGTGGAGCAGAGCGCGCGCAGGGTCGAGAGATAGTGGCTCTCCTTCGGCACCAGACCGGCCTTCTTCACCGCGTCGATGTATTTCGCCGAGGTGCCGAACAGGGTCATGCCTTCGGCGTCGGCAAAATCGAACAGCACCTCGGGGCCGGGATGGAACGGCGAGCCGTCGAACAGCAGCAGCGTCGCGCCCGCCGCAAGGCCGCCGACCAGCCAGTTCCACATCATCCAGCCGCAGGTGGTGAAGTAGAACACCCGGTCGCCGGGCCGGGTGTCGGCGTGGAAGCAGTGTTCCTTCAGATGCTGCAGCAGCACCCCGCCGGCCCGGTGGACGATGCATTTCGGCACGCCCGTGGTGCCCGAGGAAAACAGGATGTAGAGCGGGTGATCGAACGGCAGGCGCGTGAACACCGGTTCGGCCGCCGCGAAGGGCGCGATGAAATCGCCGAGCGTCACCGCCTTCGGCAGCCGGGCCGCGACCGCCTCGGCCTCGCGAGATAGGGCACGATCACCACGGCCGTCACCCCCGGCAATTCCGGCACGATCTCGGCCAGCTTGTCGGCGATCGCGATCCGTTTGCCGGCGTACCAGTAGCCGTCGACGCTGACGAACACCTTCGGCGCGATCTGGCCGAAGCGGTCGAGCACGCCGCGCGGGCCGAAATCCGGCGAGG
>NZ_MCRJ01000285.1 GCF_001720135.1 Methylobrevis pamukkalensis
ACGTCGGGACTGCCTTTCGCGGCTGCGACCACCAGGCGCTCGAAGATTGTAAGTTGATCGTTCCCAGCGAGGTGAAGCGGCTCCCTGCCAGGAATGAACAGCGTGCCGGACTGCTTGCCTGTCCGAACCACCCGCGGCGACACGCCCCCGCGTGCGAGTGAAAGACCGTCTCGGTACGCGAGTTCTATTCCGTCGCGCGCGAACAGCATTTCCTCGCCCGCCGACGCGAGATGGGACAGCAGCGGCATGACGATGTTAGGCCCAAGATGTGACGGCATCTCCTCGCTCGCGGCGAAGATGATGCCCACCCCAGCGGTGTCCCGCGCGCGCAACATCAGATCCAGTCTCTGCGCCGCTTTCGGATCATTGAGCCGCCGGGCGAAATAGACGGGCACATCTGCCTCATCGATCTGGATCGCGCCGACAAGGGTCAGGTCCGGGTCCAGGATCTGGGCCGCCCGCTTGCTCAGCAGCGGCTTCATCAGGCGCATGAGCGTCTCGTGAAGCCACTGAGCGTTGACAGCGAACATCTCGACATCCGACGCGGGGCGCTTGCCGACGTCTTCGCCGAAAGGGCCGACAGCCTGGACCATGCCCTCGGTCGCCGACGGCTTGACGGCGCCTTCCCCGTCGACGTCGTCGTCCTCGATGAGAACCACATCCTGACGGTCGCGGCGCTCGAGCAGGCCGCCTTCGATCAGACGCTTCGGGTCAAGCCCGAGTTCCAGCAGAAAACTTCCGCTGACCTCGTCCTCGATACGGTCGTGGAGTTGAACAAGCTGGGGGAATATCGCGCGAAGGTCATCATGCGCGATTTGCCTGAACGCGCTCAG
>NZ_MCRJ01000286.1 GCF_001720135.1 Methylobrevis pamukkalensis
CCTCCGCCGGCGACATCAACGGCGACGGCTACGACGACATCGTCCTTGGCGCGCCCTGGAGGGGCGGCTCCGCCTATGTCCTCTACGGCAAGGCCACGGGCTTTGCCGACATCACGCTCGCCTCGCTCTCCGCCGCCGACGGATTCAGGATGCTGGGTGACTACACCGGCTCCGACGACATGGTCGGAAGCGAGGTCGCCTCGGCCGGCGACATCAATGGCGACGGCTTCGACGACATGTTCATCGGGGCGGCCGGTCGCGGCAAGGGCGGGAACGCCTTCGTCGTGTTCGGCAAGGCGTCGGGCTTCAGCGATTTCACGCTCGCCACCATGGCGCCGTCCACCGGGTTCCGGATCGTCAACACCATCGCCGAAGACGGCCGCCTCGGCTACAACATCACCGGCGCCGGCGACGTCAACGGCGATGGCCTCGACGACCTGCTGATCGGCATGGTCGGCGGAGGGGACGCAGGCCTCGTCCATGTGATCTATGGCAAGACAACCGGGTTTTCCGAACTTGATGTCGCCACGCTCGCGCCCGCCGACGGCTTCACCATTTCCGGTGACACGCCCGGGGAGGGCTTCGGCTATGACGTCGCCTCGGCCGGCGACGTCAACGGCGATGGCATCGGCGACATCATCGTGTCCCTGACCAACAACGGTGACGAGGCCGGCAATCCCCCGCAGGCCCACGTGATCTTCGGCAAGGCCGGCGGCATGGGCAATGTCGATCTCGGCGCCCTCGCCCCCGACGATGGCTTCACCATTCGCGGCGGAGTCGACAGCCAGTTCGAAGGCGACACCCAAGCCTCGCTGGACTTCAATGTCTCGT
>NZ_MCRJ01000287.1 GCF_001720135.1 Methylobrevis pamukkalensis
AGCAGCAGCGCGTCGCCATCGCCCGGGCGCTCGCCATGCAGCCGACCGCGCTGCTCTGCGACGAGATCACCTCGGCGCTCGATCCGGAACTGGTCAACGAGGTGCTGGCGGTGGTCAAGGAACTCGCCGCCGAGGGCATGACGCTGATGATGGTGACCCACGAGATGCGCTTTGCCCGCGACGTCTGCTCGCGCGTCGTCTTCATGCACCAGGGCCGCGTCCACGAGATCGGCCCGCCCGGCGAGGTGTTCGGCAACCCGAAGACGCCGGAGCTGAAGCAGTTTCTCGGCGTGCATTGAGGGGGGCTTTGGCCCTCCAGGCCCCCACCCTCAGCTCGCCAGTTCGGCCAAGTCCCGGAACAGGTCCAGCGCCTCCGGGTTGGCGAGCGCCTCCTTGTTCTTGACGACCCGGCCGTGCACCACGTCGCGCACGGCCAGCTCGGTGATCTTGCCGGACTTGGTGCGCGGGATGTCCGTCACGGCGACGATCTTCGCCGGCACGTGGCGCGGGCTGGCCCCGGTGCGGATCTTCGTGCGCAGCCGCTTGTCGAGGTCGGCGTCCAGCGTCACCCCGTCGCGCAGGCGCACGAACAGGATCACCCGCACGTCGCCGTCGAAATCCTGGCCGATGGCGAGCGCCTCCAGCACCTCCGGAATCTGCTCCACCTGCGCGTAGATCTCGGCCGTGCCGATGCGCACGCCGCCGGGGTTGAGGGTTGCATCCGAGCGGCCGTGGATGATGAGGCCGCCGTGGGCCGTCACCTCGCAAAGTCGCCGTGACACCAGACGTCGTCGAAGCGCTCGAAGTAGGCGGCCGAATACTTGG
>NZ_MCRJ01000288.1 GCF_001720135.1 Methylobrevis pamukkalensis
AGCGCGTTGAGCAGCGTCGTCTTGCCCGCGCCATTCGCCCCGACCACGGCGGTGATCCGCCCGGCCGCGACGTGGAAGCTCACGCCCCGGAGCGCGGCGATCTCGCCATAGGCGACGGTGAGGTCCCGGACATCGAGCGATCTCATGCGGGCTGGGTCCTGAGATGGGTGTCGCCGGGGTGAATTTCGCGGGCTTCGGTCTCTGTCGTCCCGGTGCGGGCGCTGCGCTTGCCGAGATAGGCGTCGATCACCCGCGCGTCGGCCTGGATCGCCGCCGGCGGGCCCTCGGCCAGCACCGCGCCGCGGTCGATCACCGTGATCGCCTCGGCGATCGCCATGACGACGCGCATGTGATGCTCGATCAGGATCACCGTGATGCCGAGTTCGCCGCGGATGCGGTCGATCAGCCGGACGAGGGCCGCGCCCTCGGACGGGTTCATGCCCGCCGCCGGCTCATCGAGCATCAGGAGCTTCGGCCGGGCGACGATGGCGCGCGCGATCTCCAGCCGGCGCTGGTCGCCGTAGGAGAGATGGCGGGCGAGCGTGCCGACGCGGTGGGCGATGCCGCAGAAGTCGAGCATGGCGCCGGCCTCCGCGCGGGCGCGGCGCTCCTCGGCCCGGAAGCGCGGGGTGCCAAGCACCGCCTCGAAGAAGCGGCTCGACAGGCGCCGGTGATAGCCGACCAGCACGTTGCCCTCCCCGGTCATGTTCGGAAACAGCCGGACATTCTGGTAGGTGCGGGCGATGCCGTGGGCGGCGATGCGGTGGGCCGGCAGGCCGTCGATCCGCTCCCCGTCCAGCACCACGGTGCCGGCCGAGGGG
>NZ_MCRJ01000289.1 GCF_001720135.1 Methylobrevis pamukkalensis
GGCAGCAATGCGGTCAAACGTCGCCAGGCCAGCCCGAACCTTCCCTCCCGACACCTCGAAGCGTGCAACTTCAAGGCAGGAGACAAGGCCCTCTCGCGGGGCCGTCCCGATCCGATCGCTTGCAGTCAAGGCCTCAAGCCTCTCCGCCGCGACAACCGGATCATCCGGACATGTCTTCTCTTCACGATGACAAGCGAACGAGCCGTCCGGAGCATGGCTCACGGACCGCAAATCTGTTCTCTTTTCCGATACGGGACCATCTGATCAACCCTGCCTCGCGCCTGACCCCGGCGAACCGGGGATCCTGGTGGAGGCAGACGGGATCGAACCGACGACCTCATGCTTGCAAAGCACGCGCTCTTCCAACTGAGCTATGCCCCCAGTTCAGGAACACGGTCATTTCCATCCGCCCCGAGGAGCGGACGGCACGCAGCAGCCATCGGCACGGCCTTGCAGAACAAGGCCAGGCCAGGCGCCACGGCGCGGGGCAGAAGAGTGGTGGGCATGAGTGGACTCGAACCACTGACCTCACGCTTATCAGGCGTGTGCTCTAACCACCTGAGCTACATGCCCGGTCCGTAGATCGCACGCGAAAGCCGAAGGTCAAATGTCCGTCGTCTTGCCGGCGACCCGTATCGAAGAAGAAAGAGAAACGAAGACGGCGGGTGCCCGCCCTTGGTGATCGGACCCGAGGCGCGTGAGCTCCTCGAGAGGACCTATGCGGTCCAACACGATCATGTGTTCTAAAACCCGTCAAGAGAGTGTCACGACCGCAAGCCGAAGCCGCAAGCCGTGAACGCACCGGG
>NZ_MCRJ01000290.1 GCF_001720135.1 Methylobrevis pamukkalensis
CCTGCCGGCCGCCTGGTGCGGCATCGTCGGCTTCAAGCCGAGTCACGGCCGCGTCCCGGTCGATCCCTTCTATCTCGGCCGCTGCGCCGGACCGATGACCCGGACCGTGGAGGATGCCGCGCTGGCGATGGCCGTGCTCGCCCGGGCCGACCCGCGCGACGCCACCGCCCTGCCCCCCGAAGCGATCGACTGGACCGCGCTCGGCACCGACCTTGCCGGCCGCACGGTCGGACTGATGCTCGAGCCCGGCTGCGGCATGGCCGTCGATCCGCAGATCCTTTCCGCAACCGAGGCCGCCGCCCGCCATCTGGAGCGACGCGGCGCCCGGATCCGATTGGCGCCGCCGCTGATGGACCGGGCGATCCTCGACGGCATCGACGACTTCTGGCGCTGCCGGTCGTGGGGCGATCTTCGCGCCCTGCCCGAGGCGGCGCGCAGCAGGGTGCTGCCCTACATCCTAGCCTGGGCCTCGGCGGCCGAGACCATCTCCGGCGTGCGCGCGGTCACCGGCTTCAACCGGACCTACGAGATCCGCCGCCGCGCCGCCGCGCTGTTTGGCGAGATCGATCTCCTCGTTTCGCCGGTGACGCCGGTGCTGTCCTTCCCGGCCGAGGCCGCCTCGCCGCTGGACGATCCGCAGCGCCCGTTCGAGCACATCGTCTTCACCCTGCCCTGGAACATGGGCGAGCAGCCGGCGGTCGCGCTCAACGCCGGCCTTGCCCGCTGCGGCGCGCCGATCGGCGTCCAGATCGTCGGCCCGCGCCTTGCCGATCTTGCCACCCTTGCCGCCGCCCG
>NZ_MCRJ01000291.1 GCF_001720135.1 Methylobrevis pamukkalensis
GCATCTCCGTCATCGCGCCCACCTCAGGCCCGGCAGCAGCAGGCTGGCGAGCAGGACGACCAGCGCCGCGCCGGCCGGCCAGATCCACAGGCCCTCGCGCAGCGACACCACCGCGCCCTGCGCCCGCGACGGCTCCCAGCCGGTCGACGGCGGCGGACACGTCCTCGAGGTCGGCGGTGGAGCGGACGCGAAATGCTCGCCGCCGGTCGCCGCCGCGATCTGCGCCAGCGCGGCGATGTCGACGAATTCGCGCGTGTCGGCGCTGCCGGCGGCAGCGGCGAGGGCGACGGTGTGGACCTTGATGCCGAGGCGGTTCGCAAGTTCCGCGGCGGCCAGCGCGCTGACCTTGCCGGCGGTGCTGGTGCCGTCGGAGAGAAGCAGCACGACCCGCGTCGGCCCCGGCGACTTTTCCAGCTGCTTGAGCGCAAGGCCGAGCCCGTCGCCGATGGCGGTGGAGCGGCCGAGCATGCCGATCTGCAGGCCGGCCAGCGTCTCGCGCAGGAGGCCGATGTCGAAGGTGGGCAGGGCAGCGAGATAGGGCTCCTCGGAGAAGGCGACGAGGCCGACGCGGTCGCCGCGGCGGCCGGCGAGGAAGCGGTCGGCCACCTCCTTCACCGCGTCGATGCGGCGGACCGGCGTGCCGTCGAGGCCATAGTCCTTGCGCTCCATGCTGCCGGAGACGTCGAGGGAGATCATCAGGTCGCGGCCGCTGGCGGGCACGGCGCCGGCCGGCAGGGGCCGGCCGGGATCGGCGAGGGCGACGACGAGGAGGACCCAGGCAAGACCCGC
>NZ_MCRJ01000292.1 GCF_001720135.1 Methylobrevis pamukkalensis
GCCATTCGGTGGTGCAGGAGGCCCGCGCCATCGCGGCGCTCGGTCTCGTCGTCAGCATCGCCACCCGTCCGATGTTCATGGGAGCGCTCGGCGCGACTATCCGGAGCTTGCGGACTGCGGCATCGCCCTTCTCCCCTATGGCGATCCGGCCGCGCTCGCCCGCATCGCCGCCGCCAGTGATCTCGTCTGCGCCACCAACAACGCCAGCGTCGCGACGTGGCCGCCGCGCTCGACCGGCTCGGCACGGGAACGATCCCGGCCGCGAGCCCGCGCCTTGCCTACTACGTGCAGGACTACGAGCCGCTGTTCTATCCGCCGGGGTCGCCGCGATGGTGGCGGGCCTTCTCGAGCTACGGCCTGCTGCCCGGCGCGATCCACTTCGCCAAGACCGACTGGATCCGGACCATGGTGCAGCTCAACCACGGGGTCGAGGTCGCCCGGGTCGAACCGGGTCTCGACCGCACGGTGTTCTTTGCCGATCCGGACAAGGACCTCGGTGGCCGGCCGCTGTTGACCGCGATGGTCCGTCCGTCGACGCCCCGCCGCGGGCCGCGCCGCACGTTGCGCGTCCTCAACCGCATCGCCGCCGCGCGGGGCGACGCGGTCGAGATCGCGATCTTCGGCTGCGCCGATGTCGAACTCGGCGCGATGGGCCTCGACATCGATCCCGCGATCCGCCGGCTCGGGGTGCTGGACCGCCAGGAGGCCGCCGGTCTGCTGCGCCACACCGACCTGTTCGTCGATGCCTCCGACTACCAGGCTTTCGGCCGCACCGCCTTCG
>NZ_MCRJ01000293.1 GCF_001720135.1 Methylobrevis pamukkalensis
CAGCAGCAACGATGTGGTGACGGAAGCGGCCGGGGCCGGCACCGACACGGTGCGCGCGTCGGTCAGCTTCACGCTCGCCGCCAGTCTCGAACATCTGATCCTGACCGGGTCGCTGGACATCAATGGCACCGGCAACTCCGGCGACAACCGCCTGACCGGCAACGCCGGCGACAACCTCCTGAACGGCGGAGCCGGCATCGACACCATGGCCGGCGGCGCGGGCGACGACACCTATGTGGTCGATGCCGCGGGCGACGTGGTGACGGAAGGCAGCAACGCCGGCACCGACACGGTGCGCACGACGCTGGCGGCCTACACGCTGGGCAGCCATGTCGAGAACCTGCAGTTGTTCCTCTCGCTGGACAGCGTGGCCCGCAACGGCACCGGAAATGGGCTGGCCAATGTGATCACCGGCAGCAACGGCAACAACGTTCTGGCGGGCCTTGGCGGCGACGACCAGATGTTCGGCAACAACGGCAACGACACGCTGCAGGGCGACGAAGGCAACGACCTGCTCGATGGCGCCTTGGCGACGACACCATGGCCGGCGGCGCCGGCGACGACACCTATGTGGTGAACTCGGCCCTCGATGTGGTGGTCGAAGCCGCGGACGGCGGCACCGACACGGTCCAGTCGTCGGTCTCCTTCATCCTCGCCGCCAACTTCGAACACCTCACCCTCACCGGCACGGCCAGCATCGACGGACAGGGCAACGCGCTGGCCAACCGCCTCATCGGCAACACCGGCGCCAACAACCTCGACGGCGGAG
>NZ_MCRJ01000294.1 GCF_001720135.1 Methylobrevis pamukkalensis
CGGTCGAGGATGCCCGCGTTGTTGCAGATCACCTCGACCGGACCGAAGGCCGCGTCGCAGGCCGCCAGCATGCCGAGGATCGGCCCCTCGGCCGCCACATCCGCCACATGGGTGGCGAGCGCCTCGGGCGCGGCGGCAGTCGCCGCAAGATCGGCCAGCCGTCCGGCGTCGAGATCGACGGCGAACACCCGCGCGCCGGCCTCCAGAAAGGCCTGCGTCATGGCAAGGCCGATGCCGGACCCCGCGCCGGTGATGATCGTGACCCTGCCGCCGAGATCGGTCATGAGACGGTCCTGCCCTGTGAATGATGGAAATCAGGCGGCGGCGAAGCCACCCGCCCGGTAGACGAGGCCCTGGCGCGAGGGTTCAGCCCGGGCGGCGACAACCGCGCCGATGAAGATCGTGTGGGTGCCCCAGTCCATGGTCTCGACTACCCGGCAGTCGAACACCGCAAGCGCGTCGGCCAGCACCGGCGCGCCGCTCGCCAGCGTCTCCCAGCGGCCTTCCGAAAACCGGTCCTCGCCGCGAATGCCGTCGCGCCCGGCAAAGCGGTCGGCGAGCGGGCGATGCTCGGCGCTGACGACGTTGACGCTGAAGGCGCCCGACGCGCTGATCGCGCCGTGGCCGTCGGTCGACCGGTTGACGCAGACCAGCAGCGTCGGCGGCTCGGCGGAGACCGAGCAGACGGCGGTGGCGGTCAGGCCGCGCCGCCCGGTGCCCTCGCCGGCGGCGATGATGGTGACGCCGGCG
>NZ_MCRJ01000295.1 GCF_001720135.1 Methylobrevis pamukkalensis
GGATAGCGGACCGGCATGGTCGGCGGACAAGGCGCGGGCGGACACCGGCCCGCCGCTCGATATTCGCGGCGCGGACTTGCCTGCGCCTGATGCCTCGTGTCGGGCCTTGCAAACGCGAACAGCCCCGCGGCTTGTGGCCTGCGGGGCTGTTCGTGTGTTGTGCTGTGTGTTGGTTTTGTGGAGAGAAGATTGTGTCTCGTGAGGATTTGTATGTGTATTTCCTGAGCTTTGCAGGCCTGGCGGTGACCTACTCTCCCGCGTCTTGAGACGAAGTACCATTGGCGCTGGGGCATTTCACGGCCGAGTTCGGAATGGGATCGGGTGCAGGGTCCCCGCTATGGCCACCAGGCCGGCGAAGCTCAGGAATGGTCTGGATGATCGTTGCCTGGGTGTGTCAGGCGAGCGTTGCGGGCGCTGAGGCGCGGGCAACGCCGTTGCAGCGCGTGTCCGCCGGTGGGGGGACGTTACGCTGGCTTGATCTCCGTTCGGATTGCAGTCCGATTGGAGACGGGATGAGCGTTGATAATGAGAGCGATGAAGCCGGTCGAGCTATTAGTACCGGTAAGCTTCACGTGTTGCCACGCTTCCACACCCGGCCTATCGACGTGGTGGTCTACCACGGCTCTGATAGGGAGTACTGGTTTTGAGGTTAGTTTCCCGCTTAGATGCCTTCAGCGGTTATCTAGTCCGCACTTAGCTACCCTGCAATGCGGCTGGCGCCACAACAGGTCCACCAGAGGT
>NZ_MCRJ01000296.1 GCF_001720135.1 Methylobrevis pamukkalensis
ATCGGCGCTGGCGGGCGATCTGGAAAGCCGCCTCGTCGGGCACCGCGCGCTGGTCGGCCGGCTGCTGGCCGCCCTGCTCACCGGCGGCCACGTCCTCGTCGAGGGCGCGCCGGGCCTTGCCAAGACCCGCGCGGTCAAGCAGCTCTCCGGCCGGATCGAGGCGAGCTTCTCGCGCATCCAGTGCACGCCCGACCTGATGCCGGCCGACCTCACCGGCACGCCGGTGTGGCGGCCCGATCGCGGCGCCTTCGAATTCGTGCCCGGCCCCGTGTTCCATGCGCTGGTGCTCGTCGACGAGATCAACCGCGCCCCGCCGAAGGTGCAGTCCGCGCTGCTGGAGGCGATGGCCGAGAGCCAGGTGACCGCCGGCGGCACCACCCATCCGCTCGGCGAGCCGTTCATGGTGGTGGCGACCCAGAATCCGATCGAGCACGAGGGCACCTTTCCCCTGCCCGAAGCCCAGCTCGACCGCTTCCTGTTCCATGTCCGCGTTGGCCTGCCGGATGCGGCCGGCGAGCGGGCGATCCTCGATCTGGTGGAAGCGGAGGCCGACGACGCCGAGGCCGGGGCGTCCGGACAGGGGGCCGTCCCGCCAGTGCGCCTGCCGGCGAGCCTGATCGCCGTCGCCAAGCGCGAGGTGCGGGCCGTCCATCTCGCCCCGGCGCTCAAGGACTATATCGTGCGCCTGGTGACCGCGACGCGCACCGAGGAGGCCGGCCGCGAGGTGCGCGAGGCGATCG
>NZ_MCRJ01000297.1 GCF_001720135.1 Methylobrevis pamukkalensis
AGGCCATCCAGCGAGGCAATGGGGGCAGGGCCTTGGCATTGCCGGAGGCGCCGGACATGCCGGTGACGACGCCGGACAGGAAATTCCTGCGGCGGCGAAACGTCGGGGCTGCAACGCCGCATGCGGAATGCTACCCACGCCCATGGACCCGGAGGCTCGCGCCGCCGTTTCCCATCCGCTGAACCCGAAAGGACCACCTTGGCCGCGCTGGACCTGTCCGCCGTCACCCGCAGCTTCGAGGGCACCGAGGTGCTGCGCGGCATCGACCTTTCCGTTGCGCCCGGCGAACTGGTGGTGCTTGCCGGCCCGTCGGGCAGCGGCAAGTCGACACTGCTGCGGATCATCGCCGGGGTCGATGCACCGACGTCGGGCGAGGTGCGGATCGACGGCGAGGCGGTGGGCGATCTGGCGCCGGCCCGACGCGGCATCGCCATGGTGCTGCATGCCCATGCGCTCTATCCGCATCTGACCGTGCGCGACAATCTCGGCCTCGGCCTGCGCCAGGCCGGCGCGTCGATGGAGGATGTCGCGGCCCGGCTGGAGCGGGTGTCGGGCCTCTTGTCGCTCGGCGCGCATCTGGAACGCAAGCCGGTGGAACTCTCCGGCGGCCAGCGCCAGCGCGTCGCCATCGGCCGGGCGATCATGCGCGCGCCGCGCCTGCTGCTGCTCGACGAGCCCCTGTCGAATCTCGACGCCGCCCTGCGCGCCGAGATCCGCGACGAGATCGCCGAATTG
>NZ_MCRJ01000298.1 GCF_001720135.1 Methylobrevis pamukkalensis
GGACCGGACATCCAGAACCGCGTCATCCCCACCTTCCACTATGCGCTCAAGCCGGGCGCTACCTGTTCCTCGGCACATCGGAAAGCATCAGCCAGCACGGCGACCTGTTCTCGATGGTGGACAAGAAGTTCCGCATCTTCCAGGCCAAGGACCACGCAGCCGCGCCGCACCGGCTCCGGATCGAACTGGGGAGCCTCAAGGCGTCATCGCAGGATGCTGGCGAGCCCGTCCCGACGCGGATCGCGTCCTATTCCCTGCGCCAGGCCGTCGAGGCGCAGGTGATCGAGCGCTTCTCGCCGGCGCATGTGGTCGTGAATGGCGACGGCGACGTCGTCTATTACTCCGGGAAGACCGGCAAGTATCTGGAAGCGCCGCAGGGGATCCCGAGCCGGCAGATCCTGACGATGGCGAAGAAGGGCCTGCGGCTCGACCTCCGGTCGGCGCTGCGGGATGCGGTGTCGACGGGGGCAACGGTCGTGCGCGAACGGGTGGTCGTGGACGACGAGGACGACCGCGTGCAGCCGATCCGCCTGACGATCGAGCCGCTCGACCGGCGCGGCGGCGCCGATCCTCTCTATCTCGTGCTGTTCCACCCCATCAGCCCGGCGCAGACTGCGGCGGACGAGGCCCGGGGCGACAGGACCGTCGACAGCACGGCCGATCTCGAACAGGAACTGCGCAGCACCCGCGAGCGGCTGCAATCCACCATTGAGGAATACGAAACCGCT
>NZ_MCRJ01000299.1 GCF_001720135.1 Methylobrevis pamukkalensis
AAGGCGCGCAAGGCGCAGGGCAAGCTCTACAAGACTGTGCTCAGTGCTATCGCCAGCGGCCGGATCTCCAACGCCAAGCAGGCCGCGACCCTCGCGCTTGCGTCGAAGGGTGGTTCGGACGACGAGTGATCGTCTTCCGTTGAAATTGCGTCGCGCGGAGTGATCCGGCGTGGCTGACAATGTGGGGCATTCGTCGTTGGACGGATGCCCCATTCGATTCTGGCTTCCCTTTCCTGACGTGCCCGTCCGCTGGTCGCGCCGCGCCGGGTGGACCCTGCTCTGGTCCGATGTCCGCAACTGGTCCGCCGATCGGGTGGAGAGACCCCGACTCGCGCGGAGCCGGCTTTTTTTCGCGTCTGCAACAAGTTTCTGATAGTCAACAAGCCTGTTGTCCGGCCATCATGTGACGAACGGGTCCCGAGGTCTGCCGACCGTGTCGGCCGTATACGGCCACCGTGAAGCCGGTTCGTGATTGCGGGGTTTGTCCCGGGCTGCCCTCGGTGTGCGGAATGAGAACTTTTGTAAAACCGGAGTTTCGGAATGCCGTTTCTGACTGACAAGAAGATCTTCTGCATCGGATTTCAGAGGACCGGAACGACATCTCTCGCCGCAGCCTTGACCGGCCTCGGGTATTCGGTCGGATATGCGGGAAAGATCGTCAATCAGGAAGTCGACTGGGGCCGCGCCGATGTCGATGAGCAGGTCTGGCAGAAGACGGTC
>NZ_MCRJ01000300.1 GCF_001720135.1 Methylobrevis pamukkalensis
GCAGAGCCGTGCGCTACGTAGCATTCGACGGGAAACTCGCAATTGGAGACCTTCCGGACGGGAGTGCCAGCTAGTGGACCATTTCCTCAGGTTCGTTAATGGCGTTCAGGCGTTGCGGCGAAGGGTCTCAGCGCTCGATATAGGTATGGGTGGCGCGCTTGGGGTCGCCGCTGATCCTTTGCCGCACCAGATTGCAACGGTCCGTCGTGTCCTTGGGGACTCCCATATCCGCCACTTGATTTCTGACGAGGTCGGGCTCGGAAAGACCGTACAAGCGTTGATGATCGTCAATGCCCTGCGCTGGCAACACCCCGGACACCGGACACTGGTGATTGCACCAGACAATCTGTTGTCGCAGTGGCAGGAGGAGTGCTGGATCAGAGGGCACGTAATGCCCGCGATCGCTGGCGCGGTCGGAGATGGCACACAAGACGAGCGGTCGCCCGTCACGCTGGCGCGTCCGCGCGATCTGATGACACGCCCCGGACAGGGGGCGCGAACCATCAGCGCAGACCCGGCTGTCTTCGATCTACTGATCGTTGACGAGCCTCAGACGATGCCGCGTGAGACGATTCAGGCCATTTCCCAAGCATCGGATGAATTTCGGCAAGTGCTTGTCCTGTCCGCAACACCGAGACTGGGCGATCCTGCTTGGCGCGAACCGATCTTGCGGATGATAGAACCGGAGGCTGCTGCACTCGCGCGGATGGAGG
>NZ_MCRJ01000301.1 GCF_001720135.1 Methylobrevis pamukkalensis
CGGGTCGCAGGGTCCGGGGAATCTGGCCGGCACGGGTCGCATCCGGCTCACGGCCAGCCGGCGAGCTGGCGCTCGAGGACCACGCCGGCGGTCCGCCCCGTCGCCCTCCGGGGCGCGGGCATCGTTGCGGATGGGTGCGCGCGCTCCGCGCCGGATGCTGCTGCGTCATCGTCTGTTCCTCCCGTCGGCACTTCCGGCCGTTGCATCCCAATCTAGCGGTCGCGCCGCGCCGGCCAGTGCGCTTTGCCCGCGCAGGGTCGGGCAAATTGCCCGATGTTGGCGGCTCCTCTTGCCGCCGTCCCCGCGCGCGCCCACTCTGGCGATCCCGCGGCCGTTCAGGGAACCTTGATCATGCGCCTCATCGTCGGTCTCTTCCTGCGGCTTGCGGTCGCGGCCATGCTGTGCCTCGCGGTCGTCACCGCCTGGGTGGTGGTCGATACCCGGACCATGCTGCGCACCGAGATCGAGAGTTCGGCCAACCGGGTCGCGCGGCAGTTTGCGTTGCGCACCTGGCTCGCCTCGGCGCCGGGCGTCTCCTACGACCTGCTGGACCAGGCCCGGCAGTCGGCCTGGCTGATCAGCGTAATCGGCCCCGGCGTCTGCGTGGAGTTCACGCAGGGCGGGCGGCCGATGCGGCGGATCTGCAGCGGCTGGGACGGGGCGGGCAAGACCGCGCCGGCCTGGGTCTCCGGCCTGTTCCGCAGC
>NZ_MCRJ01000302.1 GCF_001720135.1 Methylobrevis pamukkalensis
CCGAGGGCGGCCGGGCAATATGCCGAGGTGGCTGGTGATCGGCGCGCTTGCGAGTCCCGCCGCGGCCGGCGCCTATTTCGTCGCGACCCGGCTTGCCAACGCCTTCACCATGGTCGCGGGCGGGCTCAACGGCTATTCGGCCTCGCGGATCTCGGCGCTGCATTTCGGCGGCGGGAAGGACGAGCTGCACCACATGATGCGCAGCGTGATGGCGGTCGCCCTGCTGCTCGTGACCGGCCTCGGGGTCGGCATCGTCGTCTTCGGGTCCTTCGCGCTCGGCCTGTTTTCCGCCGCGTATGTGGACGTCTATCCGGCGCTGCTGGTGCTTTCCGCCGCGCCGGCTTTGCCGCGCTCTGCGGCCCGGCGCCGATGGTGCTGCTGACCCTTGGCGGCGAGAAGATCTATCCGCGCGTCGTCACCACGGCACTGGTGCTGCGCCTTGCGGCTCTCGCGCTGGTGGTGCCGACCCATGGGGCGCTCGGCGCCGCGATCGTCTGGTCGCTCGGCACCATCGCCACCTCGGCGATCCTCGTCCGCCTCTGCATCCGCCGCACCGGCATCGACCCGTCGGTGATGATCCTGTTCCGGGCGCGGACTTAATCGGCCTGCACCCGCTATCACCCGCGAGCGATCACAGCGGATTGCGTCCCCAGCGTTCGGCGACCGCCCAGACACT
>NZ_MCRJ01000303.1 GCF_001720135.1 Methylobrevis pamukkalensis
GGGGCCGGGCGACTGCACACCGGGGGCCTGCAGATCAAGGGCGTGCAGACCAAGGGCCTGCAGACCGGGCGCCTTCGGGCCGAGGGACTGCGGCGTGTCGTCGTGTCGTCGGGCGGAACGAGTGTCCATGGGTGCGGCTCTGCCGTTGCGGGTCGGGCGCCGCCGCTGCCCCCCGGACGGCGGATCCCGCTGTCTCCATACCCCGGCGCGCCGGTGGCGTCTGTCTGTATGTTGTATCGATGTGCATGGATTTGTATCCGCATGCATCCGGATGTGATCGCGCCGCGGCCGCGTTGACAGGCCGCGCTGCCGGACGTACCGATCGTTTCAACAACAGTTCCGCAAAGCGGAACGTGCCGATCCCGGGGGGAGCGGCGAAGAGGGACGGGAAGGGGGCCTCATGTCCGCGCACGCCGATCGCCCGCCGGTCCCGCAGCTGCTTGCCGCCGACTGGGGCACCTCCAGCCTGCGGCTGTGGTGGCTTGGCCCGGCTGGTGACGTCTCGCCGAGACGCGTTCGGCCGACGGCATGGGCACGCTGACGCCGGACCGCTTCGAGCCGGTCCTGCGCGACCGCATCGCAGAACTCGGCCTCGATCCTGCGGCCGGCGCTCCGCCGCTGCGCGTCATCGTCTGCGGCATGGCCGCGGCGCGGCAGGGCTGGCGCGAGGCCGGCT
>NZ_MCRJ01000304.1 GCF_001720135.1 Methylobrevis pamukkalensis
GGAAACTCTTGAGATAGTCCTGCGTCCTGCGGGACTCCGTGAAGATGACCGCTTTCCGTGCAGCGCCCGTTTCGGCCATCTGCCCGAAGCCAATGTCCAGCGCCTTGAGAAGCGTCTCCGTTTTGGTATCGACGGGGATGTTTCGTGCCTGTGAACTGAGGCGCTCGAGGAGTTGAATCTCTTCTTTCAGCTTCGCCCGGTCGATCGGCATCGCGTCGCTTCTGACGAATCCGGATCGGTGTCATCTTCCAGAATGTCGTCAAGCAGCTCGTCTTCTATCTCTTCCGATTCAATAAGCCGTTCGGCAAACTCCGGATCATCCTTGATCTGTTCGTCGCGGAGTGTTTCCAACCTCGCTCGCAACGTGTCGAGCGTGCCTGCGATAGCCAGTGACGACGACGCGAGCAGCTTCCTCAGTATCAGTGCCGTAAGGTGCCTCTGGCGCTGCGGAAGGGCGTAGCTGTTGGGGCGCTGCAAAAAGGCCGAAACCGCCTCATACAGCGAATGTTCGGCGTCGCTCGACGTAAATGGACGCGTGATGGCTCGCCGCTCGGTGTATCGAACATACTCGACGACCTGATTTCGAAGGGTCCTCTTGCAGAAGGTCGCGAGCCGCTGTCGCAAGTCGGTCATGCTACTTCCGGCGCTGGCGTAGCGCGCCCTGAACG
>NZ_MCRJ01000305.1 GCF_001720135.1 Methylobrevis pamukkalensis
TCATCGGCCCGGCCAGCGGCCCCGTGACCGGCGGCGGCGGCGCCGTCCGCGCCCAGAGGCCGTGGGATCGCGCATCATCGAACATCGGACACTCCGGATGGAGAACGGGCACGCGCCGGGACGGCGCGATCACGCTTGCGGCGCAGCGGGCGCCCCGACGCGATCTTGCGCAGATCCTGCGGCTTCTCAAGGGGAATTGCCGGGCCATCATCACGCCTCTCGCCAGGGGCTTTCGCCCGGACTTTCAGCCCACCGCCGACAGGCCGCCACATTCGCCCGGCATCACTCCGCCCCCGCCGTTTTGACTTCCCGCGCGGAACGGCTATTGCTCTGCAACCAGGATCGAGAGAGGCGCATGCGTTCGACCGGCGAGGCGATGACACGGCAGACGGCCCGTCCCGGGAACGGCGCCGCGTCCGTGCACCTGCGCAACGAGACCTTCGCGGACTGGACCGGCGGCTGGCCGCGCGACTGGCGCATCGGCGCCGGCGCGGCGGGCATCGAACCGCTCGAGACCGCCGACGGCGAGAGGATCGGCCTGCGCGCCCTGCTTCGCCCGGTGGCGGGCGACGAGGCACCGCCCGTCGACCTCCTGACCCAGCAGGTGCCGCTCGCGATGATCGAGGGTGCCCTCGGCGCCGGGACGCTGCAGTG
>NZ_MCRJ01000306.1 GCF_001720135.1 Methylobrevis pamukkalensis
TGCCGATCGGCCATGAGATATGAGGGAAGTGGCGCTCCCATGGACTGTCGCCGGGCTGCGCCAGGCGAAACCTGTCGTGTCCGAGTTCGAACAGACGAGACAGACCAGATCGGAATGCAGGGCCCGCCTCGGTTCCGATTTCCTGAGAGAGCACTGGCCAGAAATCCGTTCCGGTGCCCCGATATCGGTACCCTACCTCCGTGGCGATCACGACCAACGGGAGATAGCTCCACGACCACACTGCTCCCGCGAGTTGCGGATCCTCCTCGATCTGTCGCGAGACTGTCTTTCTCAGTTCTTCCAGCGCCAGTTCGTCGAGCCCGTGCTCAATGGCGAAGACGGGCAGTTCGCCTCGCGCCTGACCGAGGCTTGTGAATTGTTCGGCGAGCGCCTGATGTTGGTCTGCCAGAACATTCGCACTCTGCATCTTTCCATCCGAGCCCACACAACTTCGCTGAACAAGGCCACCACACGCCAGTCCGAAGCAATCACAGCAAGGTTGACTACTAACTGTCTGAACGTCAATCATATTTGGAATGTCTCTCGAGAGGTGCCGTGTGACTTCTGATTCTGCGCTTGCGCTTGGCCTACCCACCCCGGATGTGCCGGGGGACGGCAGCATAAACGCCATCGCGGATCTGGTCCGGCGCATC
>NZ_MCRJ01000307.1 GCF_001720135.1 Methylobrevis pamukkalensis
CAGCGGTCGCCGTCCGCAAAGCGTGGCGCGGTGCCGAGCAGGGTCTCGTAGAAGGCGCGGCCGGCGGCCATGTCGGCGGCGGCCACCCATGTGTTCTGCAATCGTCGGACGGACATCGGTCCTCCCTGTGCCATGGCGCCGCTCTTGGTGGGCGGGGTTTTCCTACCTTTCAGTAGGCGGTCCAGCCGGCATCGGCGACGAGGCAGGTGCCGTTGATGTAGGCGGCCGCATCGGAGGCGAGGAACACCGCCGTCGGCGCGATGTCGGCACCGGTCGCCTGGGGTGGCCTCGTGGCAAGGCCCTTGGTGCGCAGCGCCCAGCCGGCTTCGGAAATGGTCATGTCCTGCGCGATGCCGGTCTTCACCGAGCCCGGCGCGATGCCGTTGCAGCGGATGCCGCGGTCGCCGTATTCGGCCGCGACCGCGCGGGTGAGGCCGAGGATGCCGTGCTTGGTGGCGGTGTAGGCAAAGCCGGCCCGGCCGCCGAGGAAACTGGCGATCGAGCAGGTGTTGACGAAGATGCCGCCGCCGCGCGCCAGCATGGCCGGCAGCGCCGCGCGGGTGACGCGGAACGGGCCGGTGAGGTTGACGGCCAGCACCTTCTCCCACAGCGCGTCGTCGGTCTCGCCGACCGGCGCCATGCGGTCGAGG
>NZ_MCRJ01000308.1 GCF_001720135.1 Methylobrevis pamukkalensis
CGGTCGGCGGCACGTCGGTCATGATCCTGCCCTTTCGCTGTCCGGCCAGATCGTGGCGGCGGCCGCCCTGAGGCCGGCGCGGACCGCCGCGTCGGCATCGACGGTGAGGATGTCGTGGCCGGCGCCGCGAAGGCGGCGGCATAGAGGGCGGCAAGCGTGCCGGAGGCAAGCATCACCAGCGGGCGCCGGCCCGCGCGCCCGGCCATCTCGCCGACTTCCGCGCCGATCAGCAGGCCGGAAAGCCGGGCGGCAGCGGCCTGCGACCCGAGGCCCTGCAGCAGGCCGGCAGCGCGCAGGCCGAACAGCCGCGACAGCGTCGCCGCCCCGGCATGAAGCCCGTCGGCGACACCGCCGAGGAAGTCCGGATCGGTCGGCGCGGGCGGCGCGGGATCGGCGCCGAGCGAAAGGCGCAGGATCGAGTGGCGGGAAAACAGCGCGAACAGTTCCCCGGTCATCCGGGTCGAAAACCCGGTCACGACGCCGCCGTCGATGTCGACCCACTTGCTGTGGGTGCCGGGCATGCAGACCGTGGCGGACGGTGTCGCGACGAGGCGGGTCATGCCGAGAAGCTGGGTCTCCTCGCCGCGCATCACGTCGGGGGCGGCGGGCGAGCGGCTGGCAAGCCCCGGCAGGATACGCACGTCGAGC
>NZ_MCRJ01000309.1 GCF_001720135.1 Methylobrevis pamukkalensis
CCGCCGGCGACGTCAACGGCGACGGCCGCGACGACCTGATCATCGGCGAGACCGGCAGCAACGACGGCGTCGGCCGGGCATATGTCTTCTACGGCTACGACGGCGCTCCCGGGGCAACCCAGACCGGCACCGACGGCGAGGACTTCCTTGCGGGAGGCTCCGGCAACGACACCCTGCTCGGGCTCGGCGCGGCCGACGTGCTCTACGGCGGCCTCGGCGACGATCTTCTCGTGGGCGGCCGCGGCAACGACGTGCTCTACGGCGAGATCGGATCCGACGACATGCGCGGCGACGAAGGCGCCGACACCCTTTACGGCGGCGGCGACGACGACCTCCTCGACGGCGGCGAGAATGGCGACACGCTGTTCGGCGAGGCGGGCGACGACACGCTCATCGGCGGCCACGGCAACGACACCCTCGACGGCGGTGACGGCAACGACCTTCTCAACGCCGGCGATGCCGCCGACATCCTGCGCGGCCAGAAGGGCGACGACCTCCTGAAGGGCGGCCAGGGCGACGACAATCTCGACGGCGGCGACGGCGACGACGTCCTCTATGGCGGCTACGGCAACGACACGCTTCAGGGCGGCAACGGCGAAGACACCCTCTATGGCGGCGACGGCAAC
>NZ_MCRJ01000310.1 GCF_001720135.1 Methylobrevis pamukkalensis
CCGATCGTCATGGTCTCCGTCACGGTCTGGACCGCCTGCGGGCGAAGGGTGGCACACATGGTCATGCCTCGTGTCCGAGATAGGCGCTCTGCACGCGCGGATGGGTGAGAAGGTCGGCGCCGGCGCCCTCGAGCGTCACCTCGCCGGTTTCGAGCACGAAGGCCCGCTCGGCGATCTCGAGGGCGCGGAAGGCGTTCTGCTCCACGAGCAGCACGGTGACGCCGCGCCGGTTGATGCGCTCGACGGCCTCCAGCACCAGGTCGACGATCTGCGGGGCCAGGCCCATGGTCGGCTCGTCGAGCAGCAGGACCGACGGATCGGCCATCATCGCCCGGCCCATCGCCACCATCTGCTGCTCGCCGCCGGACAGGGTGCCGGCCAGCTGGCGGTAGCGCTCGCGCAGGCGGGGAAAGAGCTCCAGGATCGCCTCCAGGTCCTCGCGGGCCTTGGCCCGGTCCTCGCGCACATAGGCGCCGAGATCGAGATTCTCGGCCACCGTCATCCGGCCGAACAGGCGCCGCCCCTCGGGCACCTGCGCAAGGCCGCGCCGGACCCGCTCGTGCGGGGCAAGGTGGGTGATCTCCTCGCCGTCCATCGACACCGTGCCGGCGCGCACGTCGCGCAG
>NZ_MCRJ01000311.1 GCF_001720135.1 Methylobrevis pamukkalensis
GGCAACAGGCTGATGGTTGCAAGGTTCTGGCTGCATCTTGAGCAAGGTGACCTGCCGTCGCACGAAATCTTGCCGAGCGCCCCGGGCGACAGGGCGCCATCAAGGTCGCGCTCGGCCTTGCATTCGGTGCAGTGCACCTTGAGCCCCTTCAACCCGGCGCCTTCCCCGACGAGCTTTAGCGGCTTCTTTCGGGAGCAGGCCTCGGCGTGTTTCGGCCATGACATCCAGGGAAAATCCTGAAGATGCCCCGCAGGGCAAGTCACGATGAAGCGGACAGGTACCGCATAGACCTTCCTGATGCGCTTGCCGCGCCCGGAACTGCAGGAGGGGCACCACAGCTCGGGCTTCCCGATCTCGGAACTCCAGAAGCGGCTACGTTGCAGGAGGTTGCACTTCGGACAGACATGCCAATCCGGGAACCTGTAGGCTGGCAAGAGGCGTGGTCGCTTCTCCCTGCCGACTTTTTCGTCTCCAACAGGAGGTAACCTGAACCCGTTCACCTGGAGCCTCGCCTGAAGTGGCTCGTGATGAATGCGTTGATCGTTCAGAAGCCCCTTCTTGATGGCCAGTTGGTCCCAAGCCTCAAGGCCAGCCGCCACCACGGAGACAGGCGCGCC
>NZ_MCRJ01000312.1 GCF_001720135.1 Methylobrevis pamukkalensis
CGCATGACCGGCCTTCATCGGAAGGATGGTCCTCTGCATCCCGAGTGCCGTCCGTGGGTCAAACCACGGCAGCGGTACGCTTCGTCTTATGCGTACGAATGCGGGATGCAAAAGCAGGCAGGATGGCAGCCGGCGCACTGCGCCACGCCATCCGGGACTCGAGAGCAGATAACCTGTCCGTCGGAGCGACGGCTCCGGACGAGACGACAAAGGATTGAAGGGCGAAGAATGCCGACGATCAACCAGTTGATCCGCAACCCGCGCCAGGCGCCGGTCTACCGCGAAAAGGCGCGTCACCTCGAGGCCTGTCCTCAGAAGCGTGGCGTCTGCACCCGCGTCTACACCACGACCCCGAAGAAGCCGAACTCGGCGCTTCGCAAGGTCGCCAAGGTCCGCCTGACCAATGGTTACGAGGTCATCGGCTACATTCCGGGCGAAGGCCACAACCTGCAGGAGCACTCCGTGGTGCTCATCCGCGGCGGCCGCGTCAAGGATCTTCCGGGCGTGCGTTATCACATCCTGCGCGGTGTCCTCGACACCCAGGGCGTGAAGGGCCGCAAGCAGCGCCGCTCGAAGTACGGCGCCAAGCGTCCGAAGTGATCGTTCTCCGG
>NZ_MCRJ01000313.1 GCF_001720135.1 Methylobrevis pamukkalensis
CGCGTCATTGACGACGTGGCTCAAACGCACGAACTCGGCCCAGTCGACGAGATCCCCCTCAAGGCCTATCTCCATCAGCCGATGATCGGGGCGTGCGGCCCAGAAGCGTTCCGGTTCTCCAGTCGTGTAGAACTTTCGCGGGTTAATCCACCCAGTTCGAAGTTCCGTGCTCGCACGGGTTGCTCCGACATACAGGGTACGGGCTTCCTCGGCCCAGTTCACCTGGTCGCCATACGGTGCCCGCGCGAGCAACAGCATGACCCGCTCGGCCTCTCGCCCCTTGATCGCATGGATCGTCGACAGCAACGGTCCCGAGCTTCCCTCATGGTCGCTCAGCAGTTCGAGCGGCGGATCTGCAAGACCTTCGGCGATATTGCCAACCGAGATGTCTTCTCGGCCCGAAGCATCCAGATCGAGCAGCATTTCCCAACACTCATCGAGTTTGCGCCATGGCGCTGGGCTCAAGGCCTCAAAGATGGACCGGAAGTCGTTCTGCGACATACGGGTTTCCGACGGCAGGCCGCCGAGCAGTGCGCCGATCCAGGCCTCAACTCTTGGCGGTCGGTCGGGTAGTCTGAGCCTGAAGCTTCTGCCAACCGCGCGCATAT
>NZ_MCRJ01000314.1 GCF_001720135.1 Methylobrevis pamukkalensis
CTCTCGGCGATTTCGGCTCGTGATCGGTCAAGTCGACGGCACGTCGACCGGCCGTGCCGCATATCCCGCTGAAAACCGCCTGTGCCCGGGGAGCCCACGGCCGGGCGCGAATTCGTTCGAGATTTTTTTGACCGTCCGGAAAACACGAGGGTCGAAAAATCCCGGAAATCCGCGGATTTTGACTCCGGCTCATCCGCAGGTGCCGAATAACTCTCTGATTTCATTCGATAATAAAAAGTGCGCGATTTTTGTGAAGGCTTGTTGACACCTCGAGGGGGTGGATCTATAACCCCGTTCATCGACGAGGGCGGTGCTGCTGCCGGCGCCGGACGGTTTCGCTCCTGAGTTTGCTTCGGCGGACGACGGGATGAGGGAACGGTTCAGACCTCGGGGACGCTCGCAAGGGTGTCCTGCACGGTTTCTAACCAGAAGCTGGGCATAACAAAAGGGGCCGTGTGCGCTGAGTGCGTGGCTCCACCGGATCTTGCGTCTCCGCCTTTGGGTGTGGGGCGAATTGAGACGGGTGCGGATCGGCGGTCCGCGGCGAAGGCGAAGGCCTTCTGTTC
>NZ_MCRJ01000315.1 GCF_001720135.1 Methylobrevis pamukkalensis
GAGAGGCTGCGCGAAGTCCGAGCTCTGAAGGCGTTCACCCGTCTCAGTCCGGTGGAGGCGGCCGACAACAGCGCTTTCGTGGCGCCGCTGTCCGAAAAGAAGTTGAACTGGCTGCCGGCAATCGAAGTTCGCGGGGAAGGCATATTCATCAACTTCGATGAGACAGCCGTATTGTCTTGGGAGAACGCGCCCGATGTCACAGACAGGGCGGCAAAGGCGCATAATGCCGCCGAGCGTGCATGGCAGGACCACAACGGCAGCGATCGTCCCTTCCCCATGACGATTTCAGCGAGGTTGCTACTCATCCACACAACGGCCCACGCTCTGTCGGAACGCCTGTCACTCGACAGCGGGTATTCCACTGCCTCCATCCGAGAGAGGTTGTACGTTTCGCCTGGTCCGGGTGGGATGTGCGGATTTCTGCTATACACATCGGCCCCGGACTCCGATGGAACACTGGGTGGGCTGTCACGAAAGGGACGTACCAGCGAGATTGGCCCGATACTGCTAGCAGCACTGCGGGGTCTGGAGTGGTGCTCGTCGGATCCGCTTTGCAG
>NZ_MCRJ01000316.1 GCF_001720135.1 Methylobrevis pamukkalensis
AATTCGGCGAGCACGTCCTCGGCGAGCGGCGAGGACGGGCGGATGCGGTCGTGGGCGAGCAGCGCCTCCTGCAGCAGGGCGTGGCCGAGCCGGGCGCCGCTGCCGTGGTCGCGACGATGAAGCCCCAGCCGCCGCAGGCGGTCACCCGCCCGCCGACCCGGGAAAAGAAGATCGAGCCGGTGCCGAGGATCGCGATCGCCCCGTCGTCGTCGCCGAAGGCGCCTGGAGCGCGATCAGCCCGTCGGAGACGATCTCGGCGCTGGCAAAGGGCAGGCGGGCCCGCACGTAGGCGACGGCGTCGCCGACATTGTTGCCGGCAAGGCCGAGCACCGCATGCGCCGCCCCGACCGCGGCCGGTTCGATGCCCGCGACCCGGAAGCTTCGGCCGTGGCGGCGGCGATGCTGGCGAGCGCCTCGTCGGGCGCGGTGAGGATGTTGGCCGGCCCGCCCTGTCCGCGTCCGAGGATCCGGCCGCTGTCATCGGCCACGGCCGCCCGGCAGCCCGGTGCCGCCGCCCGTCGATGCCCACCCG
>NZ_MCRJ01000317.1 GCF_001720135.1 Methylobrevis pamukkalensis
GACGAAGCCGGCGACATCGACGGCGGTGCCGGGCAGCGGGCGACGCTCGATGCCGATGCGCCCGTCGATCATTGCCGACCAGGCGGCAAGTTCGCGCAGATGGCGACGGCCGTCGATCACCGGCGCGGCGAGCACGAGACCGGCGAGACCCGAAACCCGCGGCGCGGCGCGGCGCGCCAGCAGCGCCCGAGCCGAGACCGCAGAGCACGACCGCGAGGCACCGGCCAGCGCGCGCAGATCGCTCGCGGCCGACACGACCGCCTCTTCCCAGACGGCGATGTCCTGAATGTCGAGCGTGTCGCCCGGGGCATCCCCCGTGCCGGGATAGTCGAAGCGCAGGGTCGGAAATCCGGCCTCGGCCAGGGTGTCGGCGAGCTTGCGCAGGCTCTTGTGGGCCGACAGCGCCTCGTAGCCCCAGGGCGGGCAGATCAGGACGGCGACGTCGCCCGCCGCCGCATGGAACAGGCCGAAGCCGCCGGCGGTGCCGACGGGGCGTCCGCCCTGAACGGCGCGCGGCGCCCCGT
>NZ_MCRJ01000318.1 GCF_001720135.1 Methylobrevis pamukkalensis
CCAACAAGCGCAACGGCGTTGCACCCAACTCTCGTTCAGCATGAATCAACGAGGTTACAAAAACGTAAAATGGACGCACCACCGTAACCCGGTCCGCATTTCTGCTGAGGGCTTTATGGTTAATCAATCGTTTCTTACGCGCATATTCATAAAATTCGCATTATATTTTCGGTCGAATCCATGATTACATAATGTCTTCGCCCGCGCATGATCGCACCATGCAGGCAGTCAACGGAGAGAAGATTGTTTTTCACTTCCCGGCGCCAAGTTGCGCGGGCTGGTCGAGACCCCGATAACGGAGGTCGGCGCGAACGGACCGTCACCAGCACGTCGATTGTGCGATGCACAAAATTTCATTGACCGTTCATGCTGCAATGCATATATTCCATGCATTGGGTGCTGACTGGATCGATTTCATCCAGCGTGGGCGGGCTCGCACAGCGTCGGTCCGAGCGAGGTGCCCGATACAGCCGCAGCGGCTCCTGATACGCAGCGGCACACCGTCGGGTGAAACGCGAGAG
>NZ_MCRJ01000319.1 GCF_001720135.1 Methylobrevis pamukkalensis
GGTCAGTTCCGCGACGAGACGGTCAAGCGCCTCGGCCTCGACCTGATCGTGCATTCCAATCAGGACGGCATCGCCAAGAACATCAACCCCTTCGACCATGGCTCGTCGTTCTACACCCAGACGATGAAGACCGAGGCGCTGAAGGAAGCCCTGACCAAGTACGGCTTCGACGCAGCCTTCGGCGGCGCCCGCCGCGACGAGGAGAAGAGCCGCGCCAAGGAGCGCATCTTCTCCTTCCGCACGGCGAACCACGGCTGGGACCCGAAGAACCAGCGTCCGGAACTGTGGAACCTCTACAACGCCCGCGTGAAGAAGGGCGAGTCGATCCGCGTGTTCCCGCTGTCGAACTGGACCGAGCTCGACATCTGGCAGTATATCCTCAAGGAAGACATCCCGATCGTCCCGCTCTACTACGCAGCGATGCGCCCGGTGGTCGACCGCGACGGCATGATGATCATGGTCGACGACGGCCGCCTGCCGCTCGAGCCCGGCGAAGTGCCCGAGGAGCG
>NZ_MCRJ01000320.1 GCF_001720135.1 Methylobrevis pamukkalensis
GGAGGGTGAGCTGCCGCGAGAACGACGGCCAGTGGCTCAGCGAGGACCGGGACGGATTCAAGTTCAGGATCAAGAACCCGTTGTCTCAGGCACGCAGCAGCAAGCACCATTTCCTGAAGCGCCTCAATGCAAGCCGAGCGCTGAGCAGTCGTTTCATCAGAGCGCGCCATGGCGCTATCCTTCCCGGCAGCGTCCGACCTCGACGGGCACTAGCGCCGGATGCGCCGCTGGAGATCATGGCGTTCGGGGATGACATGGAAACCCTCGATCGCTGGATTGTCCATCGGATGACCGAAGGCGGCGACCAGCGTGAAAGCATTTGGGACTGGATGGCCTGAGAGCGCTCGAGGAGCTGCTTGCCAGCCATTTCGAACTGAAGGCCCACATTGGCATCAGCCTTGCTGACGATGCCATGACTATTGAGCGGCTTACGGCCGAACAGGCGTGGATCCTCGACTCGCTCGCAGACAACAAGGAAATGGCGATCTCGGGTGGTGCGGGCAGTGG
>NZ_MCRJ01000321.1 GCF_001720135.1 Methylobrevis pamukkalensis
GATCATGCGTCATGATGGGGGTGGTGATGATCTCCAGTGTCCGGGTCCGGACGACGGCCGGCATTCTCCTGTGCCTGCTCCTTGGAGCCTGCAACGCGACAACGGCGGACCAGATGGTCTCCGGTCTGGCGCTGGCTGGAGGCGGGGCCTATCTTCCAGGCGAAGGTGGCCGGGCCGTTGCCATGGCGGCGCCTCTGATACGCCAGGCAGCCGCGAACGAACGGGCGGCCGAACGGCGCCGGCAGGCGGCGCTCGCCGAAGAGCGCGAGCGCATGCGCATTGCCGAACTCAAGAAGACGAAGGCAGGGCGTGCTCAGCTGGCGCGCGAGGAGGCAAGTGCAAGAGCTGCCGCCCGTGCAGCGGAACGGCGGCGTCTTGAAGCCGAGCGTCAATGGGAGCGGCAAATGGCGGAGAGCGCCAGAAGCACGCAACAGTCGGGCTACTCGACGGGCTATGGCGGGGATCCAAATCAAGCAGTCCGAGATTATCA
>NZ_MCRJ01000322.1 GCF_001720135.1 Methylobrevis pamukkalensis
GACCATCACCGCCGCCCCGTCGCGTGGCACCGCGAGCGCGGCCTTCGGGAAATGGATCACCACCAGTCGCATCGGCCCCAGCGTCAGCGCGGTGCGCGCCGCCGCCTCGCAGGCGGAAGGTCGGTCTGTCCGCCCGCGACCGTCTTCGCCCCGGCGATGGCGCCGATCTCGCTGTCGTTGACGATCAGGAGGTCGAGATGCGGCAGGCAGGGGGCCACCAGCCGGTGCTGGCGCTCGGCGGGGATGGTGCAGAGTTCGAGGTTGGTTTCCAGCCCGGCGGCGCGCGCCCGCTTCAGCAGCGTCACCCAGCCGTTGGGATCGTCGCCCCACGGGCCGTCGAGCTTCGGGTGGATGCCCGGCAGGCCGAGATGGAAGATCCGGCCGCGCGTGGCGGCCAGATCGAAATGGTCCGGCGTCAGCAGGGCACTCGCGCCGAAGTCCGTGACGTGGGTGCGCAGGCCGCTTTCCTGCGAGATGAAGGA
>NZ_MCRJ01000323.1 GCF_001720135.1 Methylobrevis pamukkalensis
CGAGACGCTGCCGAAGGTCAAGGAGCTGCGCGCCAGGATCGCCAATGACGCAGTCGACATCGGCGGGCTCGAGAACGAGGTCTACGACCACCTGTTCAGCTTCTTCCGCCGCTACTATTCGGAAGGTGACTTCCTGGCCAAACGCGTCTATCGGCCGGGCGTCTACGCGATCCCCTATGAAGGCGAAGAGGTCAAGCTCCACTGGGCCAACCGTGACCAGTATTACATCAAGACCAGCGAGTATCTCCGCGACTACGCCTTCCGGCTGAAGCCGGACAATGCTGCCAATCCCATGCGCGTGCACTTCCGGCTGGCGGATGCCGCCGAGGGTGAGCACGGCAACGTCAAGGCGGCCGAAGGCAAGGACCGCGGCGTAGTCGCGGAGATACTCGCTGGTCTTGATGTAATACTGGTCACGGTTGGCCCAGTGGAGCTTGACCTCTTCGCCTTCATAGGGGATCGCGTAGACGCCCGGCCGATAG
>NZ_MCRJ01000324.1 GCF_001720135.1 Methylobrevis pamukkalensis
TCTGTCGCTGCAGGGCGCCGCAGCACGGAGATGGCGTCCGCAAGAAAAGGGAAGTACCTCGGAAGCGCTGCACGCAACATGTCGATGGTTGGATTGTCTCCGCAGACGACAATGAATGCGCGATCCTCATCGCGGCACCATTCCTCCGAAAGGATGTCGAGCAAGGCATCGAGGCGACTGTCGCCGGGATCCTCGAGGGATTTGATACGGGCGGCTTCAGCCAGTTCAGCGACAGCCCCACCCCGTGTTGCCAGTTCTGCGAGTACCGTTCTCGCAGCTCTCGCGCTACGCTGGAGGGCTCGCGCAGCGGTCCAGGCAGGTCCCTGGATGCCTTGGGCTGGGTCTGCAGCCTCCAGTACCATAGCAGCGATCTCATGCCGCATTCGCTCGAACGTAAGGGGTTGCAGCCGAACCTCGTGATTTCGGCGCTGAGGCAGATACTCACCCCAGTCGGAGCGACCGTTTCTGACGATGCGCCGTGCCG
>NZ_MCRJ01000325.1 GCF_001720135.1 Methylobrevis pamukkalensis
CTCGCCGACCGCGCCCGCCGCGTCGCCGCGGTGGCCGCCGCCCATGCCGACGACGTGGACCGTCACGCCCGCTTTCCGCGCGAGACGGTTGCCGCTCTCAAGGCCGAGCGCCTGCTCGGCCTGATGATCCCGGCCGACCTTGGAGGGGAGGGCGCCAGCATCTCCGACATCGCGAGATCACCTCGACGCTCGGTCAGGCCTGCTCGGCGTCGGGCATGATCTTCGCCATGCACCAGATCAAGATGTCGAGCCTCGTGTCGCACGGGGCCAGCAGCGAGTGGCACGCCGGCTTCATGGCGCGCTGCGCCGCCGAACAGCTGCTGCTCGCCTCGGCCACCACCGAGGCCGGCATCGGCGGCGACCTGCGCAATTCGATCTGCGCGGTCGAGATCGACGGCGACCGGGCGAAGCTGGAGAAGGCGGCCACCGTCATCTCCTACGGCGCCCATGCCGACGCGATCCTCGCCACCTCGC
>NZ_MCRJ01000326.1 GCF_001720135.1 Methylobrevis pamukkalensis
GTCGCCATCCTGCGCGGGGTGGCTGCCGGACGAGGTCGAGGCGATCGGCGAGGCGCTGGCCGAAGCCGGCTTCGAGGCGATCGAGGTGCCGCTCAACTCCCCCGATCCGCTGATCTCGATCGAGCGGCTGGCCCGGCGCCTGCCGGCGTCGGTGCTGGTCGGCGCCGGCACGGTGCTGACGCCGGAGGCGGTCGCCGCGGTGGCGGACGTCGGCGGGCGGCTGATGGTCTCGCCCAACGTCGACCCGGCGGTGATTTCGGCGGCGCGGGCGCGCGCATGGTGACGATGCCCGGCGTGTTCACGGCCACCGAGGCCTTCGTCGCCCTCGGTGCAGGGGCCTCCGCGCTGAAGTTCTTTCCCGCCTCCGCGCTCGGACCGTCGGGCATCGGCGCGATCATGGCGGTGCTGCCGAAGCAGGCGGTGGTCGGCGCGGTCGGCGGCGTCGGCGAGGCGGATTTCTCGGCCTATG
>NZ_MCRJ01000327.1 GCF_001720135.1 Methylobrevis pamukkalensis
GCCGGCCCTGCCGCCACGCTCGCCCGCGCGCGGCGTCCGGGGTCCATGTGCTGCTGGTGCCGCTCATGAAGTCGCTGGCGACCGTGGCCCCCGCCCCGACGTCGGCGCGCTGGCGGAGATTGCCGCCGCCGGCGACGGACGCTTTGCCGGCTCGGACACGCCGGAGCCGGTGCTCGGCGCCGTGGCCGCCCACCGCCGACGCGCGGATCGCCGCCTCCGACTATGCCGCCCTGGTACAGGCCGACCTCGCTGGTGGCTGCTGCCCTTCGCCGCCTGTTCCTGCTCGCCGCCTTCCGGAGGACCGCATGACCCGGATCGCCCTTGCCCTGCTGCTCGTCCTCGGCGCCGGCCTCGGCCTCGTCTCGGCCCGCGACGCGGCCGGACGCTCGCCCTGCGGCTCGGGGCGCCGGAACTGGCCGCGGCGCTGATCGAGGATCCCGCCTGGCGCGGCGTCGCGCTCTACA
>NZ_MCRJ01000328.1 GCF_001720135.1 Methylobrevis pamukkalensis
GGGCAACTGGGCTTTGCCGCTGCGCTTCAGGCTCGAACCATAGCCCTTGAGCCGCACGCCACGGCCGAAGAGCTGGATGATCTGCGAGCCTTCCGTCTGGCCGACATTCATCAGGCCCATGGTGCTCACGCGCCAGCTGTTCCAGCCTTCGGTGAACTTCTTTGACCCGATCAGCAGGTTGACGGTCGATTGCGGGGTGTTGATCGCATGGAAGAGCGAGCCCGCAAACTCGCTGTCTTGGGTGGCGATCCCGTTGTCTTCACACAGTTTGACCAGCTTGGCGTCGTCGCCCACGTTGATCACGCCGAAGGGTTCGTTGTCGCCGACGCGTAGCGCGATTTCGCCAGTTGCACCCTTCAGGTTCTCGACACGGAGTGCGCCGCCCCCTACGGCGTTGAAGAGGATCGAGAGCGTTTCGTCGAACACCTGCGCGGCTGAAAGGCCTAGCGTGTTCAGATAGGT
>NZ_MCRJ01000329.1 GCF_001720135.1 Methylobrevis pamukkalensis
AGCGGAACCTGCTCCGCCGGCGCCGGCGCCGGCCCCGTCTGCCGAACCGCAGGCGATTTCCTCCGGCGATCCGCTGCTCGATGATCTGGAACGCCTGTTCCGTCCGTCCGCCCCGGCATCGGCCGACGCGGCCGGTCCCGACACGGCGCCGGCATCGGCCAGCGTCGCCGAGCTTTCGGTCGTCGCCCTCGAGGCCGAGCTCCTCGCCGATCCGGAACCGTCCCCGGAACCCGATATCGCGCCGACGCTGGAAACGGCGGCCCTCGAACCCGTCTCGACCAGGGCCGCCAAGCCTGCGTCGACCAGGTTCGAGGGTGGCAAGCCCGAAGCCGGCGGGCCCGTGCCCGCGGCGAAGGTGCCGCCGGCTGCCGAAGCCGCCGCGGAGCCGGCGCCTCGGGCGGACGTGGCCGATGC
>NZ_MCRJ01000330.1 GCF_001720135.1 Methylobrevis pamukkalensis
GGCGCGGCACGGCTGGCGACGGCGAGACCGTACGCCCCGGGGGCCTGCGCGATCAGTGGTGCGACCCGCCTCCCCGCGCAACCTCCCCGGCGCGCTCGCCTTTCGGCGCCCCACCTGCGGCGTGTGACGACCCCTGGCCCGTGTCGGACGGCGTCGGCGGGGCGGGGTTCGGCGGCGCGTCTACGGCACCTCCGCACGGCTTGTCCCGCTTCCTGATCCGAAGGCAGACCCGAAGGCCGCCTCCTTCACCGACGCTCGGCTCCCGGCCTACCGGAGCGGCTCGTAGTGGCCGCGGACGGGTTCCCGAGGTCGCCCGGGTGCCCGGCTGCGAACCGGACGCGCGGGCGCCGCGCCCCACCCCATCTTCGGACGCCTCCGGAGACGCCCCTCGCGGGTGGAACGGGAGG
>NZ_MCRJ01000331.1 GCF_001720135.1 Methylobrevis pamukkalensis
GGTTACTGGCTGGTCGCCGCCGGCATCGCCATGCGCCGCATCCGGGCGGCGGTTGCGGCCGACGCGCTCGATCGCGCCGAGGACGCCGCGCGGGTTGCCGGCATTCCGGCGCTGGTCGCCGAGGTCGTCGCGGCCCGGCGCCTGTTCGAGGCGCCTTCCGCGCGCCGCATCGCCGATGGCAGGGAAACGGTGCTCGGACTGGCCGACGTCGAGGCGCTGGTTGCCTCCCCGGCGCTGGTGGTCGATGCCTGCCGCAACGTGCTGCGTAGCGGGCCGACGATCGTGCCGCTCGCCGGCCGGCCGGTGATCTTCGCGCTGGCCCGCGCGATGGCCGAGGCCGCGCCGGGCGACGTCAGCCGCGCGGCGCTGGTCGCCCGCGCCTTCCGGGCACGGCAGG
>NZ_MCRJ01000332.1 GCF_001720135.1 Methylobrevis pamukkalensis
CCTCAACGCGCTGTGGCTGACCCTTAAGTTCGCCTTCTTCGCGGTGGTCACAGAGGTGGTGCTCGGCTACCTGCTCGCCCAGCTGTTCATGCGCGACGTGCCCGGCAAGGGCCTGTTCCGCACCATCCACACCCTGCCGCTGGTGATCGCGCCGATCGCGGTCGCGCCACCTGGCGCCTGCTGACGGTGCCGGGGCTCGGGCCGCTGCCCTACTATCTGGACGCGTGGTTCGGCATCAACTACAACATCGGCCGCTTCGTCGACCAGGCCTTCTTCACCACCGTGGTGATGGACGTCTGGCACTGGACGCCGCTCGTCACGCTCACCCTGCTCGCCGCCCTGTCGGCGATGCCCAAGGAGCCGTTCGAGCAGGCGCAGATCGACGGCGC
>NZ_MCRJ01000333.1 GCF_001720135.1 Methylobrevis pamukkalensis
GCTTCCGGAAGTCGTTGCGGGAATTCCTGTAGTTGGTGCGACCACGGTTGTCGTGCCGGGGCGGCCCGGAGAGGCACCGAGCCTTGCGCTCATGCCGCTGCTAGGCGGCTTTGCCAGCATTCCTCGCTGAGCCAGAACCATAATTTTGGAGAACGTAGATGATCGATGCCCGCGACACGCTGCTTCAAAGGATGAAGGTCGATCTCATTGGTCCAGAGGCACCGGATGAACTGATTTCAGATCGGCCGACTGATCGATATCTGACTGGAATCCTTTTTCCCCCTCGCACGACGATTTCGCCGGAAGATGACGACGAGGCGAGCGATGCTGACGACGCGGATGCAGTGGGAACCGCGCTGGATGGAGTGAAGG
>NZ_MCRJ01000334.1 GCF_001720135.1 Methylobrevis pamukkalensis
AAGCGCCTTCAAGAGCGCCGACAGCAACGCGCGCTTCGCCTTGGTTCTGGCCGCGGCCGGCAAGCCCGGCAAGGCGGCGGAAAAGACAGGCGACAGGCCGCGCGCCGGGGCACGGACCGATCTCAAGGCCGCCGGCCGGCGGGTCGGATCGGTGGAGCGGGCCGGGCGGCAGCTGCGGCTCGTCACCGACCACGGCGGCTTCGGCCGCTTCCTCGAATCCCGCCTGCCGCAGCTTCTTGCGGACTACGAGGCGGCGCTTGCGGCCTCTGCGGAAGAAAAGGAGAGCGACGTCTGAAAAATCTATTCACGGGTGCCGTTGTCACCTGACAATGGCCCCGGATGTCCGACGACAACCCCCGAACCACGAGG
>NZ_MCRJ01000335.1 GCF_001720135.1 Methylobrevis pamukkalensis
CGGCCGATCTCCGGGGCTTTTCGTTTGACGGCCGGTGCCGCGCGGGGCCGAGGTCCCGCGTCACCATTCACTCGTTGGCGGTGACCGTCACGCCGAGGGCGTCGGGCAGGGTCTGCGGCGCCGACTGGGCGGTCGCGAACAGCTCCATGAAGGTCATCGGCTTGGCCGGAGCCGCAGTCAGCGTGATCGACTTCGGGTCCTTCAGGAAGGCGCTGGCGGCAGAGGCCAGCTGCGCCTGGAACGCCGGGTTCTGGATCGGCGTCAGCATCAGCGGCAGCGCGGCCGCAAGCTGGGTTGCAAGGCCCGCCGCATCGGTGCCCATCTCCTTTGCCTGCTTTTCGAGAATGCGGCCGGTCAGCGACTTGT
>NZ_MCRJ01000336.1 GCF_001720135.1 Methylobrevis pamukkalensis
CCGCGCGGACGGCAATCCCGGCGGGCCTCCTTAGGTCACTGGACGTGGGGCCCCCACCAATGGCACCGGCCACGTCTCGCGATTAGGTCTCCTTATCATATAAGGGACCTTTTGTCCATTGCGGTGCGTAACCGCAAGGAGCGGTTCGATGATTTGGGTTAATCCCTATCAGCGCATCCGTTTCGGTAAGCCGGAGTTCGTCTGCGGTCATTTCCGCAGACTTCCGGCCTAGTCGGAAGCTGTCACCGAGGGCTTGCGACTGCGGCCCATCGGTGACGTGACTCTCCCTCAATACAGGGAGTGCCAAGCCGCCGCGGGACCTAGTCCTGCGGCGGCTTTCCGATTCGGTCTCCGCGGTCTTTCG
>NZ_MCRJ01000337.1 GCF_001720135.1 Methylobrevis pamukkalensis
GGTGGCCTGTGGTGGTGGAAGACGACGGCGGTCTGGTGCTTGGCGGTACGGGGCCGCCGTCGTCGGATCGGGAAGCAAAAGGGAGCGTCACGGCGGCGCGCGCGGCTGGCCCGGACGTATGGGAGGAGTGGCCAACCCTGTGGGGTGGCCCTCCCATACGTAGTATGGGGGTTTGACACCTAACTGTTCCGAGGCGTTCAAGTGGCTGAAATCATTGGGGAATGAGACTTCATGAAGTCTTCGGGCATGAGTTAGGGACCTGACTCTTATTTGCCCGTAACCCGTTGATTTCGATGAGTGCACAGTTGGCGCTGTCATATGAGTCAGGCCTCACTCATATGAGTTAGGTCGTCCTCGAGCCCC
>NZ_MCRJ01000338.1 GCF_001720135.1 Methylobrevis pamukkalensis
CAGGATCGAGAACTGGCTGGCGTGAGGCCGCGTATCTGCGGCCCGCGCCAACCGGCGTTCCGTCCTCTTGCGGTCACGCCGCGTAGTAAAAGTACGAGCCGAACAGGGCGATCATCACGCCGATGACGCCGAAGGCCAGCACATAGCGCATGTGATGGGTCTCGACGCCCTGCTTGGCCTCGGTCTCGGAAACGACGACTTTCTCGGGCTGGCCATACTGGTCGGGATGATGGACCATCTGTGTCTCCTGACATGTGTTCGGCGTCGCGTGACGCGAGCGCCTTCCACCAGAGCAACGCATCCCCTGGCCGCTTCGTTCCGCATCCGGCCCGGTCGCAGCCGGCCCGCCGTTCGCCACGCGG
>NZ_MCRJ01000339.1 GCF_001720135.1 Methylobrevis pamukkalensis
GTCCGAGGCCGCATCGACGGCCGCCCGGAGGCGCAACCGGACATCAAGCTCCGGAGCCTTGCGGTGGCGACGCATCGTGCTGCCGGCCGCAACGCCGGGGCGAGGCGAACGCCCCTGAACCGGGATCTGCAGCACGCCGCAATCCGGCCACGCCGCGGAATGGACGCAGGCTTTCAGGCCAGCAATCAGGCCAGGCTTTCTGGGAGGAAGCGCATGCTGAAAAGAATCGAATGGACCTGCCCGTGCTCGTCGCGGGACTGATGAGCACGGCCGTGCCCGCAAGCGCGACTTCTGGTCGGACGCCGGCAAGGCCCTCGAAGGCACCACCATCCGCGGCGTCTCGGAAA
>NZ_MCRJ01000340.1 GCF_001720135.1 Methylobrevis pamukkalensis
CCCGTGCCCGGCCGGCACCTTCCACAAGGCCGGACCAGTCCGCAATCGTCCTGCCGGGCCCGAAGGCGGCGATCTGCGGACAGGCCCGCAACACGAAGCCGAGCGGATAGGCGCTCGCCCCCGACACGGGCCGTCCGGCTCCATCCGCCGGCTTGCCCTCTGGCTTTTCCAAGCCGGGTTCAGAGTCAGATGAGGATTCGGTATTTTGATTCTGATAGTGGCGCTCAGTCTGGATGTCACTGGCGCTTGAATTCTCGGATTTCCTGATTCCGATCAGGGACTTCTCCACATCGGCCCGCAGCCTGCGCAGCTCGGCCGCGATCGCTTCCAGA
>NZ_MCRJ01000341.1 GCF_001720135.1 Methylobrevis pamukkalensis
TGCCCGCTGCCAGAGGACGGAACGCCGCAGTTCCGGCATGGACGGGGGCGCCGCGACGGCGCCGTTCAGAAATCACCCTTCGGCGCCAATGCCGTGCGAGATATCGCGCGTCCGCATCCGGCTCGGCTGGCGTCCGGTTGCCTTCGCGGGTCATCGTACCAGTCCGCCTCGCGGTGCGGCTTATACTTTGCGCGATACGCAGATCTGCGGATGCCCGCCGCACCACATTCGAAAGCTGAAGAAGTCACTCAGAAATCAAGCGGCGCGCGTCGACCACTTCCTTCATCACGAAGAAGGTCCGGGTCTGGCGCACCCCGGGCA
>NZ_MCRJ01000342.1 GCF_001720135.1 Methylobrevis pamukkalensis
CCTGTCGATGGAGAACCTTTCCCTGCTGGGCAGCGCGAACCGCTCGGCAACGGGCAATACGCAAGACAATGTCATTGTCGGCAACGCTGGCAACAACGTGATCACGGGCGGTCTCGGTCGCGACACTCTGACTGGGAATGCCGGCGCCGACAGCTTTGCTTTCCGCAGGCTGGAGGACAGCGGCAACACGCAAACCACCGCGGACCGGATCATCGACTTCCTGTCCGCGCACGGAGACAGAATCGACATTTCCGGTATCGACGCAATTTCGTCCAGCGGTGAAAACGATGTGT
>NZ_MCRJ01000343.1 GCF_001720135.1 Methylobrevis pamukkalensis
CAATTGATACATGAACGCCGTCATTACTTCGTTCACCACACGTGAGATTGCCTTAGCGATCTGGTTGGTCGTTTTCTTCGCGGTTGGCTTGATCCAAAAGTCGACTCGGGAAAGTCTTGGCAGCGTTTTCAAGGCTCTGTTCCGGCCCATATTGCTGATCCCGTTGGCCATCGGGGCCGCCTATGTGGCCGGAGAGATATATCTGCTGGGGCGCTTGGGCTGGTGGTCGGTCGCCAACCTCAAGACGACCATCATCTGGCTC
>NZ_MCRJ01000344.1 GCF_001720135.1 Methylobrevis pamukkalensis
ACGGTCGCGCCGCAGTTCGCCGCCGCCCCGGCGCAGGGCCACGCCCCGCAGCAACCCACCACGGCCACCCAGCCCAGCCAGCCCGCGTCCGCCCCCGGCGCCACCGGTCGGCCGAGCTGGGCGCAGTAAGGGGAGACCGGCCATGCGCCTGCGCCCCCGCCAGAAGACCTTCGTCGAGCGCAGCGTGGCTGCGCTCGCCTCCCGCGGCAACACGCTGGGCGTGGCGCCCACCGG
>NZ_MCRJ01000345.1 GCF_001720135.1 Methylobrevis pamukkalensis
CTGACGTCTCTTCGGATCGGATCGGGATGGGTGGTGCCGTGTGGCTTCCCCCTCTCCCTGTCCCTCCCCCTCCAGGGGGAGGGGACGCCGGATCGGAAGGCCGCCGTTCCTCGCAACGCTTCGGTTCGGCGAGACGTCAGCGGGACGATGATCCTCGCCTTGATCGTCCCCTCCCCGCTGGAGGGGGAGGGACAGGGAGAGGGGGGGGCGGCTTTGCCC
>NZ_MCRJ01000346.1 GCF_001720135.1 Methylobrevis pamukkalensis
CGCGGCCGGCGACCGCATCACCGAGACCGGCGCCGATGTCGATACGGTCCAGTCCTCGATCAACTACACCCTCGGCGCCCGGCTGGAGAACCTGGTGCTGACCGGCACGGCGCTGAAGGGCACCGGCAACGCGCTGAACAACCGCCTGACCGGCAACGCGTCAAACAACACGCTCGACGGCGGCACCGGCAACGACACCATGATCGGCGCTTGGCGA
>NZ_MCRJ01000347.1 GCF_001720135.1 Methylobrevis pamukkalensis
CCCGCGACCCGGCACGGCCTTCGGTGGATATTTGCCGTTTCCCCCGCCCACGCGAGGATGGTCCCGTGATCAGGCTCATCACGCCCGTGGTGGTTGGGTTTCCCCCGCCCACGCGGGGATGGTCCCATACGACATCGGCAGAGCCCTGTGCGGCGGCGTCTCCATCGCCCACGCGGGTTGGTGCGAGATCGAGAAGGACCGCAGCCTGTG
>NZ_MCRJ01000348.1 GCF_001720135.1 Methylobrevis pamukkalensis
GACAGGCCGCCCCCTCTCCCTGTCCCTCCCCCTCCAGGGGGGAGGGGACGATCAAGGCGAGGATCATCGTCCCGCTGACGTCTCGCCGAACCGAAGCGTTGCGAGGAACGGCGGCCTTCCGATCCAGCGCCCCCCCCCTGGAGGGGGAGGGACAGGGAGAGGGGGAAGCCACGCGGCACACCCCATCCCATCCCGATCCGACCGAACGC